>NZ_JBITFB010000054.1:0-36002 GCF_044455625.1 Kitasatospora sp. NPDC051164 | reverse complement strand
AAACGCTCGGCTGGGAAACCCCAGCCGAGCGCCTGCATAAACTCATCGCGGCCCAAACAACCGACCACGTGTTGCAACGACCCCTAGAAACCGCCGTCCGGTGGCGGGGCCCTCGCCCGACAGCTGACGAGTGGTCAGAGGATGTCGGCGGGCACGTACTTGGCGGCCTCCGGGTAGGCGGCCGCGACGGCCTCCACCTGGCGGACCACCTCGGCGACCTGGGCACCAGCCGCACCGGTGAAGGAGAGCTTGTCGGCCAGCAGCGCGTCCAGCGCGGCCCGGTCCAGCGGGATCCGCTCGTCGGCGGCCAGGCGGTCGAGCAGCTCGTTCTCCCGAGCGCCCGCGCGCATCGCCAGCGCGGAGGCGACGGCGTGCTCCTTGATGACCTCGTGCCCGGTCTCCCGGCCGACGCCCGCGCGCACCGCGCCCATCAGCACCTTGGTGGTGGCGAGGAACGGCAGGTAGCGGTCCAGCTCGGCCTCGACCACGGCGGGGAAGGCGCCGAACTCGTCGAGGACGGTCAGGAAGGTCTCCAGCAGGCCGTCGAAGGCGAAGAAGGCGTCCGGCAGCGCGACCCGGCGCACCACCGAGCAGGAGACGTCGCCCTCGTTCCACTGGTCGCCGGCCAGCTCGCCGGTCATCGAGGCGTAGCCGCGCAGGATGACGGCCAGGCCGTTGACGCGCTCGCAGGAGCGGGTGTTCATCTTGTGCGGCATCGCGGAGGAGCCGACCTGGCCCTCCTTGAAGCCCTCGGTGACGAGCTCGTGGCCGGCCATCAGGCGGATGGTCTTGGCCAGGCTGGACGGCGCGGCGGCCAGCTGGACGAGCGCGGTAAGCACCTCGAAGTCCAGCGAGCGCGGGTAGACCTGGCCGACGCTGGTCAGCACGTTGTCGAAGCCGAGGTGCGCGGCGACCCGGCGCTCCAGCTCGGCCAGCTTCTCGGTGTCCCCGCCCATCAGGTCCAGCATGTCCTGGGAGGTGCCGACCGGGCCCTTGATCCCGCGCAGCGGGTAGCGGGCGATCAGCTCCTCCAGCCGGCGGAAGGCGACCAGCAGCTCGTCGGTGATCGACGCGAAGCGCTTGCCCAGGGTGGTGGCCTGCGCGGCCACGTTGTGCGAGCGGCCGGCCATGACCAGCTCGGAGTGCTGGGCGGACAGCGTGGCCAGGCGGACCAGCACGGCGACCGCGCGGTCGCGTACGTGCTCCAGCGACCGGCGGATCTGCAGCTGCTCGACGTTCTCGGTCAGGTCCCGGGACGTCATGCCCTTGTGGATCTGCTCGTGGCCGGCGAGTTCGCTGAACTCCTCGATCCGGGCCTTCACGTCGTGGCGGGTGACCCGCTCACGGGCGGCGATCGAGCCGAGGTCGACCTGGTCGATCACCCGCTCGTAGTCGGCGACGGCGTTCGCCGGCACCTCGACGCCGAGGTCCTGCTGGGCCTTCAGGACGGCGAGCCACAGGTGGCGCTCGAGGACCACCTTGTGCTCGGGGGACCACAGCTGGGCCAGGGTCGCCGAGGCGTACCGGGAGGCCAGGACATTGGGGATCTGGGGCTTCGCGCTCACGCTTCGCAAGGGTAACAGCCGAGGTCACGCCGGACGTCGGCGCCCTGCTCCACCCGGCGGCCGCGGCCGCCGGAACCCGCCGGACCGCTCGGCCCGACGCGGGCCCGCGGTACGGGCGGCGCAGGGCCTACTGCGCGCCGCCCGGCCGGCCGGCCAGCACCGGCAGGACCTGCGTGCAGATCGAGTGCAGGGCGATCCGCTGCTCGTCGTTCATCGCCTCGAACGCCTGGTGGGTACGGCCCATCTCGCTGCGGATGAGGCCCAGGATCTCCCGGCCCTCGGCCGTGATCACCACGATCTTCACCCGGCGGTCACCGGCCGCCGCCGCCCGGTTGGCCAGGCCCAGCGACTCCAGCCGGTCCACGATCCCGGTGACGTTCGACGCGTCGCAGCCCAGCCGTCCGGCCAGCGCGCGCATCGGCACCGGCTCCTGGACCGCGCCCAGCGCCTTGGCCTGCGAGGAGGAGAGCCCGTGCCGGGCCGCGGCCGCCGCGAAGTCCTGGAAATACGCGGCGCCGACGGCGGCCAACGCCTCCATCAGCTCGGCGTTGGTCGGTACGGTCGTCGTCGGTGTCGAACCCATGGGGTCAGGGTACGACCAGGTGCTTCAGCAACTCAAGCTTTGACCGGGGCAACCGTCGCGAGCCGCCTCACACCTTCACAGACATGCACCCGGCGGTCACAGCACCAACTGGTCGAACAGCCGCCGCAGCTCGGCGGCCGGGTCGGCGGTCAGCCCGGTGTGCACCGGCCCCGGCTGGACGATCGCGCTGCGCGGCGCGGTCAGCCAGCGGAACCGCTGCCCGGGGCTGTCCCCCGCCGCCGGGCCCGCCTGCGGCCCGCCCAGGCAGACCGCCTCGATCCCGTGCAGCGCCCGCCGCACCCCCTGCACGTCCGTCACCGGGTCCAGCGCCAGCAGCCGCGCCTGGTCCAGGTGGGTCCGCGCCGCCAGGTGCGAACTCTGCCGGCAGTACAGCAGCACCCCGACGTTGACGCACTCACCGCGCTCGACCCTCGGCACCGCGCGGATCACGGCGTACTCGTAGTCGTGCAGCTCGACGATGGCCGGCAGCGCGGGCGTCGACGACTCGCTCATGCGGGCACCTCCGGCAGCCAGTCACGCGGACCGGCCAGTCGCCCGGTCAGCTGGGAACGGTACGCGGCGCGCACCTCGTCGGGCGAGTCGAAGCCGAACTCGTCCATCAGCCAGACCTCGGGGATCTGCGCCACGGCCGCCTCGATCGCCGTCTCCGCGAGCGGGGCGAGCGCCTTGTCCGCCGACTCCAGGTCGGGCCTGGCGCGCAGCAGCGCATGGTCGGAGGCGTCGTACGGGCGGCGCACCCAGGCGGCGGCACCGGGCCAGTTGTGGTGGAAGATCAGGCTCGCGCCGTGGTCGATCAGCCGCAGCCCGCCGGTCGCCACCAGCAGGTTCGGGTTGCGCCAGGACCGGTCGACATTGCCGATCAGCGCATCGAACCAGAGCACCCGGCCCGCGAGTTCGGGATCCACCTCGAAGCAGAGCGGGTCGAAGTTGAGCGCGCCGCTGACGAAGGCCATCCCGAGGTTGGTCCCGCCACTGGCCCGCATCTGGTCCTGGATCTGATGGTCCGGCTCACTGCGCGCGAGGACCGGGTCCAGGTCGACGGTCACCAGCTCCGGCACCGGCAGCCCGAGCCGCCGCCCCAGCTCCCCGGCCAGTACCTCCGCGACCAGGGCCTTGCGCCCCTGCGCCGCACCGACCCATTTCAGCGCGTACAGCCGCCGATCATCGGCCTCGACCAGGCCCGGCATCGAGCCGCCTTCTCTCAGTGGCGTCACGTACCGGATCGCCGTCACCTCGGGTAGCACGCCCACAGCCTATCGGTGCATCCGTCCCCGCCGTACGCCCACAACCCCTCCCCTCCCTCATCCGCCCCACCCCGCGCACCAACCACCGTCCCAAGCCCCCACCACGGCCCACCCTTCACCCCTCCCTCATCCGCCCCACCCCGGTGGCAGCCCCCGCTGCTCCGTGCGAGTGTGGCGGACAGTAATGGGGACCTTCACGGCAAAGGGATGAGCGATGGAACGACCTCGGATCCTGATCGTGGGCGGTGGCTTCGCCGGCCTGGAGTGCGCCCGCCGCCTCGAACGCAAGCTGTCACCCTCGGAGGCCGAGATCTCGCTGGTCACGCCGTTCAGCTACCAGCTCTACCTCCCCCTCCTCCCCCACGTCGCCGCAGGCGTCCTCACCCCGCAGTCCGTGGCCGTCTCCCTGCGCCGCTCGCTGCGCCGCACCCACATCGTGCCGGGCGGCGCCATCGGCGTGGACCCGGCTTCCAAGGTGTGCGTCGTCCGCAAGATCACCGACGAGGTGGTCGCGCAGAAGTACGACTTCCTGGTGCTCGCCCCCGGCAGCGTCACCCGCACCTTCGACATCCCGGGCCTCACCGACTACGCCCGCGGCATGAAGACGCTGGCCGAGGCGGCCTACGTCCGCGACCACGTGATCGCCCAACTCGACCTCGCCTCGGCCACCCTGGACCAGCGGGAGCGGGAGTCCCGGCTCCAGTTCGTGGTGGTCGGCGGCGGCTACGCGGGCACCGAGACGGCCGCCTGTCTGCAGCGTCTGACCACCGCCGCGTCCCACCGCTACCCGCGGCTGGACGCCCGGCAGATCAAGTGGCACCTGATCGACATCGCCCCGAAGCTGATGCCGGAGCTCGGTGACCCGCTCGGCGAGGCGGCCCTGGAAATCCTGCGGGAGCGCGGCATCGAGGTGTCGCTGGGCGTGTCGGTGGCCGAGGTCGGCGCCGAGTCGGTCAAGTTCACCGACGGCCGGGTGCTCCCCTGCCGGACGCTGATCTGGACCGCCGGGGTGGCGGCGAGCCCACTGATCGGCACCCTGGACGCCGAGACGGTCCGCGGCCGGCTCGCCGTGACGGCGGAGATGCGGGTGCCGCAGTTCGAGGGCGTGTTCGCGCTCGGGGATGCCGCCGCCGTGCCCGACCTGGCGAAGGGCGACGGCGCGGTGTGCCCGCCGACCGCCCAGCACTCCGCCAGGCAGGGCCGCGCGGTGGCGAACAACGTGATCGCCTCGCTCCGCAACCAGCCCCTGGAGCCGTACTACCACAAGGACTTGGGCCTGGTGGTCGACCTCGGCGGCAAGGACGCGGTCTCCAAGCCGGTCGGTGTGGAGCTGCGCGGGGTGCCCGCCCAGCTGGTCGCACGTGGCTACCACCTGATGGCGATGCGCACCAATGTGGCCAAGTTCCGGGTGGGCGCCAACTGGCTGCTCAACGCGACCGCCGGGGACGACTTCGTCCGTACCGGCTTCCTCGCCCGCCAGCCCGCCCGGCTTCAGGATTTCGAGTACACCGACGCCTATCTGACGAAGGATCAGGTGCGGGCGCACGCCCAGTCCCTGCTTGCCAAGGGCTGACCGCGCTCACCAAGTCCTGGTCGCAGCACATCACTTCGGCGCCCCCGCAGCCAAGGCCGCGGGGGCGCCGAAGCATGTGGTCAGCACTCGGTCACAGCGCGCTCAGCGCGCGGTCACCGTATGCCCAGCGCACAGTCACCGCGCGGCGAGGTACATCCCGCTCGCGTCCTGCCCGGCCGTGTTGCGGCACGCGTAGTCACCGCTCGGGCGGCCCCACAGCAGCGTCAGGCAGCGCCCGACCGCCTGCTGGCCGTAGTAGTTGGGGTGCATCGACTCCTGCAGTGCGCCCTGCGTGGAGTTGAGCCCGCCGTCCAGGAAGCGCGCCCACTCGCCGGTGGTCGCGGACGGGCCGGAGCTCGCGGTCGGCTGCTTGGTGGCCGTCGAGCAGACCTCGCGGCCCTGCAGCATGTCCGACAGGTCGAGGAACTGCGCGCCCTTGGATGCGGCGACGCCCGCCAGCGCCTGGGAGATCTGCGGCACCATCGTGTCGCGGGCCCAGTCGGCGTCTCCGTCCCAGAACGGGCAGCCGCCGGTGTCGGACCGGGTCCAACCGCTTTCCGGGTACCGCATCTCGGCGCTGCGCGGAATCGGCGACGGGTAGGACTGCAGCACCAGGCGGTAGTCCGACTGCGCGTAGCCCGCGCCGGCCATCACGGCGCGGATCTCGTCGATCGCCTTGCCGACCCCGGCCATCGCCGTGGGCATCTTGTCGTCGATCTGGGACTGCGCGGAGTCGTGGCAGTACGAGTACCAGATCAGGTAGTCCTGCACGCAGTTGGAGATGATGTCCGCGAAGCCCAGGTCGTTGCCGCCGATCGACAGGGTGAGCAGCTTGACGTTGTTCTGCCGCGCCACGCCGGCGAGTTGGTCGGCCTGCGGGGCCTCGCCCTTGTACGACTGGCCGCCGTTGGAGGCGCGGAAGATGTTCGCGGTGACGGCGCCGGAGCAGGCCAGGTTGATCTCGTTCTGGGCGCCGGTGGAGGCGCTGATCACCTCGGAGACGTCGGAGCGGTCGCAGCCGCTCGCCGCCGTGGCGCCGTAGACCCGCGAGGGGTCGTACGAACTGCCGGTCCAGGCGCGGTCGGTGCCGTTGCGGCTGCCGCTGGTGCCGGCGGAGTTGCCCTTCCAGCGGCCGGCCTCGCCGGAGATGTAGCTGTCGCCGAGCGTGACGCTGGCGGTGGGCCCGGAGGGCACGGCGGCCGGTGCGGCGGAGGCCGGTGTGGCGACGGCCAGGCCCGCGAGGGCGAGCGGGAGGGCGAAGGCTGCGGTGAGCAGCCGTCGGCCGAGTCGAGGTGCGCTGCGGTTGATGCTCGAACAGTTTTCGGGCACTGCGGAACTCCTGCGGCTCGGTCTTCCCGTGGATGGGGAACGGGAAGACGCATAGGTGAGGGTGGGCCGCCGACCGGTGGCGCGATGAAGATGACATGCCCTCGCCTGTTACCGCTAGGTATCTGCAGCAGGTTTCGCTTTTGTTACCGCCGGGTTCAGACCAGACCGGCAACAGGGGACCGGCTGCCGCCCGCCGCGCGCACCCGTCACACCAGCCCCGCCCACCCCACCGGCAGCCCGCCGTTCACCGCCGCCCACCTCGCCGTTCACACCAGCCGGGAGCCGTCCCCGCTCGCTCCCAGCACCGCCGCCAGGTCCTCCGCCAGTTCCCTGGCCTGCGCCGACTCCAGCCGGGCCGTGGTGAACCGCAGCCCCGGCGGCGACTGGATCCGGTACCGCGCGCCGGGCGCCGCGACCCAGCCGCGCTGCACCAGCGCCGCCAGCGCCGAGGTCTCGTCCGGTACCGGCACCCAGACGTTCAGCCCGCTCTGCCCGTGCGCCTCGATCCCGCGTGCCGCCAGCTCGCCCAGCAGGGCGTCCCGCCGGGCCCGGTAGGTCGCGGCCACCCGCGCGACCGGCGCGGCGTCGCTGCGCCACAGCTCGGCGACGGTGCGCTGCAGCAGGTGGCTGACCCAGCCGGCCCCCAGCCGCAGCCGTCCGGACACCCGGCCGATCGTCTCCGGGTCGCCGACCGCCACCGAGACCCGCAGGTCCGGCCCGTACGCCTTGGCCGCCGAGCGCACCACCGCCCAGTGCCGCGACCCGGCCACGGCCAGCGAGTGGAACGGCTGGTCGACCATGCCGTGCCCGTGGTCGTCCTCGATCAGCAGCACCCCGGGGTGCTCGGCCAGGACGGCCTTCAGCGCCTCGGCCCGGCGCGCGGTGAGCGCCGCGCCGGTCGGGTTCTGCGCCCGGCTGGTGACCACCACCGCCCGGGCGCCCTCGGCCAGCGCCGCCGCGAGCGCGTCCGGCAGCGGGCCCTCGTCGTCCAGCCGGACGGGCAGGTGCTTGAGGCCCATCGCGGGCAGCAGGTCGAACAGGCTGCCCCAGCCCGGGTCCTCGACGGCGACCGCGTCGCCGGGGCGCAGCCGGGCGTCGAGGATGCGTTCGATGGTGTCGAGCGAGCCGGAGGCGACGACGATCGGGCCGCCGGGCAGGCCGTCGGCCTCGAAGGAGGCGCGGGCGAGCGCGAGCAGTTCCGGGTCTACGGCCGGGTGTCCGTACAGCACCGGTTCGGCGCGCGCGGCCTCGGCGGCGGCCGCGAGGGCGGGGCCGAGGTCGGGCAGCAGCGCCGGGTCGGGGTTGCCGGCAGACAGGTCCCGGGCGTGCGGGGGGACGGGGATGCGGATCTGGTCGCGCGGGGTGAGCGCGGGCCTGGGGAGGATCCGGCTGCCCTTGCGACCGGCCGTCTCGATCACGCCTCGGTCGCGCAGCAGCCGGTAGGCGGCGGCGACGGTATTGGGGTTGACGCCCAGTTCGGCGGCGAGGTCGCGCAGCGGGGGCAGCGCGGTTCCCGGGGCGAGCAGTCCGCTGCTCACGCCCTGTTCGATGTGCGCCGCGATTTCGCTGGCGCGTCGCCCTTTCAGCGGATAGTCTCCTAGCACAAAGTAAATTATGCACTAGTACATAGAGGATGTCATGTCAGACACCACGGAAGGCTCGCCGACCTACTCCCGTACCCCCAGGACCACCCCCACCCGGTACAAGGACCGGGCCACCTGGGAGCAGGAGGCGATCCACGCCATCCTCGACAGCGCCTACATCTGCCACCTCGGCTTCGTCGCCGACGGCGCCCCCGTGGTGCTGCCGACGATCTACGCCCGGGTCGGCAGCCGGCTATACGTCCACGGCTCCACCGGCAGCCGTCCGATGCGCGGCGCCTCCGGCGAGCAGGGCATGCCGGTCTGCGTCACCGTCACCCAGGTCGACGCGCTGGTGCTGACCAAGTCCGCGTTCAACCACTCGGTGAACTTCCGCTCGGTCGTCGCCCACGGCACCGCCCACCAGGTCACCGACCCCGAGGAGCTGGACGTCGCGCTGGCCGCCCTGGTCGACCACGCGATACCCGGCCGCTCCGCCGAGGTCCGCCCGGCCAACGCCAAGGAGCTCGCCGCCACCGCCGTCCTGCGGCTGGAGCTGGACGAGGTCTCGGCCAAGACCCGCGAGGACGACGCCGCCGACGACCCCGAGGACGCCGACCTGCCGCACTGGTCCGGCCTGATCCCGGTCACCACCGTGCACGGCACCCCCGTTCCGCACGACGACGGCACCATCCCGCTCCCCGCCCACCTGCGCACCTACCCCCGCTGACGAGGAGCGCTCCGATGCTGATCAGGTCCTGGGACCGCGGCGACGAGAACGAGTGGCGCGCCTGGCTGGCCGAGGGCCGCGACTTCGGCCTGCTCGCCGCCAACGGCGGCCCGGGCGAGGGCCCGGTCCTCGTCCCGACGCACTTCCTGCTGGACGCCGAGCACGGCGAGATCCTGCTCCACCTCGCCGCGCCCAACCCGCTGCTGGCCGCCGTCCGGGCCGACCCGCAGGTCACCCTCGCGGTCACCGACGGCTACGCCTTCGCCCCGGGCCACTGGCGCGGCGCCCCCGGCACACCGACCAGCTACTACGCCTCGGTCCACTTCCACTGCACCGCCGAGGTCGTGGAGTCCGCCGCCGGCAAGGCGGAGATCCTCAACCGCCAACTGGCGCACTTCCAGCCCGAGACGCCGGAGGTCCGAGTGGTGCCCGGCGGCGGCGAGTTGGCCCGGCAGCTGCCCGGCCTGCGCGGGCTCCGACTGACCGTGAAGGAGGTGCGGGCCAAGTTCAAGTACGACGACAAGAAGCCCGCCGAGACGCAGTACGCGATGGCCGACCGCCTCGCCGAGCGCGCGGGCGGCGGCGGGCGCGGCCGCGACCAGTACGCCGCCGCCCGTACCCAGCTGCTCCGCCGCCACGAGCGGCGCGCCACCCAACCGGCCACCTCCCGGGGGCGCACCACCACACCGCGCGCCGCCGACTGACCCCGCGTCACCCGATCGGCCCTGAACACGGGCAGGTCGGCCCCGCCGCTGCTCGAATGTGAGACGAGCCCTGCCCACTCCGCGTCAGAGCGGGCCCGTCCACCCCGGGGAGCGCGCGTGTCCACAGTCAACGGCCAACGGGCGGCCGGCGAGGCCCATCTCGGCCACGTGGTGTTCATCTCTGCGGCGGCGGCCATGGGCGGCTTCCTGTTCGGCTACGACAGCGCGGTGATCAACGGTGCGGTGACGGGCATCCAGAAACACTTCGCGGTGGGCCACGGCACCACCGCCTTCGTGGTCGCCATCGCGCTGCTGGGCTCGGCGGCCGGCGCGGTGATCGCCGGCCGGCTCGCCGACAACTTCGGCCGGGTGCGCACGATGCTGCTGGCCGCCGCGCTGTTCGCGGCCAGCGGCATCGGCTCGATGTTCCCGCCGAACATCGAGACCCTCGCCACCTGGCGCGTGATCGGCGGCATCGCGATCGGCATCGCCTCGGTGATCGCGCCCACCTACATCGCCGAGGTCGCGCCGACCGCCTACCGCGGTCGGCTCGCCTCCTTCCAGCAGATGGCGATCGTGCTCGGCATCACCGTCTCCCAGCTGGCCAACTGGGCGCTCAACCAGGCCGCCGGCGGCGAGTCCACCAACCACCTCGGCGGCATCCAGGCCTGGCAGTGGATGCTCGGCGTCGAGGCGATCCCGGCCCTGGTGTACGGGCTGATGGCGCTCGCCATCCCGGAGTCGCCACGCTTCCTGATCGCCGACCACCGCGAGGCGCAGGCCCGCAAGGTGCTGGTCGAGGTCGAGGGCGAGGGCGTGGACCTGGACGCCCGGGTGACGGAGATCCGCGCGGTGCTGGAGTCCGCCCACAAGCCCCGGATGAAGGACCTGCTCGGCGGCCGCTTCGGCCTGCTGCCGATCGTCTGGGTCGGCATCGGCGCCTCGGTGTTCCAGCAGTTCGTCGGCATCAACGTGATCTTCTACTACTCGTCCCTGCTCTGGCAGTCGGTCGGCATCAACGAGTCCAACTCGCTTCTGATCAGCCTCTCCACCTCGATCATCAACGTGATCGGCACGGTGATCGCGATGGCCCTGGTGGACCGGATCGGCCGCAAACCGCTCGCCCTGGCCGGCTCGATCGGCATGGCGGCCGCGCTCTCCACCGCCTCCTGGGCGTTCTCCTTCCGGCACGGCACCGGCGACACGGCCACCCTGGACAACACCCACGCCACCGCCGCCCTGATCGCCGCGCACGTCTTCGTGCTGTGCTTCGCCTTCTCCTGGGGCGTCGTGGTCTGGGTCCTGCTCGGTGAGATGTTCCCCAACCGGATCCGCGCGCTCGCCCTCTCCGTCGCCGCGTCGGCCCAGTGGATCGCCAACTGGGCGATCACCGTCAGCTTCCCCGACCTCGCCGACTGGAATCTCTCGGCGACGTACGCCATTTACGCGGCCTTCGCGCTGCTGTCCATCCCGTTCGTGGTCTTCTGCATCAAGGAGACCAAGGGCCGCGCCCTGGAGGAGATGGGCTGACCCCGCCCCCCACCGCACCCCGCCGCACGCGGCCCGACCCACCGAGAGGAAGCCATGCCCGACCAGCGCGGCTCCCGGCAGAACGTCACCTTCCCGAGCAACGGCCGTACCGCGCACGGGTACCTGGCCCGTCCGCCGCAGGGCGCCGGGCCCGGCCTGGTGGTGGTGCAGGAGTGGTGGGGGCTCACCACGCACGTCGCCACCATGGCCGACCGCTTCGCCGCCGAGGGCTTCACCGTCCTCGCCCCCGACCTGTTCGGCGGTGCGACCACCCACGACCGCACCGAGGCGGCCCGGTTCAAACGCGAACTCCCGGTCGAGCGGGCCGTCGAGGACCTCTCCGGGGCCGTCGACCACCTGCTCTCGCTGGACGGCGTGGTCGGCGACGCCGTCGGCGTGGTCGGCTTCTGCATGGGCGGCGGCTTCGCCCTGCTGCTGGCCGCCCGGGCCGGCGACAAGGTGGCCGCCGTGGCGCCCTTCTACGGCCTCCCGCCCGACCCGGACTTCGACTACCGCGGCCTCACCGCCCACGTCCTCGGCCACTTCGGCGAGCTGGACGGCTCGATCCCGATGACCGCCGTGGACGAGGCCGCGATCCGGATCGGCGAGGCCACCGACGTCCGCCCCGAGATCCACTTCTACCCGGCCGGGCACGCCTTCATGAACGACGAGAACCTCCTCGGCACCTACGACCCCCTGCAGGCCCGGATCGCCTGGCGCCGCACCCTCACCTTCCTCCGGGGCCACCTCGGCTGACGGGGCCGGCCCGGCCCCGCTGCCGGGATCGGCTCGACACCGGCTGGCGGACTCGACCCGGCATCGACTCACCGAGTCGGCCCGGCAGGTGCGCAAACCCGATGGACACCTGTACGAACCCCGGCCATAGTCGCCAGGTGCCCACCCCACCCCCGCGCCCCCGCCGCTTCGCCTGGGCCAGCCGCAACTTCCGCATCCAGACCGCCGCCACCGTGGTCAGCGGCCTGGGCAATGCCGGCGCCCCCATCGCCACCGCCTTCGCCGTCCTCGGCAACGGCGGCACCACCACCGAGGTCGGCTACGTCACCGCCGCCCGCCTGCTGCCCACGGTGCTGCTCCTGGTGCTCGGCGGCGCCCTCGCCGACCGCCTGCCGCGCCACCGGATCATGGTCGCCGCCAACCTGTTCAGCCGCGCCTCCCAGGCCGTACTGGCCGCGCTGGTCCTGGCCGGGAACGCCCGACTCTGGCAGCTGCTGGTGCTCTCCGCCGCCGGCGGCGCCGGCTACGCGCTCTACTCCCCCGCCTCCGGCGGCATGATCATGCAGGCCGTCCCCCAGGAGCAGGCGGCCCGCGCCTTCTCGGTCTTCCGGATGGGCCAGAACGCCTCCCAGATCGGCGGCGCCGCCCTCGGCGGAGCACTCACCGCCGTGGTCGGCCCCGGCTGGGTGCTCGCCCTGGACGCCCTCTGCTTCCTGATCGCCGCCGCGCTGCGCTTCTTCCTGGAGCCGGAGCAGGCCCCCGCCCCCTCGGGCGCCAGCATGCTGCGCGACCTGCGGGAGGGCTGGCGGGAGTTCGCCTCCCGCCGCTGGCTCTGGGTGATCGTGCTCCAGTTCTCCGTCCTGGTCGCCTGCATCGGCGCGGTCGAGTCGGTGTACGGGCCGGCCATCGCCAAGGAGCGGCTCGGCGGCGCCGGCGCCTGGGGCCTGGCGATGTCCGCCTACGGCGTCGGCCTGGTGGCCACCGGCCTGCTGATGGCGCGCTGGCGGCCCCGCCGGATCCTGCTGGTCGGCAACTGGGGGGTGTTCCTGTTCGGCGTGCCCGCGCTGGCCCTCGCCGCCGCCGCACCGCTGCCGCTGCTGATCGCCGCGATGTTCCTCTCCGGCGTCGGCGTCACCGTCTTCGGCGTCAACTGGATGGTCGCGCTCCGCCAGGAGATCCCAGCCGAGATGTTCTCCCGGGTCTCCGCGTACGACGAGCTCGGCTCCTACTCGCTCGCCCCGGTCGGCACCGCGCTGGCCGGCCCGGCCGCCGTGGCGCTCGGCCTGGGTGGCGCGCTCTGGACCTGCGCCGTCGCCTGCCTGGTGCTCAGCGCGGCGGTCCTGCTGGAGCCGCAGGTGCGCCGGCTGAGCCGCCGGAGCACCACCGACGCACCGGTGCACGCCACCGAGCCCGTGCCCACGTCGTGAGCGCCCCGTGCGCCCCTCGTGCGCCCACCGGTGGGCAACCAACGGGACAGGTGGTATGTCCGGACAGGTAGGAATCACGACCGCTCTGGGGGGCCACCGGTGCCGAAGCCACTGCTGTTCCTGGACGTCGACGGCGTCCTGAACCCGGTCTGCCCGCATCCGGACGCCGGATTCGAGACCCACACCCTGCTCGGCTACGCCGTCCTGCTGTCCGCCCGGCACGGCGACTGGCTGCGCGAGCTCGCCGGGACGTACGAACTGGTCTGGGCCACCACCTGGGAGGAGCACGCCAACACCCACATCGCCCCGGCGATCGGCCTGGACCCGCTCCCGGTGGTCCGCCTCAGCGGCTACGTCCCGCAGCCCGACGACCCGCACGTCCCGCTGATGGAGCTGTTCTCCGCCGCCAAGTGGGCCCCGCTGCTGCGCTACGCCGGAGGCCGCCCGTTCGCCTGGGTGGACGACGTCATCCCCTCCCGGCTGGTCCGCAAATCGCTCTGGCGCCGCGATCGCCTGCTGCTGCCGATCGACCCCGGCCAGGGCCTGGAGCGCCGGCACGTCGACCGGCTGCTCGCCCGACCGCCGCGCGGCCAGGCTCTCCCCACCAAGGCGCTCAGGGGGTCGGCAGCCAGCTGACGTGCCCCGCGAGCAGCGCGTACCCGACGAAGGCCACCGTGTCGATCAGCGCGTGCGCCACCACCAGCGGCATCACCCGCCCCCAGCGGCGGTACAGCAGGCAGAACACCGCCCCCATCACCATGTTGCCGATCAGCCCGCCGACCCCCTGGTACAGGTGGTACGAGCCGCGCAGCACCGAGCTCGCCACCACCGCCGCCGGCCAGGACCACCCCAACTGCCGGACCCGGCGCAGCAGGTAGCCGAGGACGACGACCTCCTCGAGGATGGCGTTCTGCCAGGCCGACAGCACCAACACCGGCACCCGCCACCAGACGTCCGGCAGCCCCGAGGGCGCGACCGTCAGGTTGTACCCGGCCGCCTGCGAGGCCAGGTACAGCGCCAGCCCCGACCCGCCGATCGCCGCCGCGACGGCCGCGCCCCGGCCGAGGTCGCGCAGCTTCTGCCCGAGGTCGAAGCCCAGCACCCGCAGCGCGGCGCCCTCGCGCACCAGCAGGTAGCCGACCAGTACCACCGGCATCAGGCCGCGCCCGATGTAGTACAGCTGCCACACCAGGTCCAGCCAGGGCCGCCCGGGCGCCCGCGAGCCGTTCAGCGTGGCGACCTGCTGGCCGAGCTTGATCGGTTCGGTGAGCGATCCGGCGAAGCTGATCAGCGCGCTGATCCCGCTGGCCCCGAGCGAGAGGCCGAGGACGATCAGCAGCTCCACCCCGAGCAGCCGGCGGGTGGGCTGCTCGGTCTCCGGCGCGGTCGGGACGGTGGTCACGGGGGCTCCAGCGGACGGGCGGTCGCTCCGGCCGTCGGCCGACCGCCGGAGCGATCATCCTGACACAGCGGCCCGGTCAGCCGGCCGGCCAGGTGCGTACCGGCCGACCGGGGTACACACCGGCCGACCCACCGGCCACGTGCGTACCGGGCTAACCCACCGGCCAGGTGTGCACCGGCTCCCCGCCGCGCATGTGCTCGGCGTAGCGCCGGGTCATCGCCGCGAGCGCCGCCGGCCGGTCCATCCCGTACTGCTCGCGCAGCCGGTGGAAGGTCGCGCTCTGCCAGGCCGCGCCGTTGGTGCGGCGCAGGCAGCGCTGCTCGATGATGCCCAGGTAGCGGTCCCGGTCGGCGGGCTCCACGCCCCACTCGTCGAGGCCCTGGTAGGCCATCGGCAGCAACTCGCCGAGCACCAGGTCGACGGCGGACACCGTCTGCAGCCCGCCGCCGCGTCCGGCCCGTCCGGGGCGCGGCCACTGGAACACCGCGTCGATGCCGTACCGGGCGCCCTGACGGAAGTTCTCGTCCGCCCGCTCGAACGGCAGCCGGGTCCAGACCGGCCGGGGCTGCTCGGCGAGCACCCGCACCAGCCCGTAGTAGAAGGCGGCGTTGGCCAGTGTGTCGGCCACCGTCGGCCCGGCCGGCAGCGCCCGGTTCTCCACCCGCAGGTGCGCCACCCCGCCCGAGACATCGTAGATCGGCCGGTTCCAGCGGTAGATGGTGCCGTTGTGCAGCCGCATCTCGGCGAGCTTGGGCGCGCCGCCGGTGGCCAGGACCTTCAGCGGGTCCTCGTCGTCGCAGATCGGCAGCAGGGCGGGGAAGTAGCGCAGGTTCTCCTCGAAGAGGTCGTACGCCGAGTCCACCCAGCGCTCGCCGAACCAGGTGATCGGGCGCACGCCTTGCGCCTTGAGCTCGGCCGAACGGGTGTCGCAGGCCTGCTGGAAGAGCACCGGACGGGTCTCCCGCCACAGCTCCCGCCCGAACAGGAAGGGGGAGTTCGCGCCCAGCGCGAGCTGTGGCCCGCAGAGCGCCTGGGCGGCGTTCCACACCGAGGAGAAGCGCTCGGGGGTCACCTGGAGGTGCAATTGCAGCGAGGTCGCGGCGGCCTCGGCGACCATGGTGATGGACTCCAGCTGGAGGTGCTCGACGCCCTCGATGTCGAGCGCGATCTCCTCCCCGCGCGCGGCCAGTATCTGGTCGCTGAGCAGGGTGTACCGCTGGTTGTGGCTCATCGCGTCGAGGCCGGTGTGGGCGTGCTCGAGGGTCGGCAGAATGCCCACCATGACGATCCGGGCGCCCGCTTCGGCGGCCCGTCGGTCGGCGTAGCGCAGCCCGATGTCGAGCTCCTCTCGCAGTTCCTCGAAGACGTGCCCGCAGAGCCGGTGCGGCGTGATGTTGACCTCGATGTTGAACTTGCCCAGCTCGGTCTGGAAGTCGCTGGAGCCGATCTCGCTGAGCACCTGGGCGTTGTTCATGGCCGGCAGGCCCTGCTCGTCGGCCAGGTTGAGCTCGATCTCCAGCCCCATCACCGCCCGCGGCCGGTCGAAACGGTCCTCCCGCAGCATCCGCCCCAGCGCCTCCTGACAGGCCTGGAGCTTTCGCCGGTAGAGCTGTCGGTCCGCCAGATCCGCCCGAGTCGCCACGACCTTCTCGCCCACGGTCCCCTCCTCCTGAGACACCCCGTTGAGCCACCCGGCCGACCGACCGTGCAAGCATCATGCCCACCTCGAAGATCGATACCCGAATGCTTGTACTGGCTTGCAATGCAAGGAAACTGACGGTAATTCAGACTATCTGCAGACTTGCTCGGCGCCACCGCCTGTGATAAACAGATCACCCTGCGCATCTGTTCGATGAAAATTCGCACAGCGCTCCGGCCGGTCCGCTCCCACCGCGAAGCCCTCGTCGACGGCGGCGACCGCGCCGGCACCGCGATCCTGCACAACCGGACACGGCCCGGCTCCCGTCACCGATGACGCGCCACGCCATGCCGGTATGCCGCACTCGCACGCCGATCTCACCTGGAGAGGCGGACCCCGCCATGACTCTGCAGACCCCCCAGCCCCCGCCGAGCGCCCTGCGCGCCGTCCTGGGCGCACTCGACTCGGAGACCGCGCTGCGCCAGCCCGCCGCCGCAGCACTGCGCCATCCGGCCGGCCCCCTGATCCCCGCCCATCCGCTCGCGGTCCATGTCCTGCACGGCCCGCACCCCGATCTCCCCGCCGCCCGCCGCACCGGGTGGCGCTTCCTGATCAAGGACGGCGCCGACGTGGCCGCCGCCGCCGAGGTGGTGCAGGCCGTCGAGGGCCACACCTTCTCCCACTTCACCGCCGGCCCCTACCTCGACTCGACGGTCCGGGCGCTGCGCGAGGCCTGGCAGCTCGCCCAGAACTCCCGGATCCGCCAACAGCCCAGACTGCTGACCTTCCCAGGCCAGTACGCGACGGCGCTGTGGCTGCACAGCCCCGACACCGGCCCGGCCGCCGACCTGCTGATCCCGCTCGCCCCGGCCCCGCTCGGCGTCACCGCCCACCGCGCCTACCCGGCCGCCGAACTGCTGCCGCTGCTCGCCCGGGCCCCGCTCGCCAGGCCGCTGCTCCTCGGCTCCTCCTGAACCACCCGTATCCGCACGGGCCGCCGGACCACCGCCCGGCGGCCCTCCGTCGTGCCGCGCAAAGGGGCCCGGGTGCGTCACCCGAACGGCGACCACCTGAACGGGCCATCCCCCATGGCCTGATCGGGCCATCCGCCGCCTGACCCACCGGTGCGCGATTTCCCCCTGCCCCCACCTGAACGGGTGATCTCTGCCCGGGAGTTGTGGCGCATGTCACGAAATCGCTGCGCGCACGTCCGCGGATGCCGACACTGGGAACCAGCGTGGAAGGACCACCTGTCCTACCCACTTGAGCGCCGGTCAACACCTGGTCGGCGTGCGGACAGGATCCGACTACCGCGGCGGCCTCCGGACGGCACGACCTCCGGCGACCGCACCACGGGGAGGATCGCAGAGCGAAGCGAGGGTACGCGTATGTGCCAGCACCGTCCTGAGTGCCCATCGGCCGAGTCCGAGGACCGCGAAGCGGCCGTGTCGGTGGCCTGCCACCCGGAGCAGGGCTGGAGCCTGCTCTGCAACGGCGTCGTCCTGTTCGAGGACACCGGAGAGCTGCTGCCGGACGGCCGGGTGATCGCGCCGCGCCGACCCGTCGCCCACGCGGCCTGACCACCCGGTCCCCGGCCGTACGCCGGGCGCGACCGCACCGCGGTCCCGACCGTACGGCCGGCCCGGACACCGACTCGAGGCAGTACGGGCAGGGCCCCGGCGGAGAGTTCCGCCGGGGCCCTGCCGCTCGTCCGGACGCCGTGGCGCCCGGCTCCGTCAGACGCCGTACTCGTCCAGCGGCGGGCAGGAGCAGACCAGGTTGCGGTCGCCGTACGCGCCGTCGATCCGGCTCACCGGCGGCCAGTACTTGTCCGCCGGGTTCACGCCCGCCGGGAAGACCGCGTCCTGCCGCGAGTAGCCGTGCGCCCAGTCGCCGGCCAGCTCGGCGGCGGTGTGCGGGGCGTTGCGCAGCGGGTTGTCGTCGGCGGCCCACTCGCCCGAGCCGACCTTGTCGATCTCGGCCCGGATCTCGATCATCGCGTCGCAGAACCGGTCGATCTCGTGCAGGTCCTCGGACTCGGTCGGCTCGATCATCAGCGTGCCGGCCACCGGGAAGGACATCGTCGGCGCGTGGAAGCCGTAGTCGATCAGGCGCTTGGCGATGTCGTCCACCGTCACGCCCGTCTCCTTGGTCAGCGGGCGCAGATCGATGATGCACTCGTGCGCGACCAGCCCGCCCGGGCCGGTGTAGAGCACCGGGAAGTGCGGCGCGAGGCGCTTGGCGATGTAGTTGGCGTTCAGCACCGCGACCTGCGTCGCGCGCTTGAGGCCCTCGCCGCCCATCAGCCGGACGTACGCCCAGGAGATCGGCAGGATCGCCGCCGAGCCCCACGGCGCGGCCGAGATCGGGCCGACACCGGTGGCCGGGCCGGCCTCCGACTGCAGCGGGTGGTTCGGCAGGTACGGCGCCAGGTGGGCACGCACCGCGACCGGGCCGACGCCCGGGCCGCCGCCGCCGTGCGGGATGCAGAAGGTCTTGTGCAGGTTCAGGTGCGAGACGTCCGCGCCGAACTTGCCCGGCTTGGCGAGGCCGACCAGGGCGTTCAGGTTGGCGCCGTCCACGTACACCTGGCCGCCGGCCTCGTGCACCATCGCGCAGATCTCGGTGATCTGGGTCTCGTACACGCCGTGGGTCGACGGGTAGGTGACCATCAGCACCGACAGGTTGTCGCGGTGCTGCTCGATCTTGGCCTTCAGGTCCTCGACGTCCACGTCGCCGTCGACCAGGGTCTTCACCACGACCACGCGCATGCCGGCCATCACCGCGGAGGCCGCGTTGGTGCCGTGCGCGGAGGACGGGATCAGGCAGACGTCGCGCTGGGTGTCGCCGTTGCCGTGGTGGTAGGCGCGGACGGCCAGCAGGCCGGCCAGCTCGCCCTGCGAGCCCGCGTTCGGCTGGATCGACACGGCGTCGTAGCCGGTCACCTCGACCAGCTGCTGCTCCAGCTGGCGGATCAGGGTCAGGTAGCCCTGGGCCTGGTCGATCGGCGCGAAGGGGTGGAGCTGGCCGAACTCCGGCCAGGTCACGGCCTCCATCTCGGTGGTCGCGTTGAGCTTCATGGTGCAGGAGCCCAGCGGGATCATGCCCCGGTCCAGCGCGTAGTCCCGGTCCGACAGGCGGCGCAGGTAGCGCAGCATGGCGGTCTCCGAGCGGTGGCTGTGGAAGACCGGGTGGGTCAGGTACTCGTCGTCGCGCAGGAGCGCGGCCGGGAGCGCCTCGGCGCCCTCGGCCACCTCGACCGCCTCGACGCCGAACGCGGCCCAGACACCGGCCAGGTGCTCGCGGGTGGTGGTCTCGTCGGCGGAGACGGAGATCCGGTCCGCGCCGTCCTGGTGGACGTTGATGCCGTTGGCGCGGGCGGCGGCGGCGATCTCGGCGGCGCGGCCCGGGACGACGGCGGTGACGGTGTCGAAGAACTCGCCGTGCAGCAGCTCGACGCCGCCGGCCCGCAGGCCCTCGGCGAGGGCGGCGGCGTAGCGGTGGGTGCGGCGGGCGATGTCGGCCAGGCCGTCCGGGCCGTGGTAGACGGCGTACATGGAGGCCATCACAGCGAGCAGCACCTGGGCGGTGCAGATGTTGCTGGTGGCCTTCTCGCGGCGGATGTGCTGCTCGCGGGTCTGCAGCGCGAGGCGGTAGGCGCGGTTGCCGTCGGAGTCGACGGACACGCCGACCAGGCGGCCGGGCAGCGAGCGGGCGTACTCGGCGCGCACCGAGAGGTAGCCGGCGTGCGGGCCTCCGAAGCCCATCGGCACGCCGAAGCGCTGCGAGGTGCCGCAGGCGATGTCGGCGCCCAGCGAGCCGGGGGACTTGAGCAGGGTCAGCGCCAGCAGGTCGGCGGCGACGGCGACGATCGCGCCCAGGCCGTGCGCCTGCTCGATCACCGGGGCGAGGTCCCGGACCACACCGGTGGCGCCCGGGTACTGCAGCAGCACGCCGAAGACACCGCGCTCGGCGATCTCGGCCGGGATGCCCTCGGACAGGTCGGCGACGACGACCTCGACACCGGTCGGCACCGCGCGGGTCTCGATCACCGCGATGGTCTGCGGCAGGGTCTCGGCGTCGACCAGGAAGACGCCGCCCTTGACCTTGGTGACGCGGCGGGCCAGTGCCATCGCCTCGGCGGCCGCGGTGCCCTCGTCCAGCAGCGAGGAGCCGGAGGTCGGCAGGCCGGTCAGGTCGGAGACCACGGTCTGGAAGTTGAGCAGCGCCTCCAGGCGGCCCTGCGAGATCTCCGGCTGGTACGGGGTGTAGGCGGTGTACCAGGCCGGGTTCTCCATGACGTTGCGCAGGATCACCGGCGGGGTGAAGGTGCCGTAGTAGCCCAGGCCGATCATCGGCTGGAGCACCCGGTTGTGGCCGGCCAGCTCGCGCAGCTCGGCGAGGACCTGGGCCTCGGTCCGGCCGGCGGGCAGGTCCAGGGCGGTGATGGAGCGGATCGCCTCGGGCACGGCGGTGGCGGCGAGCTCGTCCAGCGAGCCGTAGCCGACGGACGCCAGCATCTTCTCCTGCGCGGCGGCGTCGGGGCCGATGTGGCGGTTCTCGAAGGGGCTGGCCAGCTCAAGCTCGGTGAGGGTCGAGGCGCTGGTGGGGCGTCCCGCGTTCGGCTGGGCGTTCATGGTGGTCGAGGCCTCCTGGTCACGGACCGGCGGGGGTACGCGCGCCGACCGGCCTTCCCCGCTGCGGACAGCGAATGAGCCATGGCGGGCGGACCCGACAGGCCTCCCCCTCTGTCATCGGGACCTGAGAGCTTCGCCCGCACGGTGCGCTGTGGGCGCTCCGTCGGCTTGCACCGTCGGTGAGGGTGGTGGTCGCCGGCTTCTGTGCCGAGACTCCTGCCCTGCTTTCCAGAGTGACCTACCCCACACGGTACGGATGCCTGAGAGATTCCGGGGAGGAGTTGCTCCTTCGGCGCCCCGACCAGCGCTTTTCGCGGTCGGAGACTCTCCCGAGCGGGCTCTGCGGTCGCCGCCCAGGGTACCAGCGGGAGGCCGTCGGATCACGGGTGCTTCGGGTCACCCCGGGTCTACGCGCGTCCCCCGGACGGCTCAGCCCGCAGCCCGTCCGGCGCACCCCGGTCGCGTCCGTCCGATTCATGGCATTTGGTGTGAAGTGGCGGACGGCACGGGTACTCCGGCCGACTTCCTGTGGGAGTTCCGCAGGCTCAGCGCACTGGAGGAAAGCGTGCAGACCGACATCGACCCCCGGGACCTCATCGGCCACAAGGCGGTCGACCGCAACGGAGACAAGATCGGCACGGTCGACGAGGTGTACCTGGACGACGCCACCGGCCAGCCCGAGTGGGCCGCCGTCCGGACCGGCATCTTCGGCCGGGACGCCTTCGTCCCGCTCACCACGAGCGAGTTCTCCGGCGACGAGCTCCGGGTGCCGTACGACAAGTCGCTGGTCAAGGAGTCCCCCGACTTCGGCGTGGGCCAGCACCTGTCCCCCTCCCAGGAGCTCCAGCTCTACCGCTACTACGGCCTCGACACCCGAGCGGAGGACCACCCGGGCGGCGAGGACGGCGGCCACGCCGCGCAGTCCGACCTCGACTTCGGCGCCACCCCCGCCGCCGCCGCGGTCGCCGCCAAGCCGCACGCCTTCCACTCTCCCGAGCCCGACAGCACCAGCGCGACCACCGCCGTAACCGCCATGGAGACCAACATGCGGACCCTCAGCACCCCTGCTCCCGCCACGGCTTCCTCGGCACCCATCACGGAACCCAAGCTGCACCCGATGCCGGCGGCGACCACCCACGCACGCGGCTCGGGGGCCGACTCCTCCGCTCCCGGCAACCCGATCGAGATCACTTGCCGCGAGGAGCGCCTGGAGGTCACCACCGAGTGGCACAACGTGGGCACCGCGAAGCTGCGCAAGTACGTGACGACCGAGCAGGTCGAGCGCCGCGTCCCGGTGGTCCGCGAGCGCATCCGGGTCGAGCGGATCCCGGTCGGCGAGGCCGAGCGCGCCGTCCTCACCGAGAAGGAGATCGCCGAGGCCGTCGAGGAAGTCACTCTCCGTGAGGAGCGCCCGGCGGTCCGCAAGTACCTCGCCCCCATCGAGCGCGTCCGCCTGGTCGTCGAGCGCTACACCGACGAGGAGGTGGTCCGGGAAGAACTCCGCCGCGAACACGTCGAGGTCCACGACCCCACCACGCCCCAGGACGCCGTCACCCCGACCCCCGATGCCTCCCGCGCCACCGCGATGCGCCCGCTCGTCTGACCCGCGATCCCCAGCAGGGCCCCGACCATCCGAGGTCGGGGCCTTCCCCTTTGCCAAAGCTTAACCGCTCGATATTTGACACTCTGAAGTATCTCCCTGCATGGTTACTTCAGTTCATTCACTATGTACGGGAGGAAGCAACCGTGAGTGAGGCACCCCAGCCCACCATCGCGGCCGAGAAGCAGAGCAGCGCCCGGGTCCTGCCGGCCCTCATCCTGGCGATGCTGTCGTTCAGTGTGGTGCAGACCGCAGTCGTCCCGATCCTGCCCTCGCTGGCCAAGGAACTGAGCGTCTCGGCCTCCAGCGTCACCTGGCTGATGACCGCCAACCTGCTCTCCGCCGCCGTGCTGACTCCCCTCCTGGGCCGCTTCGGCGACCTCCGGGGCCGTAAGCCGATGCTGCTGATCTCGCTGGCGGGCCTGGTCGCCGGTTCGGCACTGGCGGTCAGCACCCACTCGTTCACCTGGCTGGTCGTCGCCCGCGTCCTGCAGGGCGCCGGCGGTGGCGTCATGCCGCTGGCGATCAGCATCGTCCGCGACGAGCTGCCCAAGCAGAAGGTGACCGGCGGCGTCGCCGCCATCAGCGCCTCGATGGGCGTCGGCTCCGGCCTCGGCCTGGTCGCCACCGGTCTCCTGCTGGAGCACTGGAGCTACAAGTCGATCTTCTGGATGGGCCTGGTCTTCGGCCTGATCGCGGTCGCCCTGGTCGCCTTCCGGGTCCCGTCCGACCCGGTCACCGACAAGGAGGGCGGCGCCGACCCGCTCGGCGCGATCACCCTGGCCGGCTGGCTCTCCGCGCTGCTGGTCGCGGTCAGCCAGGGCAACCACTGGGGCTGGACCTCCACCAAGACCCTCGGCCTGTTCGCCGTCGCCGCCGTCGTCGCCCTGGTCTGGGGCATCATCGAGACCAAGGTCGCGCACCCGCTGGTCGACATGAAGATGATGTCCCGTCCGGCCGTGGCCTTCACCAACCTGGCGGGCCTGCTCATCGGCTTCGGCATGTACGGCTCCTTCATGGTCATCAGCAACTTCGCCCAGACCCCGGAGAAGCTGACCCACTACGGCTTCACCGCCACCGTCCTGCACGCCGGTGTCATGCTGCTGCCGTCCGCGATCGGCTCCATGGTGGCCGCCCCGCTCGGCGCGCTGCTGATCGCCCGCCGCGGCCCGCGCATGCCGCTGGTCCTCGGTGGCGTCCTCGGCGCCATCGCGATGGCCTACCTGGCCCTGCGGCACAGCCACGAGGGCGACATCTACACTGCCTCGGCGATCTTCGGCCTCGGCGTCGGCCTCGCGTTCGCCGCGATGCCGGCCTACATCAACGGTGCCGTCCCGGCCGAGCAGAGCGGCATCGCCAACGGCATGAACTCGGTGCTGCGCACCGTCGGTGGCGCGATCGGCACCGCCGTCATGGCCGCCATCCTGACCGGCGACGTCATGAAGCTGCCGCCGCAGATCCCGCTGCTGCTGCCCACCCTGGACGCGTACAAGCACGCGTTCTGGACCGCGGCCGTGGTCTGCATCATCGCCGGTGTCGTCCCGTTCCTGATCCGCACCGTCAAGTCGGCCGCTCCGCTGACCGTCGTCGGCGACTCGGCCCAGCAGGACTCCAGCGACAAGCTGGTGAAGACCGACGCCTGACGAGGCGTCCGGCCCCCGCGCTCAGGGACAGGGCGCGGGGCCCCGGTCTCCGTACGTCGCGAGGGCATCACGAACGCACGGGGTCCGGCACGGTGATGCGGCCCCACCCGGTACTCCCCCACCGGGTGGGGCCGTTTTCGTGTCTCAGTCCCGCTCGGCTGCCCCGCCGTCCGGGTCCGGTTCGGTGTCCTCGCCCCGGCGCAGCGGCAGCGGCCGGGTCGGCTCGAGCGCCGGGTCGTCCACCGCGAAGGTCCGCACCCGCCCCGGCTCGCTCCACGGCGTCTCGAACCGCACGGTGACCCTCCCGACGCCGCTGCCCTGCACCCAGCCCGGCCCGAACTCCGCGTGCCGGACGTCCTGTCCGGGCATCCACCGCCGCATCACGACGGCCTCCGGCTCCTCCTCGGCCTCCTCGGTCTCGGCCGCCGCCTCCGCGTGTTCCGCCGCCTCCTCGCGCAGGGCCTGCGCGAACAGGTCCTCCTGGGTGTAGTCGGCGAGTTGGGCGACGCCCACGCCGAGCAGCCTGACCCCGCCCGTGATGTCCACTTGCTCGGCCAGCCGGCGCGCGGTCGCGGTGATCACCGCCTCGTCGTCCGTGGGCCCGCCGAGCGTTTCCGAGCGGGTCAGCGTCGAGAAGTCGAACCGCCGGACCTTGAGCACCACCGTCCGCCCCGAGCGCCCGGCCGCCCGCAGCCGCCGCACGCACCGGGCGGCCAGCGCCTCCACCTCGCGCAGCACCCGGTCCCGGTCGGCCAGGTCCACCTCGTAGGTGTCCTCCACCGAGACGGACTTGGCGTCCTGGTCGGCCACCACCGGCCGCTCGTCCAGCCCTATCGACATGTGGTGGATCCCGGCCCCGTGCGCGCGCCCGAGCAGTTGGACCAGCTCCGCCTCGCCCGCCTCCGCGAGGTCGGCCACCGTGCTCAGCCCGGCCCGCCGCAGCACCTGCTCGGTGGCCGGCCCGATCCCGGGCAGCGCCCGTACGGGCATCGGCCCGAGCACCGCCCGTTCATGCCCGGGTTCGATCAGCACCAGGCCGTCCGGCTTGGCCTGCTCGGAGGCGATCTTGGCCATCAGTTTGGACCCGGCCGCCCCCACCGAGCCGGTCAGCCCGGTGAGCCGCTGGATGTCCGACCGCAGGTCTTCCGCCAGCGCGAGCACCAGCCGCTCGCCGGTGTCGTGGTCCGCCTCGGCCAGCACCGGGCCGTACGGACCGGCCTCCAGGTCCACGAAGGCCTCGTCCAGGCTGAGCGGCTGCACCAGCGGCGACAGTTCCCGCAGCAGGCCCATCACGATCTCGCTGACCTGCCGGTAGGCCTCGAAACGACCCGACAGGAACGCCGCGTTGGGGCAGAGCCGACGCGCCTGCGCCATCGGCATCGCCGAGTGCACCCCGAACTTCCGCGCCTCGTACGAGGCCGTGGACACCACCCCGCGACCGCCCAGCCCGCCGACGACCACCGGCTTGCCGCGCAGGCTCGGCTTGGCCGCCTGCTCCACCGCCGCGAAGAAGGCGTCCATGTCGAGGTGGATGATGCTCGGCAGTGATCGCACCCGCAGATCATCGCGTACGGGTCCGACAGTGCGTACGAACCCGGCCGGACGCCCGGCGCGGTCGGACGCCTACGGCTGCTTCTTCGCCGCGTCCGCGAGCGCCTTCGGGATGCCGTCCTCCTGGGGCCCGAGGAACACCGGGTCCGGCCGCAGCCAGGCGTTGACCGCCGCCTTGCCCGCCCCGGCCACCTCCCGCACCCCGCCGTACAGCCAGGTCTCGTCGTGCAGCTCCGGCACCCCGACGGCGTACGAGCGGATGCCCGCCGCCTCACACAGCGCCAGCGCCCGCCGGACGTGGAAGTCCTGGCTGACCAGCACGGCCCGGTCCACGCCGAAGATCCGGTGCGCCCGGGTGCAGGAGTCCCAGGTGTCGAAGCCCGCGTAGTCCCGGACCACCCGCTCGGCCGGCACGCCGTGCTCGGTCAGGTACGTGAACATCGCGTCGGGCTCGTCGTACTCGATCCGCCCGTTGTCCCCGGTCACCAGGATCGCCTGCACCTTGCCCTGCCGGTACAGGTCCACCGCCGCGACCAGCCGGTGCTCCAGGTACGGCGAGGGCTTGCCCTCGTCGAGTCCGGCGCCGAAGACCACCGCGACCGGCGCGGAGGGAGCGCTCTCCACCGTGCCCACCCGGTCACCCGCCGAGAGCCACACCCAGGCGCTCGGTGCCAGCGCCAGCGAGCAGAGCACCGTCCCGACCTGGAACACCCTGCGCTGGGTCTTCCGCTGCCCCAGCCGTGTCCGCAGCAGTCCGGCCCTGCGCCGCAGCAGTCCCGCTATACCGGTGCCGACCCCCACAGGCCCTCCCTCGATCGTTTCGCCAGGCAACACGACGAGGCCGCGGGTCCGAACGGTTCCCCGTCCGGGCCCACGGCCTCGTCGACTCGTTGCTCAGACCGCCCGGTTGCGCCGCTGGGCCAGCTCGTCGGCCGGGTCCTGCCCGACCAGGGTCTCGCCGGTGTCCGTACGCTCCGCGTGCAGCCGCCCGAGGGTGCGCTCCAGTTCCTGCCAGACCGCTCCCACCGCGATGCCGAAGACCCCCTGACCGCCCTTCAGCAGATCCACCACCTGCTGCGGCGTGGTGCACTCGTACACCGTCGCGCCGTCGCACATCAGCGTCATCCCGGCGAGGTCGGCCTGCTCGGCGGCCTGCAGATGGGCGACGGCCACCCGGATGTTCTGCAGCGAGACCCCCGCGTCGAGCAGCCGCTTCACGATCTTGAGCAGTAGGACGTCGCGGAAGCTGTAGAGCCGCTGACTGGCCGCCGGGTACGCCGTCCGGACGCTGGGCTCCAGCAACCCGGTGCGGGCCCAGTAGTCCAGCTGACGGTAGGTGATGCCGGCCGCCGCACAGGCCGTCGGGCCGCGGAAGCCGATCAGTTCGGACGTCGGGGCCAGCCGCTCGATGGCCGGCTGCCCCGGCTGCACGGCCGGGAACCTGCCCACCCGGGCCATGTCCGTGACGGTACGAGCGGTGCGCGGCACGTGCACGGCGCACAGGCCTCCCAGGGCCGCGTCATCGCCGGTGCTGCTCATGCCTGCCTCCGTCCACTTGTGCTGCGGGCAACCCGACTGCGGGCATCGGCCACCCGGACAGCCACTCCTGACGGTAGGCAGTCCCCTATGACCCGTCAACGATCGCCACGCCGGGTCAGACAATCCACATCACTCAGGAGAGTGGTTTTTCGTGCCCCTAGTGTGGGTAGGTCGACGAATTTTGGCAAAACGCTGAGCCGAATACTCGCAGAACCGCTACTGCGGGCCGCCGCCGCCGAAGTCCTCGGGCGACACCTGGTCGAGGAACTCCCGGAACTTCTCGACCTCGTCCTCCTGCTCGTCCGGGATCGCGATGCCCGCCTCGGCGAGCACCTCCTCGCTCCCGTAGATCGGCGTACCGGTCCGCAGCGCCAGCGCTATCGCGTCGGACGGCCGGGCGCTCACCTCGACCCCACCGGCGAACACCAGCTCGGCGTAGAACACGCCCTCCCGCAGATCGGTGATCCGCACCTCGGTGAGCTGCTGGCCGAGCGCCTCCAGGACGTCCTTGAAGAGGTCGTGCGTCAGCGGGCGCACCGGCGTCATGCCCTGCTGGGCGAAGGCGATCGCGGTCGCCTCGCCGGGGCCGATCCAGATCGGCAGGTAGCGATCTCCCCCGACCTCCCGCAGCAGCACGATCGGCTGGTTGGAAGGCATCTCCACTCGGACACCCACGACGTCGAGCTCATTCACACAGGCAACCCTATGGCTCCGGTCCCGGATATGAAAGCGCAGAGCCGACGCCGCTGGTCAGCGCGGTGCCCCCGGCATGCGGAGGCCGCCCGGGAGGCTACCCGCGGGTCCGCAGTCCGGCCTGGACCATTGCCGCGTGCAGTCGTACGGACAGCGTCGCGAGCTCCCGCGCGGTGGCCTCGGCATGGGCCCTGGTCTGCGGGTTCCGGTGCCGGCGCAGCGGCGCCACCACCTGCTCCACCAGGGTGATCTCGCGGTCGGCCGCCGCCTTCATCGCTCTCAGGTGCCGCGGCTCGAGGCCGTACCGGCCGAGCTCCGCGACCAGCCGGGCCACCTGCAGGGCCTCGCCGTCGTACCCGCCGTCCGGGCCGGGCGCGACCAGCCCGTACGACTCCCACTCGGCCAGCTCCCGCTCCCCGGCCTCGGCCGCGGCGAGCAGTTCGGCACGCCCCAGCCGGACCCCGGACGGGACGTCGGCGGAGGCCACCAGCTCGCGGTCCGCCTCCTCCATCGGCCCGGGCCGGGTGTCGGCCGAGGAGGGCAGCGCCGGCGGGCTCTCGCCGCGCTCGATGGCGTCCAGGTGTTCGCGGATCACCCGCAGCGGCAGGTAGTGGTCCCGCTGCATCCGCAGGACGTAGGCCAGCCGCTCGACGTCGGCCGGGCTGAACTTGCGGTACCCCGAGGGCGTGCGCTGCGGCTCGACCAGCCCCTCCGCCTCCAGGAAGCGGATCTTGGAGATGGTGACCTCGGGGAAGTCGTCGCGCAGGAAGGTCAGCACCGCGCCGATGCTCAGCAGTTCGTCACCGCCGCGCCGCCGCCCGGCGGGCCGCTCCGCACGGACCGGTTGCCTGGGGCCCGCGACCACCCCGCGCCCGCCGCGGTCCGCCTGCGGACCGGACGGGACTGGGGTGGCCGCCCCGAGAGAAGAGGAAGGGGTATTCGTATTCACTCGGGCTCCTGCCGACGTTGGTTTCAGTACCCCCGGTTGTGGCCGGCGAAGAACACCAGCCGGTACTTCCCGATCTGGACCTCGTCGCCGTTGTTCAGCGACACCTCGTCGATCCGCTCCCGGTTCACGTAGGTGCCGTTGAGGCTGCCCACGTCCGCGACGCTGAAGCCGGCCGGGGTGCGGCGGAACTCCACGTGCCGGCGCGAGACCGTGACGTCGTCCAGGAAGATGTCACCCTGCGGGTGACGCCCCGCCGTGGTGACGTCCGAGTCCAGCAGGAAGCGGCTGCCCGAGTTCGGACCGCGCTGCACGATCAGCAGGGCCGAGCCCGGCGGCAGCGCGTCGATCGCCGACAGCACCTCGGCCGACAGGGCCGGCGTGGTACCGGTGCCGGTCGTGGTGGTGGGGTCGTACGACTCCAGGCCGGAGATGGAGATGGTCGACGTGGTCTCCGCCGCCCCCTCCGGCAGCAGACCGCCGCGCAGCGCCGCACCGCAGTTGGAGCAGAACCGGGCCGCGGCCGGGTTCTGGTTGCCGCACCTGGGGCACGGAGAGGGGCCAGCCATGTTCACAGCCTCCTGGCGCGGCACACCCGACGGGTTGTGCCCGGCGTACGGGTCCGGAGCAAACCCTCCACCAGAGGTTGAGGGTCCCGACGGGAAACCTATGCGCGGGTCGCCGGAGGGGTCAACCGACGCGCCGTAGCCCGCCGGATTCCCCGCGTACTGGGCGCCGCCGTCCCGGAACAGCTGCTGTCCGGCGTACGGGGCGGCCTCGGGGGCGGGTCGCATGCCCGGCACGGCGGGCTCGTCCTCAGGCCGACGGTGCCGCGCGGTCGGCGCCTCCACGGCGGCCGCGTCACGGCCCTTGTTGCGACCGAACAACTTCGAGAAGAAACTCACGGGCGAATCCCCTTGCGTGTGACAGACCCGCCCGCGGGGCAGGGTGAGAACCTCGGACAGGCCGCGAGCCCGGTTGCGGCTCGGGCCCGCTGGAGCGGTACTCCGACAGTTGATGCTGCGGTTGTTGTTCCGGAGCGAACTGGTGCGAACCAGTCTCGCCCACGTGACGGCGACTCCCCGCACCGGGTGCCGCCGGCCCGTGACGGGCCGTTCGTCGGGCGCCTCGTCACTTCGAAGCCGGCTTGGCGTACTGCGGCGTCTTCAGATCCACGAGGGCGTCCACGACCACCTTCTGCTGCTGGGTGATCGTCGCCCGCGCCTGGTGGCTCTCCAACGTGCGGACGACACCACCCGGGATGTTCAGCGCGGGCGTCAGGTCCTGCGGGTTCCCCACGACGGTGAACCGATAGGGCTGCGAGACCTTCTTCCCGTCGATCTGCACCCCACCGCCCGACAGGTCGGTGAAGTAGGTGTTGACCACCACGCGCACATCGTTGATCTGAATCGCCTCCGCCCCCGCCGCTCGAAGTTCCTGCAGGGTGTCCAGCAGCATATCTGCCTTCACCTGCCCTTGGGGGTCATCGACCGTGAGGACGATGCCCGGACCAGTGGCCTTGACGGTACCGGCGAGCACGCCGAGTTCCGTCACCTTCTTCCTGGTCTGCTCCTGGGCCTCCTTGGCCTGGTTGGAGCTGTTCTCCAACTTCGCCAGGGACTGCTCCAGCTCCGCCTTCTCCTGTTGGAGACGCTGCTGACGGCTGTCCAGTTCGTCGAGGATCCGAACCAGGTCCTCCTGGCGGGCCCCGCGCAGCTGGCTGTGGTGGTCGTTGGTCGACCGCACCTGGATCGCCAGCCCCAAGCCGAGCGAGAACAGCAGCAGCGCCACCACCAACTGCCCGCGCGACAGCCGCGGCGGCCACAGCGCCGCCTGCAGACGCCGCCGTCCGGCGTTGCGGTCCACGGCGGGCGCCTGCTCGACGGCCTCCGCTGCGACCGGCTCGGGCTCGGGCTCCGGCACGGGCCCTGTGCCGGACCCCGACTCGACGGGCTCGGGCTTGGCCGCTGCCTCGGGCTCCGGCTCCGGCTCCGGTTCGGGCCGGACCGCCTTCACCAGCCGGAGCGTCGGCTCCGGGGCCGAGTCGGCCTCAAGCTCAGCCTTAGCGTCAGACTTGTCCTCGGCCGCGTCCTCGGCCTCGTTCTCCACGGCGCTCTCGCCGGTCTCGGCTTCCGGAGCCGGGGCGGCCGCTCCGGCCTCCTCTGCGGCCCCGTCCGGGTCCGCAGAGCCGTCCGGCCCGGACTCCCGGCCCGTCTCCGGCTCGGGCGCCTCGACGGCCTCCTCGACCGTCCTCCCGACGGTCCTCGGCTCCCGCTTCTCCGCCGCCTCCTCGCGGCCCGACTCAGGCACGGAAGACATGGCGCCGGATCGCGGCCGCGTTGGAGAAGATGCGGATGCCGAGGACGACGACCACACCCGTGGACAGCTGCGAGCCGACGCCCAGCTGGTCGCCCAGGAACACGATCAGCGCCGCGACCACCACGTTCGACAGGAACGAGACGATGAACACCTTGTCGTTGAAGATCCCGTCGAGCATCGCCCGGACACCGCCGAAGACCGCGTCCAGGGCCGCGACCACCGCGATCGGCAGGTAAGGCACGACGGCGTCCGGCACCTCGGGTTGGACGAAGAGGCCGACGACCACTCCGATCACAAGACCCAGTACGGCAATCACGGTCTGGCTGCTCCTGTCCCTGTCGTGGTCTTCGCGGATCCGGTCGACGGATGCCGCTTCGGGGTCGCACCACCGCTGGTCGCCGATGGTGAAGCGGTTGGTGAGGCCGATGGTGAGACGGACGCGCCCGGGCTCTCCGAGGTTCCGGGGCCGGCGGAGCGCGTTCCGCTCGGCGTGGCCGTGGCCGACGGCGTCGCCGTCGCCGTGGGCTCGGGCGTCACCGGCTGCGCGGTCCGCAGCGTCACCCCCACCGCCGCCGGCAGCGTCAGGCTCTTCTGTGTGGAGAGCGTCGACTTGATGCCGTACTTCTCCTGGAGCAGCCGCAGGTACTGCCCGGCCATGTCGTTCTCGAAGGCGGTGAGGAGCTTCGGCCCGTCCCCGATCGCCTGGATGTTGTACGGCGGCACCAGCGGCCGGTTGTCCACCAGCACCGCCTCGCCCGCAGCCCGGATCGCGGAGAGCGCGGTCAGCCGCTGGCCGTTGATCGCCACGGCCTCGGCCCCGGCCCCCCAGAGGCCGTTCACCACCAGTTGCAGGTCGCGGTCCCGAAGCCGGCCACTGTTGGAGAAGCCCTGTCCCGCCCGCGGGTCGACGTTGCCGCCCATGCCCGTCCCCGCGGCGTCCTCCAGGACCACCTTCACGCCCGGCCCGGTGACCTCACCCAGGCCCACCGCTCCGGTCAGAGCACCCGCGTCGCCGTCCCCCGAGGGGAGCGCCTGCTGCTGGGTGCTGTCGACCTTGCGCCGCAGCTCCTGCACCTGCTTCTGCAGCTGGTCGACCGAGGTGTTGCTGTCGTTGATCCGCTGGATCAGCGCGTCCCGCTCCTTGGCCAGCGTCGGCTCGGCCTCGTGCGCGTTCACCGCGCCGACCGTCACCACCGCTCCGACCAGCGCCAGCCCGGCGGCCAGCGTGAGCAGCCCCTGGAGCGTTCCGGGTATCCGGCTGTCCCGGGCACCGCCGCGTGCCGCGGCCGCCTCGGCGTAGCCCTCGTCCAGGCTGTGGTCCATCACATTGGTCAGCAGGGACATCGAGGCGTCCGGGCGGTTGTACCGCCCGTTCGGGGCACTCGGTGTCGGCGTCGCTGGCATGGAAACCATCGTCCCATGGCGGCGAGGGGGCCTTGTGCACGGCCCCTGAGCTGCACACACGCTGCACACAAGACGGAAGTGGCGGACCATTCCGAATGATGTGAAAACGGACAGCGGGGCGCACGAACCATGCCGTGCGCCCCGCCGATCGGGCCGTCTCGTCCTCAGCTCCGGGCTGTCACCGCCCGGCGCCCTCGACCACCGCCGCCCATTCGTCCAGCAGCGCCTCGGTGGCCTCGTCGTCCGGGCCCTCCGCCCACAGGTGGGTGACCGCCTCGGCCGGGTCCGGCAGCACCAGCGTCCAGCGCCCGTCCGCCTCCACGACCCGGACACCGTCGGTGGTGTCCAGCCGCCGGCTGCCGGCCGCCTCCACCACCGAGCGCATCACCATGCCCTTGGCCGCCCACGGCGTCGCGATGTCCCGGCGCCGGATGTGCGCCTGCGGGATCCGCGCGTCGATCTGGCTCAGCGTGAGCTGGGTCCGCGCCACCAGGCCGACCAGCCGGACGAAGGCCGCGGCCCCGTCCAGCACCCCGCTGAACTCGGGCACCACGAAGCCGCCGCGCCCGTCCCCGCCGAACACCGTGCCCTCGGCGGAGGCCGCCTTCGCGAGGTCGTCCGGCGTCGTCGTGGTCCAGATGACCTGGGTGCCGTGGTAGGCGGCGACCTGCTCGGCGATCCGGGTCGTGGTCACCGGCAGCGCCACCTGCCCGCTGCGCCGCTCGGCCGCCACCAGGTCCAACAGCACCAGCAGCGCCCGGTCGTCGTCGATCACCCGGCCCAGCTCGTCCACGAACGCGACGCGCTCACCGACCGGGTCGAAGCGGACACCGAAGGCCGCCCGCGAGGAGGCCACCAGCTCGCCGAGCCTGGCGAGCCCGGCCCTTCGCGTTTCCGCGTCCTCGGTCGGCCGCGCCTCGTCGAGCCCGCTGGAGACGGTGAGCGCCTCCACGCCGAGCCGGCCGAGGATGCTCGGCAGAACCAGACCCGCGCTGCCGTGCGCGGTGTCCACCACCACCTTCAGCCCGGCCTCCCGGACCCCGGTGGTGTCCACCGCCCGCAGCAGGTTGCCCGCGTAGGCGTCGAAGACGCTGGACGGGAAGGTCAGGTCCCCGATCTCGCCCGGGAAGGCCCGCCGGTACTCCTGCCGCGCGTAGACGCGGTCGAGCTTGCGCTGCCCGGCTTGTGAGAGGTCCGCCCCGCGCTCGTCGAAGAAAAGGATGTCCAGTGAGTCGGGTACTCCCGGTGTGGTCCGCAGGAAGATCCCGCCCGCACTCCCCCGCGCCGTGTGCTGCCGGGCCACCGGCATCGGCACGTTCTCGAGGTCGCGGACATCGATCGCCGAGGTCTGCAGCGCCGAAATCATCGCCCGTTTGAGCGCACGCGCACCACGCGAGTGGTCACGCGCAATGGTGACGGTGGCCCCCTTCTTCAGCGTCGTCGCGTAGGCCCCGGCCAGCCGCACGGCCAGCTCCGGGGTGATCTCGACGTTCAGGATCCCCGAGACGCCGCGGAGACCGAAGAGGTGCTCCTGGCCGCGCGACTCCCAGATCACCGAGGTGTTGACGACGGCGCCGGCCTCGATGGTCTTGAACGGGTACACCCGGACGTTCGCCCCGATGATCGACTCTTCGCCGACCAGGCACTCGTCCCCGATCACCGCCCCGTCCTCGATCCGCGCGGCCCGCATCACATCGGTGTTCTTTCCGACCACACAGCCCCGCAGATTGCTCTGCGGCCCGACGTACACGTTGTCGTGCACCACGGCCTTGTGCAGGAACGCGCCGCGCTTGACGACCACGTTGCTGCCCAGCACGGTGTGTTCGCGGATCTCGACGCCGGCCTCGACCTTGGCGTAGTCCCCGATGTACAGCGGCCCGCGGAGCACCGCCTCGGGGTCCACCTCGGCCCCTTCGGCGACCCAGACGCCGGGCGAGATCTCGAACCCGTCCAGCTCGACCTCGACCTTGCCCTCCAGGACGTCGGCCTGGGCCTTGCCGTAGCTCTCGTGGGTGCCCACGTCCTCCCAGTAGCCCTCGGCGATGTAGCCGTAGACCCGCTTGCCCTCCTTCAACAGCTGCGGGAAGACGTCGCTCGACCAGTCGACGGACTCACCCGCCGCGACGTAGTCGAAGACCTCGGGTTCCATCACGTAGATACCGGTGTTCACCGTGTCGGAGAAGACCTGCCCCCAGGTCGGCTTCTCCAGGAACCGCTCGACCCGTCCCTCGTCGTCCGTGATCGTGATGCCGAACTCCAGTGGATTCGGCACCCTGGTGAGACAGACGGTGACCAGAGCGTCCTTGCTGCGGTGAAAGTCGATCAATTCAGAGAGATTGAAGTCGGTCAGCGCGTCACCGGAGATCACCAGAAAGGAGTCGTCCTTGAGCGCGTCTTCGGCGTTCTTGACACTCCCCGCAGTGCCCAGTGGTGTCTCCTCGTGGGCATAGGTCAGGTGCATGCCCAGCTCTTCGCCGTCACCGAAGTAGTTCTTGACCAATGACGCCAGGAACTGCACGGTGACGACGGTGTCAGGGAGACCGTGCCGCTTCAGCAGCCGAAGCACGTGCTCCATGATCGGCCTATTGGCGACCGGAAGCAGCGGCTTCGGCATGCTGGAGGTCATCGGGCGGAGTCGAGTGCCCTCGCCCCCTGCCATTACAACGGCTTTCATTACGGGTGCGTCCTCCTTCGCGGTGGTGGACCAGCAGGTCCATCAAACCGTTCCAGAGGGTTCTCTACCCGGAAGGTATCGTCCGACGCACCGATGGAGCGTGGGGCTTCTCTCAGATCGCGTCTCAGACTGCGGACGCCGGGCCCGCCGGGCGGCCCTTGACGATCTGCCGCGCCTGAACCGCGTAAAGAATGGCGGCCCACCAGTACAGCGTGGCGCCCCACCAGATGAAGGCCCAGCTCACCACCTCGGCCGGCCGCGCGATCCAACTGTCCACACTGCCGAGCAGCAGAAGCGGAAACGCGTACATCAGGTTGAAGGTCGCGGCCTTCCCCAGAAAACTCACCTGCAGCGGCCCGTACCCGTGCTTGTTCAGAATGGGCAGCAGCGCGGCGATAAACACCTCCCGGGCCAGCAGAATCGCCGTCAGCCACCAGGGCAGAATCTCACGCCAGGTCAATCCGACCAGCGTGGACAGCACATAGAGCCGGTCGGCCAGCGGATCCAGCAGCTGCCCCACCCGGCTGATCTGCCCCCACCGCCGGGCGAGCTTTCCGTCCAGGTAGTCGCTGATACCGCTCAGCGCCAGGATCAGCAAAGCCCAGCCATCGTTGTTGGGCCCATCGAAGACCGGCCACAGAATGAGCCAGAGGAAAAGCGGAACGCCGACCAGCCGGCCCATGCTCAGCAGGTTGGGGATGGTGAGGACGCGATCGGTCTGGACCCGCGTCTCCTGGACCTCCACCCGGGGCCTCCTGTCCCTTGTCACGACAATGCACGTTGACCCTACAACAGAGAAGCCCCCGCCCGGTTCACCCGGCGGGGGCTTCTCTCGAAGAATTGTTCGGCGGCGTCCTACTCTCCCACAGGGTCCCCCCTGCAGTACCATCGGCGCTGTAAGGCTTAGCTTCCGGGTTCGGAATGTAACCGGGCG
>NZ_JBITFB010000053.1:23915-38637 GCF_044455625.1 Kitasatospora sp. NPDC051164 | reverse complement strand
GAAGGCCTCGCAGGGGCCGCCAGATGATCAGGTGTCCCTCACGTCAGACAGCTCGGAGTCCCACTCGGAATCCGACCGCCTTCACATCGGATTAGGGGTTGTCGGCATTTCCGGGCCGCCCGAAACGGCACCTGACATGCGGTGATGCCGTGCCGGGCCGGATCACCATGCACCCACAAGACCACCAGCTAGACCACTCACAAGACCACTCACAAGGCACCCCCCAAGACCACTCACAAAACGCGGCGCTGCGGGTCAGGTCAGCTGCTGGTTGCGGGCGGCACGGAGCAGGGCGACGGCGTGGGGCGCGTCGGTGGAGAGCCAGGGGTCGCCGTCGGTGGCGTCGATGATCAGGCGGCCCTGGATGTAGGTGCCCCAGCCGTCGCCGAGCGCCTCGACCCAGCCCAGCAGCCGGCGGTTCGGGTCGCGGACGGCGAACAGGTCCGACGTGCTGTCCCAGCCCTCCACCACCAGATCGCTCCCGTCGATGCTCCAGGTGTCGGTCGGGGCGCCCAGGCCGCGGGCGAGCGGCGAGGAGGAGGTGCGCTCAGACGCCGGAGCCAGGAGCAGTTCCTGCGGCAGGGTGTCGACCGGTTGCGGCGGTTGCGCGACGGACGCGGCCTGGCCTGTTTCGACGCGCGGGGAAACGGTGGGACGGGCAGTGGCTGTGTCGGCGCCGCTTGATTCGACGCGCGGGGAAACGATGGCGCGGGCAGCGGCCGGGCCGGCACCGCTTGTTTCGACGCGCGGGGAAATGATGGCGCGGCTGGCGGGTGTCCTGGCGGCCGCGCCGGTCTCATCGCCCGCGGCGGCGACCGGGTCGGCACCGGCGGCCGGTTCGCCCGGGGCGAGCACGGCGGCGGCCGGGCCGCCGGTTTCGACGCGCGGGGAATCAAGGCGGGTGGCGGCAGGCTCCGGGGCGGGCGCCTGGGCGCGGGACTGCTCGCTGCGCAGCCGGGTGGAGGTCATCTCGTAGCGCAGCACGTGGACCTTGCGCAGGATCCGCTGTGTGGCGCCGGTGAGGTTGGTCTCCAGGAGTGCGAGGGCCTGGTTGCAGCGTGGGTCGTCGCCCTCGCCGCGGCGGGCTTGTTCCAGGTGTTCCAGGAAGCGGGCGGTGCTGCGCTGTACGGCGGTGGCGAGTTCCAGGAGCTCGTGGTGGCCGGTCTCGCCGGTGGCCGGGATTTCGACGCGCGAGGTAACAAGGGCGTCGGCGACGGCGGCGCCATCAACCTACGCCCTCGTTCGTCAGGCGCGGTACCGCTCGGCGTTGCTGGAGGCGGCTGGCAGCGCGCGGGCTCCCGATCGGTTCGGAAGCCGACTCGATCCGCTGGAGAGCACGGTGCTGGCCAGTCCCCCGGCTGCAGCCCTCCAAGCCGTACTCGAAGAGGTCCTCGCGGTGGCGGCGCGCGCCCAGGCGGTGGCGTGAACCTCGGCGCCGGGGGCCTGTCGGCATCAGTCGGCGGCTTCCCGGTGCGGCGTGATCGGTTGGGTGGTGGATTGGTCCGATTGGGTGAAATCGCGTCAAGGGCTGGTGTCGTATTGCCTATTTCGGGTTAATAGTGGTGACTGTTTTTCCGGTGGGTTGCCCATCTCTCCGGGGATAGAGGCAACCCCTGTGTGCGTGGTATGCGTAGGCGGGTCCTTCTCTCTGTCCCGGTGTGCAAGCGGTGATCCGGTTCGCGTATACCGGCGCCGTGCGGCGCGGGCCCCGGTGGGATTTCTTGGGTGGCCCTCTCAGCCCAGAGAGGTTTGCCATGAAGCCGAACACGGGTTGGTCGGGAGCTCCGGCGATAGTCTGCGGGGTTCGGCCGGTTGTACCGGCGGGTGGATCCCAGGTGCCCGCTGTACGGGGGCTTGTGGCGCCGCTGTTGAGTGCGGCGTTCTCCACGGTGACGATCCCGGCGGGCACGAGCCCGCTCGCGGTGGCGGTGGCGCCGAACGGCAACGTCTACGTCGGCAACAACAATTCGAACAACGTGACGGTGATCAGCAGCGTCTCGAACACCGTCCTGGCCACCGTCCCCGTCGGCTCGAACCCGGCGATGATCGCGGTGGCGCCGAACGGCAACGTCTACGTCACCAACCAGAGCTCGAGCAACGTGACGGTGATCGACAGTGCCACGAACACCGTCCTGACCACCGTCGCCGTCGGCGGGGGCCCGTTCGCGGTGGCGGTGGCGCCGAACGGCAACGTCTACGTCGCCAACTCCACTTCGAACAACGTGACGGTGATCAGCAGCGTCTCGAACACCGTCCTGGCCACCGTCCCCGTGGGCGCGGTCCCGGACGCGGTGGCGGTGGCGCCGAACGGCAACGTCTACGTCGCCAACCGGAACGACAACACCGTGACGGTGATCAGCAGTGCCACGAACACCGTCCTGACCACTCTCCCCTCCGGTGGTTTCCCGGGCTTCGCGGCGGTGGCGCCTAACGGCAACGTCTACATCGCCAACCAGACCTCGAACAACGTGACGGTGATCGACAGTGCCACGAACACCGTCCTGGCCACCGTCCCCGCCGGCGTTGTCCCGGGGGTGATCGCGGTGGCGCCCAACGGCAACGTCTACGTCACCGACACCGTTTCGAACAACGTGACGGTGATCAGCAGCATTACGAATACCGTCCTGGCCACCGTCGGCACCGGCGTGGGCCCGTTCGGGGTGGCGGTGGCGCCGAACGGCAACGTCTACGTCGGCAACTCCAATTCGAACAACGTGACGGTGATCAGCAGTGCCACGAACACCGTCGTGGCCACCGTCCCCGTCGGCGCGTTCCCGTTCTCGGTGGCGGCGGCGGCGAACAGCAACGTCTACGTCACCAACGCCAATTCGGCGAACGTGACGGAGATTTCGCCGTTGACGGTGACGACCTCACCGGCGTCGCCGAGGTGCGGGCAAGCGGTGACATTCAGCATTTCCGGGGGAACTCCGAACGGGACAGCGGTGGTGAACTTCGGGGATGCCAGCCCCACGGTCACCGCTGCCCTGGACGCCACCGGGAGCGGGCAGACCACCCACACCTACACCGCCGGTACGTTCACCGCGACCGTGAACGGCAACCCCACCCCCGTCACCGTGAGCCCCAACCCCACAACGCCGACGCTGTCGGTGACGCCGAACCCCTCCAGCTGTAGGCAGAGCGTGACCGTGTGCGCCACCATCACCCCGGCACCAGGCACCACCTCAGTGCCGATGGGCACGGTCACCTTCACCCTCCCCAACGGCCAGAGCCAGATGATCCCCGTGAACGGCGTGGGGCAGGCCTGCTTCACCACCACCGCCCTGACCACCGGCACCCTCACCGCCGCCTACAGCGGTGACAGCTGCTTCACCGGCTCCACCGCCAGCACTCCCGTCACCGTGACACCCAATCCCACAACGCTGACCGCGCAACCAAGCACGATCCGGCTCCGGCTGACCCCGCTGCCGGAGTTCTACATCCCCACCCTCAGTGCCACCCTGACGACCACCTCGGGGATGCCGGTGGCTGGTCAGCCGGTGACCTTCACCGCCATCACGCTCTTCGGCCCGGTCAACCTCGGTACCGCCGTCACCGATGCCAGCGGCACCGCCACCATCCACAACGCCATCGTCCCCGTCTTCACCGTCGCCACCCCCTTCTACACCGCCACATTCGCCGGCACCGCCTGCTACACCGCCTCCACCGCCCACGGCATCCTCCTGTTCATTCCCCTCCCGTCCTGAACTCATTGGCTCCGGCAACCGCTGTCCTCCCCTCCACCGCATGCGGGCCGGCGGTGTCAGGTCAGCGTCGTCGCCGGTGCTCCAACCGGGCGAGGACGGCCTGCAGGACGAGCTCCTCCAGGGGCGGACACGGCCCTCGACGACCAGCCGGCGATTGCCGGCGGTGCGGTGCGCCTCATCCACGACGACCAGGTCCCACGCGGGCAGGCCGTGCAGCTGGTGAGCCTGGACGATCCGCTCCAGGGCCGCGTAGGTCGCGTACACGGTGACCGGCTCGCCGGGCCTGGCGGAGGCGACCAGGTCGGCGATCCGCGCGGCCTGCGTCGACACCTGCGCCCGGATCCGGCCACCCTGAACGGCCTGAAGTGGATCACACTGCTGGCTGTGTACGCCGCCCTGAGCGGCTTGGTCCACGCTGCACTCAACGGCTGGAGTTCCCAGCCTTGTTCGAAGAGCCTCTGGGCAGCCCGCGCGAAACTCAGCACCGAAATGAGAAGAAATGTGACCCCGAAAATCCCCCCGGTGCTCCAGTCGCTCGACGAGGAGAGCATGTCGCGTACGGCTTCCGCACCGTCGCCGGTGAGGTCGTAGCGGTCGATGACGCGTTCGGCGATGTCCTTGCCACCCAAGCGGACCAGGAGAGCGCCGCAGAGGACCGCCAGCGGCACCAGGGCCGTCAGCCCGGCGGAGGCAGTGCAGTAGCCGGGGGCAGGGGTTCGGGCACGTTGTACGACGTCGTCGAGCTGATTCTCGACCGTGGTCTGGTCATCGACGTGTTCGTGCGGGTGTCCCTGGTGGGCATCGAGATTCTCAAGATCGACGCGCGCATCGTGGTGGCCAGCGTGGACACCTACCTGCGCTTCGCGGAGGCATGCAACCGGCTCGACCTGGAGTCCGGCCGCAAGGCGCCGACCCAGTTGCCCGAGCTGGTCGGCGAGCTGACCGAGGGCGGCGCCCGGGGTAAGAGCAAGGGGGCGCTCACCGGCGCCGCGGAAGCGGTGACGGACACCATCCGTCAGTACACGCAGGACAAGGAGGAGGAGCCGGAGCCGGCCGAGAAACGCGAGAGGCCGCGGCCGACACGCCGCGCGCGCCCCAGGGAAGAGTGAGTCATGGCCGTCTACGTCTACGCGATCACAGCCGGCAGCCATCCGGCACGCCTGGACGGACTCACCGGGGTCGGCGACCCTCCTGAGGAACTCGCCACCCTCGCCGAGTCCGGTCTGACCGCGATCGTCAGCTCCGTACCCGAAGGACTGCGGGCCCGCCGCCGCGACGTCATGGCACACCAGAACGTACTCCACGGGCTGATGGCCGACGGCGCCGTACTCCCGCTCAGGTTCGGCATGGCGGCCTCCGAGCCCCAGGAGATTCGGGAAGCGCTCAAAGAGCACGCCGACTTCTACCGGGAACGGCTGCAAACCCTCACGGGATGCGCGGAGTACCTGCTCAAGGCAACCTTCGACGAGGACCTCATGCTCCGGCAGGTCCTGCAGGACTCCGCCGAGGCGCAACGGCTGAACGAGGAGAGCCGCCACAGCGGTGATCCCAACATCAAGATACGGCTCGGCGAAATCGTGGCCGGCGAGCTCCAGGCCCGCACCGACTCCGCGGCGGCCCAGGTCCTTGAGGCGCTGCGTCCGCTGGCACACGAGACCCAGGAAAACGAGCCCCACGGCAACGACTTCGCCAGCATTTCCTTTCTCGTCGAGAACGCCCGTCACAAGGAGTTCGTCACCGCCGAGGAGGAGCTGGCCGAGCGGTGGGGCGAGGGCTACCAGTTCAGACTGCACGGCCCGCTGCCGCCCTACAGCTTCGTTTAGGAGAACGTCATGGGGCTGATCACGGGCCTGCTGACACTGCCGCTGGCTCCCGTACGGGGAGTCGTCTGGGTGGCCGAGCAAGTGGCGAACGCGGCCGAGCGCCAGTACTACGACCCCACGCCCGTCGAGGAAGCACTCAAGGCGCTCGAACACGAACTGATCGCCGGACGCATCAGCGAGGAAGAGTTCGACCGCCGCGAGGAAGAACTCCTGGACGAACTCGACGAAATCCACCGGTTCTGGGCAGAGAAACAGGCCTGAAAACCATGCGATCACCCCGGCGACCGCCGACACGCTGCGGCCCGGCGGGGCGATCCGCCGCGGCGCTGCCGACCGGATCCATGCCTCCGGGGTTCGCCCGCCCGCACATGACCGCGGCCATTGCGGGCAGGCGCAGGCCATGGGCACACAGCAGGTGGAGACGGAGCGGAAGTACGACGGGGCCGCGCTTCCGCAGCAGCTCGACCAGGTGCCGGGCATCGCAGCCGCGCAGAGCACCGAGCCCCAGAGCCTCGACGCCGTCTACTACGACACCCCGGACCTGCGTCTCCTACGTCGGCACATCACCCTGCGCCGGCGCACCGGCGGGAATGACGCCGGCTGGCATCTCAAGCTGCCGCGCGCCGACGACGTGCGCGAGGAGGTCCGGCTGCCGGTGGAGACCGGCGGACCCGACGACGTCCCGACGGAGCTCTCGCAGCTTGTCGCGGCATTCACCCGCGGCTCCGCACTCGCCCCGGTGGCGCACCTGCGCACCCACCGCTCCCGACTGCTGCTGCGCAACGATCGGGGAGACACGCTCGCACAGATCACCGAGGACCGGGTCGCGGCCCAGGTCCTCCACGCGGACCACACCGCCCCCGCCCCTTCGGGCGCTCGGCCCGCGGTTCCCGGTCCGGGCGTGGAAGGTCGGCCCAGGGCGGATACGGACGGAGCCGGCCCGTCGGGCGGAACCAGTACCGAGGTCTGCGGGTGGACCGAGTTCGAGGTCGAGCTGGAGAACGGCACACCGGCCCTCTTGGACCGCATCGAGGCCGTGTTCGTGCACGCGGGACTGGTTCGCTCGCCGTGGCCTTCGAAGCTCTCCCGGGCGCTCGGCGGGCCACGTGTGTCCGAGGCCCGGCCGGCCGGGTCAGCGCCCGCCCCAGCGCCCGGGTCGGCCGGCGCCCTCGTCATGGACGGCTTCCGGGCCCAGCTCGACGCGCTCCTCACCCTCGATGCGGCCGTGCGCCGCGGCGAGGCGGACTCCGTGCACCGCATGCGGGTCACCGCGCGCCGGCTGCGGAGCCTGCTCAAGGCCCACCGGCGGCTCTTCAAGCGCGACCGTGCCGAGCCGCTGGCCACCGAGTTGCGCTGGCTCGGGCGGCTGCTCGGCCAGGCCCGGGACCAGGAGGTGCTCGGCGAACTGCTGGTGGACCAGTTGGACGCCGTGCCCGCCCGGCTGCGCCGGGGCGCTCTGCGCGGCCGACTCACCGAGCGCTATGCCAAGGGCTACCACAGTGCCTGGCAGCAGGCCGTCGCCGAACTCGACGGCACCCGCTACTTCGCCCTGCTGGAGCGGCTCGACGCCTTCGCCTGCGACCCGCCTCTACGCCGCCGGGCCGACCGAAATGCGCGCAGGTACGCGTCCGGTGCCCTGCGGCGCGAACAGCGCCGGACCCTCAAACGCCTCGACCGCGCTCTGCACACTGCGCCGGGCCCGCCCCGCGACCAGGCACTGCACCGCGCCCGCAAGGCCGCCAAGCGCGCCCGCTACACAGCGGACGGCGCCCAGCCGCACGTTCCGCGGCGCACGGCGAAGCGAGTGGCGAAGTTCGCCACCCGGATGAAGAAGCTGCACAAGGTACTGGGCACCCACCAGGACAGTGTGGTGGCCCGCCACGAGCTGATCGCCCTTGAAAGCCAGGACACCGGCAGCGAGCAGCACGCCTTCGCCTACGGCGTGCTCTACGAACGCCAGCGGCACACCGCCGACGCCGCACAGCAACGATTGCCGAAGCTGCGCCGCCGGGCAGGTCGCCGCAAGCTCACGACATGATCGCCGGCCGGACGCACGTCAGGGCCGCCTGCTCGTGGGGAAGTGCCCGCGCGAACGGACGGCCTTGCGCGATCACGCCCTGCCTCTGGCTCTGCTGACCGTGCCGCCGGCGGACGCCTTGTGACTGCTTCTGCGGCGCCACACGAGTGGGTCAGGGGCCGAGCGCGTTGGCGAGCTGCTTCTTGTTCATCTTCGAACGGCCGTGGATGTTGCGCTGCTCGGCCTCGTTGTACAGCTGCTCCTTGGTCGGTCCCTGGGAGCCGGAGTGCGAGCGCCGGCCGCCACGCTGGGAGGAGGAAATGTCGCGGGTCGAGGAGCGGCTGGCCGTCTTCGACTCGCCGTGCCGGGCCCGTTCCTTGCTCACCGTGCGGGGATCCCGGGCACCGAGTTGCCGCCGATGACCTCGAACGCGTCGGTGGGGAGCTGAGACCCGCGGTCACGCGGGCCCGAGGTCGGGCAGCTGTGGCAGCTGCCGGACCTCGCCCGTGCCCAGCTCGACCGTGAACCGGGCCCGCATCGGGCCGCCGCCCCGGCGGGAGAGGAGGGTGAGTTCGGTGACCCGTGCCGAGGTGCTGCCCAGGCGGGCGGCCAGTTCGGGCGCGAGCCGGCGCGGGTCCCGGGTCCGCCCCAACGACAGGTGGGGTGTGAAGTCGTCCGCCCGACCCCGGCAGCGGGGGAAGCGCTCCACCAGCGAGGCGTGGAGCGCCTGCCACGGGCCGGGGCCGCCGCCCGCCGGGTCGAGCCAGACCGTGGCGTCGTGGCGGTGGGGGAAGTGGCGCACCCCGTGCAGACGCGCGGTGAACGGGGCGTACTCGGCCGCAGCGGCGCCCAGCAGCGGGAGCGCGGGCCCGAAGTCCGACTCCGAGACGAAGCCGAACAGCACGTTGACGTGCGGCGGCCAGCGGCGGATCTGCGGATCATGCTCCTCCCGGATCCGCTGGACGGCCTGCCACAGTTCCGCCGGCGGCAACCAGGCAAGCGCCGTCCGGGGCGTCGGGCCGACGTCCAGGACGCCCGGAACGTCGATCGGGTGTCCGTCCACCCCTCCATGGTGACCGCTCCTGCGGGGCCCGCGTCCCAGGGACGGCAGGCCGACGCCCAGCCAGTCGAATTTCTTTCATGCCAATTGACACGACATCAGGTCGCCCAGGGCTGGCGCGAGCGCGGGTCGTACGGGCGGGTCAGGTCGAAGCCGCCGGCCAGGTTGTCGGCCGCGTAGGTGACGAGCAGGATCCGCTCGTCCCTGCGCAGCCGGCGGCCGGCCAAGGTGACGCTCGCCTGTCGGCTACGGCTCGGCGGGGGCGGCGCCGCCCCCGGTCCGGACCGCGGCGCCGAATCGCCACGCCTCGATGTCGCGGTAACGGATCGGCCCAGGGCCACGGCCGATGTTGCTGCCGACCAGGTGGAGGCGCTCGGTCCGCCACGGCCGGCCCACGAACCCGGTGAGCCCGGCCGCGGCCAGCGGCACACTGGTGGAATCGTCGCGACGGGACCGTGCCAGGGTCAGATGGGGCCGCAGCGGGCGGTCCCTGAACTCGATCCCGCAGGACCTGACCAGCTCCCGGACGTCGGCGGCGAGCAGATGCAGTCCCTCCAGGTCCCCGTCGATCCCGCTCCACAGCAGTCGCTCGTCGAAGTGGCCGCCCCCGCGCAGGCCCAGCTGCAGGGCGGAGTGCGACGCCGCCCGGCCGGCCAGCACCGACCGCAGCAACGGCAGGGCCGTGGAGGGCAGTTCGCCGAGGAAGGCCAAGGTGATGTGCCAGTCCTCGATCCGGTTCCAGCGCAGCCGCGGGTACCTGGCGTAAGCGGGCTGCAGGACCCCGGGCCAACTCGTCCTTGGCATCGTCGGGTGGAGCCAACGCCACGAAAACACGCAGGGTCGAGGGCTCGGGGTGATCGTCCACCAAGGATTTCTAGCACTCGGCACTGCGTGCTGTCAGGGGCGGACGGGCGGCGGGATGCGGGCCACGAGTTCCTGGGCGGCCTGTGTCAGGTCCGCGGTGATCTCGTTCGGGGACCGCTGCTGCCCGCCGCGCTCCCCGTGCCCCATCGCCGCGTCGATGACGGGGGCCAACTCCTCGCACCGCCCGTAGGCCTCCGCGACCTCATAGAGGATGAGCGAGGTGCCCTCGAAAGGGTCGAGCCACCCGCCGACGATCTCGGCGGCCCACCAGCGGGCGAGCGCCAACCGGCTCTCCCAGTAGCCTTCGGGCGGGTGGAAGCCGAAACCGAGCTCCTCCATCACCTGGCCGAACAGCTCCGAGGCCTGCTCGTGCTCGAGGCGGCTCAACGCGGCGAGGTGCAGCAGCGACGGCGTGTAGACGCCGGCGACCAGGGCACGGAGTGCGGCTTCGATCAGAAGCTGTGGGTCGTCACGCGGGCCGTCGACCCAGCAGTGGGCGATCCCCCGCAGTTCCCGCACTGCCTCGGTCACTGTCTTGGGGGCTTCGCTCGTCGACATGGCCGCATGCTGCCACACACAGGAACGGCACGAAACACATCGATACCGGGCCATCGCCGAGACGGACCGGCCCTGCCGCGCAGCTTGAGGCCGCGGCGCGGTACCGCCGGTGAGTCGGGCCTCGCTCCGAGCCGACCCTGCACGTGCCCAGGCCCGCATGACGCGCCTGGCCACCCGCATCCGGCAGCTCGGGAGACGGCTCTCCCGGGCCATGGGCGTCCAGGTCCGGCAGGAATCGGGACGTGGAGCCGAACACGTGTCGACGCCACCAGGTGGTTGCCGACAGTCACCGCGATGTGAGCTGGATCCCCTTGAGGCGGGTGCCGGATCGGGGTGGCCCGTGACGGTTCTCACGCGCTCCGCGCGCCTCCTACCCTTCCTAGTGGGTCGTTCACCGGTCCCGTGCGCCGCGTTCGCCCGGCTGGCCGCCGCCGCCGGCGTGCTCCCGTGCCTGCGGCCGGGCCTCCATTGTTTTCGCAGGTCAAACCGATGCAATTCGCACAAAATGCCCCAGTTTGGTCAGGTTTGACCACCCGGGCGACGGGTACCGGCCCGCGTCCGACGGACGCGTTCGCCCGGCTGCGCTACGACGCCGCGTCGTAGCGGGCACCCCTTGGAACCGGCCGCCACCCCCGCTAACAATGGCTCAGTCGCCAGCTGCGGCGGCGGTTCGATCCGCTGCCGCAACTCCCGCCGGCGGTCACCATTCGTGACTGCCCCGGTGCCGACTCCCGCCCGCCGGCCCTGTTGGGCCCGCCGAGCCGCGGGGCCAGGCACCCCCACGATTGAGGTCGAACTCCCACATGCCCGTGATCTCCACCCGCATGCGCAAGTCCGCCGCCCTGCTCACCACCGCCGTCGGCATCGCCGCGATCGGCGCCGCCATCGTCCCCACCGCCGCCTCGGCCGCCACCCCGCAGTCGCTGGCCGCGAGCATCGTCCCCGCCGACCAGCTCGCCTCCTTCGACCAGATCATCTCCCACGAGAGCGGCTGGAACGTCACCGCGACCAACCCGTCCTCGGGCGCCTACGGCCTGGCCCAGGCACTGCCGGGCAACAAGATGGCCTCCGCCGGCGCCGACTGGAAGACCAACGCGGCCACCCAGATCAAGTGGGCCTACGACTACATGAACGGCCGCTACGGCAGCCCGAACCAGGCCTGGGCCTACTGGCAGATCCACCACAACTACTGACCGGCCGCAGCTGCCGATCGGCCACACCCGCCGATCCGCGGTCGATCCACCCACCCCACGACCCACGACGGACGCCACAAGCCGAGCCCGGGGCCGAAGGGGGCCAGAGCCGAGGGGACCGGTGCGCACACCACGCGCACCGGGCCCCTCGGCCTCGTCCGTGGCAGCCGCGCCGGCCCGGACCCGCTCCGGAGACGACGCTCCTCTGCCTCCTCGACGCCGGCCTGCCGGGCCACCGGCAGGCCGGGGGAACCTTTCGACTGCACGGACAGGGAAACCTGCTCCGCCTCATCCCCGCACGTCCCGTCCCGTCGTCGGGCCTCGTGCCGTGTGCGGTCGACGTGGCCGGACGCACCCGTCAGCCGCGTCGGTCCAGCCGCAGCGCCAGAGCGGGGCACTGGCTCACCGCCTGGCGCGCAGCGTGCCGCTGCCACGGCACGACGGGCATCGAGGTCGACGCGGGGTAGCCGTGCGGGCCGAGCCGGACCAGCCCGGGCGCCACGACGGCACACAAGCCGTGCCCTGCGCACCGGGACCAGTCCACCTCCAGTCGCGGCCCACGCTCTCGGGGAAGCGGTAGCACCCCGAGCACCGGCCGCCCGCACCCGGGTCCGGAGACGTGGGCGGCCACATCCTCCGCGAACACGTCGAGCGCGGTCAGGACGAAGCGGGCCGTGCCGTCCGGGTGCGAGCAGGCGCCGCCGCCCCGCGCCGCCCCGAGGGCGCTGCGGACCTGCGCCGGGACGGCGGGCCCGGCGGCGCCGGCGGCCAGGGCCGCCAGTGCGTCGGCGGCGTCGGGCAGTCCCCGTCGGCAGGGTCCGCACTGTCCGGCGGACTCGCCCGCCAGCCAGGCCGCGACCCGGGCGATCTCGCCGAGCGGGCAGGTGTCCCCGGGGAGTGCGACGACCGCGCCGGCGCCGAAGGTGCCGCCGAGCCCCGCCAGACCGGCCCGGGACAGCGGGGCGCCGACGGCGTCCCGCCCGGGCAGCCACGCCCCGTGGTAACCGCCGACGAGCACGCCCTCGCCTGCGGGGGTGCCGCAGGCCTCCAGTACCGGTCCCATCGCCGTCCCGGCCGGGACCTCGACCACCAGCGGGCCGGCCGCCGGTCGGTTGACCGTCAGCAGCACGGTGCCGGGTTCCGCGGCACTGCCGGCCGCCCTGTACGCATCGGCGCCGAGCCGGACGACCAGCGCGAGCTGGGCCCACGTCTCGGCGTTGGACAGCAGCGTGGGGCGCCGCCGGACACCGCCCGGCCCGCCGTCGGCAGCGCGTGCCCTCACCGTGCCCGGCAAGACCGCAAGGCCGTTCACCCCGCGGATCAGCGCGCTGGACTCGCCGGAGACGAACCGCTCGGGCAGGCACACCAGGCGGGCCGGGCACGGCAGGTCGTTCTCGCGCTCGGCGAGCGCGGCGGTGACGGAGTCCTCGCCGGGGCCGCCCGCCGCGACGCCGATCACGATCTCCTCCGCGCCGAACGCCGCCGCCGCCGCGCACGCCCCGTCCAGGACGAGATGCGGTACACGGGCGAGCAGCATCGCGTCCTTGGCGCTGGGCGGCTCGCCCTCGGCGCCGTTGACCACGACGACGGGGCGCGCGCCGGAGCGGTCGGACGCCGCGAGGGCGGCGCGGGCCTTGCGGGCGAACGGGAACCCTGCGCCGCCGCGGCCCCGCAGGTCCACCCTCTCGGCCAGCGCGAGCAGATCGTCCCGGGACGGGTGCGGCGGCAGCGGGTGGACGGACCTGTGCGCCGCGAGGTCCAGTCGCCGTCTGCGGTCCAGACCGGCCGTGAGCCGGGCGGGCGCCAACCAGCGCACCTCGGGCAGAGCGGGCGCCGCGCTCATCGGCCATCGCCCGGCCGGACCAGGCGCAGCGAGCCGGCTGCGGGCGGTCCGGCGTGCCGGGGCCGGCGCGGCAGCCGCCCCACAGGGGAGGAACCCGTCGCGGACAGGCCCGGTCGGGCCAGGGGACGGGCACCGGTGTCCGCCCGGGAGGGCCGTGCGGCGGCCTCGGCACGTGTGGTCACGCGCGGCCCGGCGGGGCGGCGGGCGCGCGCACCGCGCCGGTGCAGGCCGACTGCCCGTCGCCGGCCCACGCCGGCAAGGGTGCGTACCAGCAGCGCGAGGGCCACCGCCGCCGCACACAGCCCGTAGCCCCACCACACCCATGCGTGCGCTGGCCTCCCGGCGGTCAGCCCGTGCGCCAGGGCGGCCGGCCAGCAGGCGTACGCGGTGGAATGCAGAACCCGCCACAGCCAGGCGTGGCGACTGCCCGCGAACCGTCCGCGCATCGCCCCGGTGGCCGCCACCAGCACCAGCAGGTCGGCGGCCGCGGTGCCCAGAGCGACCTCGATGCCGGTACCGCCGCCGAAGGGGACCGCCGCGGCCCATGGGGCGGCGTGCCGCTCGGCGACCTTGACCGCGATGTGGACGCCCAGGAATCCAAGGGCCGCAACGGCCGTCGCCCGATGTGCCGACTGCACGGCCACCCGCAGTCGCGGGGTCAGCAGCAGCCGGTCGGTGGCAGCCAGGCCGCACACCACCACGGCGGTCAGCGACAGCAGGGTGAACACGCCCGCGAAGTAGTCCAGGAAGGCCTGGACGCGGCCGGCTACCGAAAGCAAGGGGTGGAGCGCGGACACGGCGGGCAGGGCGTGGCTGGACATCGGGCACCTTCTTCCACAGGCCCGGATCGCGCGGCTCGGGCCGGAGCCGGGATCACGGCAAGACAGACCCCGGGCCCGCACGGGGATGCCGCCCGCTGGTGGCGCGGGAAGCGAGGCATGACGGGCTCATTCTTAGCCGGGCCCGTGCCAGAGCCCAAAGCCCCTCAGTACGACCCCGCACCGTAGGCGGCAGCCGCGCAAGCGGCCCAAGTAGCGCCCTACCAGGGGCGTCGTAACTACGAACGGCCGTAGGAGACGGTGGGGCCGGTGTTACCGGCCTCACGTGCCGACGCCGGGCGCGGGGCCGTTTCAGGCCGCCTGCACCGCAGACGCGCCACCGCCCTCGGCGCCGCCGGCCTGACGGCCCTCTGGAGCTGTTCGCCGCGTGGCGGGCGATCCCGCACCCGAGCGTGAGCCCGCTCGGCGACGCCCTGGTCGGGTTCCTCCACCTGCCGACGGTCCCCTGGGGCCCGCTGCTCGCGGCCGTCACCGTCTCGTACCAGTGGGTGTTCGCCTGGGACGTCGAGTGGTCGCTGCACAGCACCCAGGCCTTCGAGGTCTACCAGGGCCGGGTCCGGTACCGCGACCCGCGCCGGCAGCCCGTCCCGGCTGAGGCGACCGTCCTGGTCACCCCACTGCCCTCGGCGGGGCAGCCGCCGGAGGCCTACTGGCCCGGCCATCCCGCCGTACGTCGAGCGGGCCGACACCCGGCAGAACCGGGCGGTCTGGCGCAGGCGTTGATCGCTCAGCCGGGCTAGGCACCGGAGCGCGCGCGGGCGGGGGGGGGGGGGCGGCGGGGCCCCCCCCCCCCCGCGCCCCCGGGCCCCCCCCCCCCGACG
>NZ_JBITFB010000053.1:0-23905 GCF_044455625.1 Kitasatospora sp. NPDC051164 | reverse complement strand
GGGCGCGCGGCCCCACCCCCGGCATACCGGGGGGGTGTGGGGCTGGGGTTGTGCGCTCCGCGGGGGGGGCCCCGGGGGGGCGGGGGGGGGGGGCGGCCCCCCCCCGGCCCCCCCCCGCGCCGATCAGGGTCCAGCGGAGCCTCCTGGTCCTCGGGTTCCACGAGGACCTGAGAGGTACGCCTCCGTGCTGCTCGCGACGGGTTCGACGCATGGCCGTATCAGGTCGAGAGCCTTCGGGGCGGGATGGTGATGCTGTGACACCTTGCGGGCGGACGGCCCCGACGACCTGTCAGGGCTCAGGGCCCGCCCGCCACCAGGCCGTCCACCTGGTCGTGGTCGACGCTGAGCGTCACCCCGCCGTACGTCTCGGCGGCGCTGCCGCGGTACTGGTGGATGCGCTGGTGGCCGGCCCACAGGTCGTCGGGCAGCCCCACCTGGCCGGTGGTCGTGGGTTTTCCGTCCCAGCGGGCGTACCAGAGCGCGTCCGGCAGCGGGGACCGCCCGGCCCGGGCGGCGGCAACGATGTCCGCGACGCCGGAGTCCATGCTGGAGTAGAAGCCCGACCGGTACCCGGCCGCGTGCAGGGCCCTGGTCCAGCCGACGGTGAAGTCGACCACCGCCCGGCCGCACACCGCGTCGCCCGCCGGGTACGACTCCATGTCGAGGTACACCGGGCTGCCCGGCCCCAGCCCCAGCGCCTGCAGCGCTGCCGCCGCCTCGCCCGCCTCCTGCTCGCCCTGCTGGTCGGCCCGGGCCGGGTCGATCCGCAGCGGCTTGTCCTGGCGCTCGGCGCAGGGCGCCTGGAGCCCGACGTGGGTGGGCACCAGCTTCCACCCCATCGCACGGACCATGGCGACCCACTGCGGCGTCAGCCGGTCCTGCGCGCAGCCGCGCTGGCCACCGCTGCTGTAGATGTTCACCGCGCCGTACGGCGAGGCAGTGCGCCAGACGGACAGGGCCTCCAGCGGCGGTGCCGAGCAGGCGTCGAACCCGGCCCCGTCGAACCGGTACTCCGGCAGCGGCGCGTCCGGCGGTGGCGTGCCCGGTCGTGGTCCGTTCGGCAGCGGGGCGGCATGGGGCCCGGCAACCTCCGCGGGCCGGGCGGCCGGCTCCCGTACGCCGGGGGCGAGCCCGTGGGCAGTGCCGGGAAGCATGACGAGCACGGCCGCCGCGGGGAGCGCGGCCAGGTATGGAAGACGCATCCCCCCGTTCTAGCCAACCGTCGGGGACCTCCCATGTCACGGTGGCGCCGTGCCGCGCCCGTTCACCCGCAATCGCGACACCGCCGACTCCGAACGCCCGGCCCCGCCGACGCGGCACCGGGGTACCCGGGCCGGGGCGGGACGGCGGGCACGGCCGGCGGCTCGGTACGCGCCGCCGGTCACGCGCACGGTGTCTCCCCGGTGGTGCGGCGCGCGGGCGGGGCCGGTGGGGAGGGGCCGGGGCGGGAGGGTGCGAGCCGCGGGTGCGGCCCCGTAGCGGGCGGGTTGGGCGGCCGTCAGTCCTGGGCGGCGGCGGCCTCGGGGCAGCCGGTGCCGGGGGCGGGCCGTGCGTCGTCCGCGGGGGTGTGCGGGGTCTCGGGTGCGTGGTGGAACAGGCTGAGCAGACCGCCGACAGCCAGGGTGATCACCACGCCGACGGGGACCAGCCACTGGGCCGCGATGGCGGTGGGAACGGTCCCTGCGGCCGTGGTGACGTCGATCTTCACCTCGCGCACGATGTAGGTCATCACGACGACGGTGATCAGGAAGGCGAGGACGGAGTCGGTCTCGTTGGCGCGCCGTACGAGGCGGCCGAGCAGGAAGGCGCCGAGCAGTGCGCCGTAGGTGTAACCGGCGATGGTCAGGCCGGTGAGGTAGACGTTGCCGGTGCTGGTGCTGAAGGCGCAGGCGAAGACTGCCATCAGCGCGGCCCATACCAGTGTCATCACGCGGGCGAGTCTGAGGAGGAACTCCTCGGAGGGCGTGCTGCGGAAGAAGCTGTGGATGACGTCGGCGACCGTCGAGTTCGACATGGAGTTCAGGGCCGAGGACAGTGAGCCCATGGCGGCGCCGAGGATGCCGGCGACGAGCAGGCCGGAGATCATCACGGGCAGCCCGTGGAGGATGAAGTCGGGGTAGAGGTTGTCGGAGCTGCTCAGTCCGAGGGTCCTGACGTTCTCGCCCCGGTTGTAGGCCCACAGCAGGGCGCCGACGAGGGAGAAGGCGGCGAACTGGAGGGTGACGAACACCCCGGAGGCGATCATCGCCTTCTGGCCGTCGCGCAGGGTCTTGGTGGCGAGGATGCGCTGGACGATGAGCTGGTCGGAGCCGTGGCTGGCCATGGCGAAGATCGCGCCGCCGATGATCGCAGTCGGCAGGGCGAACGGGCTGGTGAGGATGTGGGCGAGGTCGAAGTCGGTGTCGAAGAGCCTGAACCGGCCGGCGTCCAGGGCGCGCGCGTAGCCGTCGGTGCCGACGTGGCCGGACAGCACCGCGATGGTGAGGAGAGCGCCGCCGAGGTACAGGCCCATCTGGATGGCGTCGGTCCAGATGACGGCCTTGATGCCGCCGAGGTGGGTGTAGACGACGGTGATCAGCGTGAGCACGATGATGATGGTGCGGTAGCTGGTGTGCACGCCGAACTCGCCGAGTAGCAGCTTGATCGGGATCGCGGAGGCGAACAGCCGCACGCCCTCGGCGAGGAGCCGGGTGAAGACGAAGGTCACCGAGGCGAGTCCCTGGAGCCTGAGGCCGAATCTGCTGCCCAGGTACTGGTAGGCGCTGACGAAGCCGCCGCGCTTGTACAGAGGGATGAGCGCGGCGGCCACGACGATGCGGCCGATGACGTAGCCCAGTGCGAGCTCGACGTTGCCGAAGCCCTGTCCGCCGTAGGCGCCGCCGGGCACGCTGATGACGGTCAGCACGCTGGTCTCGGTGGCCACGACGGAGAACGAGACGGTCCACCACGGCATGTGGCCTTCACCGACGAAGTAGTCCTTCGACGTCGTCTGACGGCCGGCCAGCCGCAGACCGACCACCGCGACGGCGACCAGGTAGACGACGACCACGAGAAGGTCGAGTTGGCGCACGCTCACTCCTAGACTGTGCCGGTGGCGACCGCCCGGCAGGCGGGCGGTGAAGACCAGGTGCCTGCGCCGGAACCGGCTCGTCCTCGCCTGGCCGCGGGGTCTGCTGGTCCTGGACGAAGCACGACACCGACAGTACGGGCAGCGGGCGTCGCGGTGATCCGGCCGGTGCCGATGCGTCGCAGGGCCGAGTCCGCGGTCACCCGGGAGACGGGCAGGGGCGAGGCCAGGGCCCGGGAGATCACGGAACGAGCCGGCTCGCAGGTCTCACGAGGGGCGGGCGAGGTACGCCGTCTTGGCGTCGGGCGAGAAGCCGCAGGCCCTGTAGAAAGCGTGGGTGGCAGGTTCGCGCGAGCCGGTCTGCAGCATCGCCTTGTAGCAGCCCGCGTCCCATGCTGCTCGGAGCGTGTCGGCCATGATCCGCTTGCCCAGTCCGGTGCCTCGCAAGGTCTCGTCGACGACGACGTTCTCGATGACTGCGTACGGGGACGCGGAACGAGTGAGATTCGGGATCACGTTCAGGTACGTCGTGGCGACGACGTCCCCGTCGACTTCAAGTACGAACAGGTGCAGGCCGGGTGAACCCAGAATCTGCGCGAAGGCCGCTGTGTCGGACCCGTCGTGCAGAACCGGGTCCGCCGGCTGCAGTTGCCGGTAGAGGCGCAGAACGTCTTCGAAGTCATCGGGCCTGGCCTCGCGGAAGAGAGTCATGGCCGCAGGCTAGTAGACCGTGATCTTCCTTCATGCAGGCCGGCTGAGCCGTTCCGGGCGGCGGATCGGTCTGCCTGAGGCGTCCGGTCAGCCGCGGGAACGCAGCTCGAGCAGCTCTGGGGCCAGGACGGCGATGAGGGAGCGATCGGTCTCGATCAAGCCTTCCTGCCGGAGTCGGGAGAGCGCGCGGTTGACCGTCACCCTGGTGACACCCAGGAGGTCGGCCAGGGCCTGCTGGGAGCCGGGCAGGGCGATGTGTCCATCCGCGGACGATGCCGCCTCATTCAGTAGCCAGGCGGCCAGTCTGGCTTCCGCGGGCAGTGTTGCGGTGCTGGCGAACTGCTCCTGCCGGCTTCGGGCTTGGCCGGCCAGAATGTGCAGGACGTGCCTACGTACGGAGAGGGCTCCGTCGATGAGGGCGAGGAAGTGGTCGCGCGGCAGGGCGCGCACCGTACAGGGCGTGAGTGCGGTGAAGGTGGCGGTGTGTCCGCGGGCATCGATCACGGCGACCTTGTCGAGCGCACAAGGAGCAGACCACTCGCCGAAGCGAATGACCCGGCCGGCCTGCGTGGTTGCCGTGGCGGCCACCCGGCCGCTCAGGAGGAGCAGGAGGTGCGACGCCGGATCGCCCGCCGCGCGCAGCGCGTCGCCGGCCGGGTAGCGTCGTGCGAAAGAGGTGTTCCAGAGCGTGCGCAGTCGATCGTCCGACAGCCCGGCCAGCAGCGGCACACCGCGCAAGGAGCGCCACTGGGCTGCAGACGCAGTATCAACTGATACAGATCCGGCCATGCTCGGAACCTACCCTCCACCCATGTTGATCGTCGAGCTCGCCTTCACCTCAGCCGCGGAACGCCTGGCGGCACGTCCCGCTCATCGCGCACTTCTCAGCCGTCTTCACGAGGAGGGCCGCCTCGTCGCCGCCGGCCCATGGCGGGATGACTCGGGTGCGCTTCTGGTTTTCGACGTGGAACGTGCGGAGCTGGACCGCGTACTCGCTGACGACCCGTACTACCGGACACCCGGTGTCGAGGTGCTCGGTGTGCGCGAGTGGACGCCGGTGGTCGGTCCCGACCGGGCTTGACGGGTGAAGTGGGCACATTCGTCGGGCGATGCGCTGCTCGGGTACCGGGCGGCAGGATCACGATCTACAGCTGGAGTACCAGTGCGGCGACAGCACTTCCGCCGGTCCAGCCCGTGATCGTCATGCAGGCAGGTAGGGCACGTTCGCCGAACGTTTCGACCGAAAGGTTTGCCGACCGTGCCCAGCCCACGGTGCTCAGGCGCTCAGGTGTGCCAAGAGGGCGGGGTGGTCGGCGAGGGCGCTGTGGAGCAGCCGGCGTGCGAAGGGCGTGTACTGGCCGCTGTCGGCGGCTGTCCAGTCGATCGGGCCGAAGGGCGGCTCGGGGTCGTACTCGATGAACAGCTGCACCGTGCGCGCGATGTCGCGGCCGGCGAGGCGGCCGACCAGGTGCAGTGCCATGTCGATGCCGGCCGAGACCCCGGCGGCGGTGATGACGTGTCCGTCCTCGACCCAGCGCTGGGTGACCGGCGTTGCCCCGAAGCGGGGAAGCAGGTCGCGGTACATCCAGTGCGTGGTGGCCCGGCGGCCCTCCAGGAGGCCTGCCGCTGCGAGCAGCAGCGAGCCGGTGCACACCGAGCCGACGACCTGGGAGCGCGCCGCGGTCTCGCGAAGGTTTCGCAGCAGGCTCTCGTCGGCCATCGCGGCCAGGGTGGGGACGAGGCCGCCGGGCACGATCAGTGCGTAGGGATCCGCTATTTCCTCGAAGGTGTGACTGGGCACCAGGGTCAGCGGGGTGTCGCTCGGCATCGGCTCGATCCGCTCGCCGACCACGATCGTGCGGTAGCCGGGAACGAGATCGCCCAACGCCGCGAAGACCTGTATCGGACCGACGATGTCCAGCGGAGTGAGCCCCGGGTACAGCACGAAGGCGATGGTCTTCACCGGGTCCGCGGGCGGCTCGGGCGAGGTTTCGGTCATGACGGGACTCCTGAAGTCGGTGGTGGCCGAGGGCCTGGCGGCGGGCTGCTGCCCTGGCAACCCTCACCCGCCGACTCCATCGCGGACGGCATCGTTCGGGCTCGATGTCCGAAATCCTGGGATACCTGTCCTTCGGACGGGTTCGGTAGGGTCGCAGGCATGACGACAGCTGTCCGCCACCGCGTGGTGGTCGTGGCCTACGACGATGCGGAACTCGTGGAGATCGCCTGCGTGACCACCGCCTTCGACGGGGCGAACCGCCTGGGCGCGAGTCCGCCCTACGACGTCCTCCTGGTCACCCCGCAGGGCCGCCCGGTGCGCTGCTCATCGGGACTGGTCCTGGCGGCGCAGGCGGCGCTGGAGCGTACCCGCGGCCCGGTCGGCACGCTGCTGGTCGTCGGCGGGTGGGGCCACGCCGCGGCGGCGCAGGACACCCGGCTGGTCGAGCACGTGCGCCGGCTGGCCGGCATCGGCCGTCGGGTCGCGTCGGTGTGCACGGGGGCGAGTGTGCTGGCGGCGACCGGACTGCTCGACGGACGGCGTGCCACGACCCACTGGGCGTTCGCGCGCGACCTCGCGCAGCACCACCCGGCCGTCCACGTCGACGCCGCGCCGCTGTACCTCCGCGACGAGCACGTCTGCACGTCAGCCGGGGTCACCGGCGCGCTCGACCTCACCCTCGCGTTCGTCGAGGAAGACCACGGCCCGGCCCTCGCCCGGACGCTGGCCCGGATGATGGTGACCTACCTCCAACGACCGGGCAACCAGGCCCAGATCAGCATGTTCGTCGACGCGCCCGCCCCGGAGCACCGGACCGTGCGGCAGACCGTCGAATACATCACCGCACACCTCGACAGCGATCTTGCCACCACCGCGCTCGCCGCGTACGCGGGAGTCAGCGGACGTCATCTGTCCCGGCTGTTCCTCGACCAGCTCGGGCAGACACCCGCCCGGTTCGTACGGACCGCCCGGGCCGAGGCGGCCTCACAACTCCTCGTCTCCACAGCACTGCCGCTGGCTTCGGTCGCGAGGCGCTGCGGGTTCACCTCCGCCGAGACGATGAGGCAGGTGTTCCTGGACCACTACGGAACGACCCCCAGCCACCACCGCACAGTCCACAGCGCGCCCCAGGTCGCACCCACCGCGCGCAGCCTCCTCCCTGCGGGAGGGCCGGAACGCCACCCCGCCGACGGCTGGCATGGGGAGTAGGGCCGAAAAGCCGTCCGGCAGCCGAAGGGGGCCGAACGTGCCTGACCGGGCCGTCGGGCGGTCGGCCTCGGCCATCAACACCGGCACCCCGACCTCCGGAGCCTGCCCCGCCGGGCCTGCCTCCGCTCCTCGTCGGGGAGCAAAGGCAGCCACAGCGAGGAGTGAGAAGCGCTGCTACGGGTGGTAGAGGGCCTGGGCACGCGCCATGTCGGCAGGCCCGTCCCCGCCAAGGTGCAGGAAGTAGCCCACCTGCCACACCTGCGTGGCACGTGCCTGACGGTTGGCCGTGGTCACCCACGGCGGGTAGACACGAAAACCCCGCTTCCCGCCCACGTGGTCCCGGGACACGATGCCCCGCTCGCACAGCACCTCGCACGGGAACACGAACTGCCCGAAGTGGCCGCTGTCGCGGCTGCTGACGACAAAGAGGTCGACCCCGTCATCGGCATCGAAGGGCCTGATCGGCCCGCCCTCGGACCGCTGCCACACGGTGACGAACTGGCCGACCTTCGTCGGGGTGGTCTTCGCCACACGGAACCGAACCGAGAGCCCATCGAGGGTGAACCCGTGAGCCGCGTACTCGGCACTCTCGGGTTCGGGCACCGGCTGCGAGCAGGCAAAGCCGCTCGGGTCGTACACCGATGCCTTCACTGCCAGGAGGTCCCCGTGAAGCCCCGCCCACAGCCGGTTCGTCGCCATTGCCCCATCCTGCCATCACACCCAAAGGTCACGGCCGGCGCTTCTGACATCTGATGACAGCAGGCTTCGACTTGCCACGGACTCCAGGGGTCCGCCGAACCCCGAGCTGATCGACACGCTCCGCCGGACCGCACGGCAGGAGCGGCCGGAGCCGCTCCTGCCGTGCGGTGACCCGGGCGGGTCGTTTCAGCAGCGGCCGGCCGGACGGTCACGGACCATCAGGTCGCTGCGGCCCACGGTGGCGTCCAGCCAGAGCACCCGGAGGCCGTGGTCGGCGGCGGCCATGGTCTGGCTGCCGCGGTTGCAGGACAGCCGCTGCGGGGTGCCGCCGGTCAGCGGGACCTGCCAAAGCTTGGGCAGGACGGCGTTGGTCCAGCGTCCGTCCTCGGGCTCGCGGTACGACGGTTCGTAGGTCACGGCCTCGTCCGAGGCGGTGATGGCGCCGATGCGCGTGGTGTCGGGCGCGTCGGCGGACAGCAGGTCGGTCACGCCCGAGCCGTCGAGTGCGCCGGAACGGATCGCACTGTGACGGGCACGGTCTGCGGGCGTCTCGGTCCACAGGAGTCGCCCTCCGGCGAGTTGCAGGGGCCCGCCCACCATCAGGCCATCTCCCTGAGGGCCACTGACGGCGTACTGCGCGGTGATCCTGCCGTCGGCGATCGAGTAGACGGTCGGGGCGGTGACGGCGGCCGCCTGGGCACCCCAGGATTCGAACCAGGCGAGCCGGCCGCCCTTGAGGACGGGCCCGGAGGCGTTGTGGCCGTCGGGCAGCGGAAGCGCTACCGCCGGGGCGCCGCCGCGGGAGAGGTGGATCGCGGTCCGGCCGGTGGTGTGGTCGCTCACCGTGAACGCGACGTCGTCGCCGGAGACGGCGGGCTGGCCGACCACCCCCTGCGATCCGGAGGTGTGGAAGACACTGCGGATCGGGCCACCGGACAGCGGCCGGACCAGCACCTCCGTCTCCCGGCCTCCTTGCGCGCTCGGGCCGTCGGCCAGCCACGCGGCGCGGACCCCGTCGGTCGCGGGCTGCACGTGCCAGCGGCCGTCCGACGGGCTCAGCCGCGTGGGGGCGGCCGACGTGGGGGTGGCCGACGTGCCGGTGGCGCCGGTGTACACGGCCGGCCCTCCGCCGTCGCCCTGGGTCGACCAGGAGAGGACCCAGTGGCCGCCCGCGGCCGCCGGGGGTGCGAAGGCGGCGATGTCGGTCAGGACCGTGTGGCTGTCGACGCCGAGCCGCTGCTGCCAGCCGGCCCGGATCCCGTGGGCGTCGAAGGCACCTGCCACCGACCGGAGTTGCCCCCGGGAGAGGCCCAGGTCCCGACCGGCGGCGAGGACGGCGTTGCGCCCGGCGACGAAGTCGTCCAGCGGGGTGAGGTAGGCCGAGAGCGCGCGGTAGACCAGCCGGTCGGCGGTGAGCGGGTCGAGGGTGCGGCGGATGTCCCACAGCGCGCCGCCGAAGATCGGGGCGTTCAGGTGCACGCCGGCGTTGTCCACCGACGACCCCGCGCCGACGTAGTCGTCGACGGTGGTGCGGCGGTCGTCCAGGCGACGCGTCGCACACGCCTGCGGGGTCCCGGTGCGGCAGAGGCTCTCGCAGAGCAGCGCGGCCTCGGGGGCGTTCATCGCGATCCCGCGGGCGGTCACTTCGATGGCGTTGCCGAAGTAGTCGGCCAGAGCCTCGTCCATCGCCCCGGACTGGCCCCGGGCGAAGAGTTTGGCGGTGTGCTGGACATCGACGTCGAGGTCGTCCGCCGCAACCCGGCCGACCAGGGCAAGGGCTTCGTCCCACAGCCGAAACGGTGGGTGGTGGAGCAGACGAACGGCACCCTGATGCTGCATCGACGCCTCGCCCGCGAGTACGACCACAGGCCCGACAACTCCGCCTCACGGGTCTACTGGGCCTCCACCGCGAACATGACCCGCCACCTCACCACACCAGCCCCGGCCTGGCGCGACACCCTCGGGCTGGCCGCGTGAACATCGCCGAACTCCTGGCGGACCTCCAGACCCGGCAGGACGAGGCCGCCGCCCGGGCCGCAGAACTACGCGCCCGGATCGAAGAGCTCGCCGCCGACCTGACAGAGACCGAAGCGCGGCTCACGGATCCGGCCACCGCCCGAAAGATCATCGCGGAGGTCACGCCGGCAGGAGCCGAATCAGAACCACCCGAGACGAACACCACCTACCAGGCCATCGTGAACGCCTTCAACCAGCATCCCGACCAGGCATTCCGGGCACGCGAGCTGCACGAACTCCTCGGCATGCCCACCGACGAGACGTCCGTCAACATCACCCGCAGCCGCCTCGGACGCCTTACCCGCCAAGGCTTCCTCACCCAACCCGGACGAGGCCGCTACCAGAAACGGACTTACAGTAACGTCCACTGACAACTGATCTTGACCGATTGACAAGTGAGTTTGACCTGCTGACAGCGGCCGCCGGGCTTCGGACGGAGTTCCAGAGCCTGGCGCTCGCCAATCCCGACCGCGCCGCACGGTTCACCCGATTGAGCTGTGAGCGAGCCTGGTGGTCTGGGGAGAAGGGAGAGGACGGGGGGATCGTTCGGTCAAGGATGGAAGGCGCTCATGCCCGCGAAGCCGGCCTGTCTGAACGGGGCCGCCGCGCTGTGAAACTGGCTCTCCACTCAAACGAAGATCCGGATCTGGCGCAGGCCCAGGACGAGTTGCGCGCGTTCCTCACCACTCTGTCGCTGGCTGGAGCTGAGCGTTCGGCGGTTCATGTCGCGGTTCTCGAAGCCATGGTCAACGCCGTCCGGCACGGTCACAGCGCGGGGCAGCGGGCGGCGACGCTCGACCTCGACGTCGTGGCCGGGCAGATCGTGGCGACGGTCACGGACTACGGGCCAGGGTTCGACCCGTCCTCCTGCCTTGATCCGCTCGCTCCAGAGCGCAGGCCTCTACCTCACGGCCGGGGCGTTCTGCTGATGCGCGCGCTCATGGATGACGTCGAATTCACCTTCCCGCCCGGCGGCGGCACCCGCGTCACGCTCCGCCGGACCATCCCCACTCCCGCCCCGACCGGGGCAGCCCAACCAGCACAAGGAGCAACCCACATGCGTCCGATCGTCAAGGTCGAAGGCGGTACCGGCAAGATGATCCTCATCGGCCAGTTCGACTTCAACCTCCACCGCGAGTTCCGGCAGGCCTCACAGGAACTCCTCGACAATCCGGAGGTGAAGCTGATCGTGATCGACTTCGACCAGGTCCCGTTCATCGACTCCAGCGCGCTCGGGATGCTCCTGCTCCTCAAGGAGCGTGCCGCCATGCAGAAGAAGTCGCTGGAGCTCCACAACTGCCGTGAGGCGGTTCAACAGGTCTTCGAGATCGCCCAGTTCAACAAGATGTTCACCATCCGCTGACTGCCAGGTGGCAGGACGAGCTGCTGTCCGAGCTGGTTCTCGGCGCTGTGACACCAGATCCCGGGGCGCTCGCCCCGGGATTTCCCATGCGGCCCAAGCTGACGGGTGCCCCCGTCGCGGCCCCCCATCCACGCCCGCACAAATCGGCATCGCCGTACGCCATTGCCACAACGACTCCCCCAATCAAGTGGCGGACCCTGGCGCCAGTCAAGATCACTTGGCAATCGGTCAAGATCACCTGTCGGAGAACAGCGGGGCATCCGACCGACCACGCCGGCCGGGCTGGGACAGTAGAGCGCGAAACACTCCCACCAGGGAGAACGGCCTGAGACCGTCCCAGCAAAACGGACACAACGGGCGGGCTGAGACACACCTGGGACACCTCATGTCCCAGCCCGCCGACACCCGCCGGCACCGCGGTCCGACCTGACCGGAGAACGGCGGCCGGGGGCGGGGCGCAGCACCGCATGGCGGCGCACCGAACGGCGGGCGCGGCGGGCACCGAGCCGGACCGGGGCCAGGCGGCCTGGACGGCGGCGAGCAGGACACCGACGGCGCCGAGCAGGGCGTGGACGAGCGGCCCCCGGACAGGCCGACGACGTCCCTCCTGACAGGATCACAACCCGGTGCGCGTCACACTCCATTGCCCGTGACGCGCACCACCAACACCCGCAAAACGCGGGCAGAAAACCCGCCGGAAAACCGAGCGGACACACCCCACAAAAGCGCCAGAAAAACACGTCGGGAAATCCGCCGGAACGCCTGAAGGAAACACCCAGCAATTCCCCGCCCCCGACACCCGCCACCCGCCGCATGGCATGCCCACGACGAACACACACAGCAATCAAAACCCACCCCGCCACACACCCACTGAACAAGCCGCAGCCGAGCCCGCACACTCATAAGCTCGTTGACATCTCGCACATCACGCCAACGACGCCGGTCACCCTCGGTTACCACCGACTACGGGCCAGAGCCGTTCGCTGGGCAGGACCGCCGGAAGCGCTGCGCTGATCACCTCGGAGACAGGAAAATCGTGACCCACGTGACGGAAACGGTCTCCGTCAGGTGGCGGACAGGAACCTGGCGACGGCCGCCGATTCCGCGTGGATTCCCGTCTGAACCCCTGGCGGCAGCAGCTCGAACTCATCGATCCGGATGGAGCGCCCGCCGGATCGGGTCCAGGTAGCGACGGCCAGGCCGTCGGTGATGATGGTCGGCCGGATAAGGCCGCCTCCCGGCCACACACGGGCTTCGTGACAGCCGGGGACCGACGCCTCACGGGTGTGGTATCCGACGAGGTAGTTGTCATAGGCGGGCAGCATGCGGACATCGGGGGTACTGGACGTGCCTCCGGCGTCGTCCGCCCATCCGGCGAGCACGGTCTGTGTGCCGTACTCGGTGATTGCGCCGGATTGCGCCAGCGTCTTCCAGGCTCTGCGTGCCCAGGTGATGGGCAGTCCGGACCAGGTGGCGAAGTCCTCGGATGTGGCGGGTGCGTGCGCGGCCAGATAGCGACGGGCCAGCTCGGCAAGGGCAGCCTCGCCTTCCGGTCGGGAGTCCCCGGCGGCGGGCAACCAGTCATCAAGCAGCACATACGTGGCCACACCGGCCCGCTGTGGGCCATGGCAGAGGACGCCGCCGAGCGCGGCGTGGCGGATCAGGTGGAAGGGTGCCTGTCCGTTCGGCGGGACGCCGAGAGTGGTGAGGTGTTCGGTCAGCTCGGCTCGCGTGAGCGGGCCGTGCGTGGCGAGTACGCGCCGGATGAGGCGGTCGGCGCTTCGGCAAACGTCGTCGTCCAGGCCGAGTTGGTGGTAGCGGGGGCCGGTGCCGGCGATGATCCGGGGAGCGAGGAGCCGCAGGACCCAGTGGACGTCTTCGCTTGGGATGGTGTGCAGGGTGCCGCGCATGTACCAACCGCGGACGATGCTCCGTTCATCCTCGTATGCCGCACGGATGTCAGCGGCCGTGATGTCCCGCCCGCGTACTCGGATGCCGAGGTCGGCGGCCGTGGCGTCCTGAGCCTGGATCGCGAAGACCCGGCGGACGACCGCCTCGGCGGAGACTTCCCGCAGTCCGCCAGCCAGGGCCTGTGCGCGGGCCCGCAGTCCGCGGATACCTTCGCGATCGAGCATTGCCATGCCTCGGTGGAGCCCGTCTCGGTCAGGTGGCGGCCGCGTGGAGGATGCCGGCAAGGTCGGCGGGCGCCGACAGCATCGGCCAGTGCCCGGTGGGCAGGTCGAAGCGCCGCCACGGCGCGTTGTTGAGGAAGGCCAGCATCGGCACCCCTGTATCCAGCAGGCCTGTGAAGTCACGGCAGGCGATCAGGACACGGTCCACACCAGGACCGGGCGCGGCGTGGTCGGCGAGGCGCTGGGTGTAGGTGCCGAACGGCTGAGGAGTGGCATGTGCGGTCAGCACGTCCCGCTGGTCCTCATCCAGTCCGTCGAGGCTGCTGGACAGACTCAGGACCTCGAAGGATGGCATCGGCAGCCGCCAGCCGTCGCCGTGGGCTGTGACCTGCTGGCCCAGCTGGTCCGCTGCCGCCGGTGGCATGAGGTCGAGCATCCGCATGCCCGCGGCGAACGGGGCGCTGTCCACGTAGACGACGCGCTCCAGCCGGTCGCTAAGGCGCCCGGCCGCGCCGGTGACGGGGGCGGCCGCGTAGCTGTGGGCAACCAGGGTGACCTTGCGCAGATCGCTCCTCTCGACGAACTCGATGATGTCCGCGATGTGCGTGTCCAGGTCCGTCTGGGGCCCGCCCTCCCCCGCGCGCTCGGCCAGGCCGGTCAGCGTCAGCGCCACCGCCGTGTGGCCGTGCTCCCGCAGAGCGCGGGCGGTGTCTTCCCAGGCCCACGCGCCGAGCCAGGCGCCGGGAACGAGTACGAAGGTGGCCATGTGATCTCCCTGAAATGAGTGCTCTTTGGAAGCGTAGAGTCGATACAGGACAGAATCAGCCCTGAAATATCGAGTGATCCATGTCGCATCCCCTGACCCGTGTGCTGACCCTGCTGGAACTGCTCCAGTCGAACGCCGGACTCACCGGGACCGAGCTGGCCGACCGGCTGGACACCGACGTCCGCACCATCCGCCGGTACATCGCCCACCTGCGCGACCTGGGCATCCCCGTGGAGGCCGAGCGCGGCCGCTATGGCGGCTACCGAATGGCCCGCGGCTACCGGATCCCACCCCTGGTTCTCACCAATGACGAGGCCCTCGCCGTCGTCCTCGGACTCCTCGCGGCCGAACGCCTCGGGATGGGGACGACCGTGCTTGCCGCCGTGGGCGCCCGGGCCAAGATCGAGAGAGTGCTTCCCGACGCCCTGCGAGAACCGCTCGCCGCCATGCGGGAAACCCTGTCCTTCACCGCGAACGCCGTGATCGCGCAGGCCCCCGGGAGCAACATCCTGCTGGCGCTCGCGCGAGCCTCCCGCGCCAGGACGACCGTCGGCATCAACTACCAGTCCCAGCGGCAGGACCAGACCGAGCGCGACATCGACCCCTACGGCGTGGTCTTCCACACCGGCCGCTGGTATCTCGTCGGCCACGACCACCTCCGCGACGACCTGCGGACATTCCGCATCGACCGAATCGCCTCCGTCACCCCCCGCACGAAGGCCTTCACCGCCCCCGACGGCTTCGACCCCGTCACCCACCTCACCTCAACCCTCGCCCAGGGGCCCTACCGCTGGCAGGTCGAAGTGACGATCCACGGCCCCCTCGACGAGATCGCTCGCAGGCTGGCGAACACCGCTGTCACACTCACCGCCCAACCCAGCGGCGTCCGGATGCAAGCCCAGGCAGAGAGCCTCGACGGCATGGCACACATGCTCGCCTCACTCGAATGGCCCTTCACCATCCACCGCCCCGACGAACTCCGGCCAGCCCTCAAGAATCTGGCCGAACAGCTCACAGCAGCAGCCGAACGCACGCCAGGAGAACTGTCGCGCCAGAAGATCACCAAGCGGTTACCGGGGTCGACCGGCCCCTCCCGATAGGGCCCGTCGACCCCGGTGGTCCGGGTGCCTGGCGGATCAGGCGGCGGGCGGCGGCAGGTGGCGCAGTCGGCTGACCGGGGACAGGGCCAGCGGGACGAGCATCAGGGCCGAGCCGACGGCGATCGCGGCGAGTCCCCCGCGCAGTCCCAGCGCCCCGCCGATGACGCCGCCGAGCAGGCCGCCCAGCGAGCCGCCACCGAACAGCAGGGTCCGGAAGGCCGCGTTCATCCGGCCCATCAACGGCTTGGGCGTCAGCGTCTGACGCAGGCTGACCATCACCACGCCGGCCACGCCCAGGCCCAGGTAGCTGATGAAGAACGAGCCGACGAACAGGGCCGTCATCACCGGCTTGGAGGCGTCCGCGAACGGGAGCAGAAGGGGACTCGTGAAGATCGCCGTCATCGACACCGCGTAGACCGTGCCCAGGCGGAACCGCTTGATGATCCGTCCGGACAGGGCCGCGCCGACCAGGCCGCCGACCGAGGACGCGGAGAAGACGACACCGATCCCGGTGGGTGTCAGCCCCTGGTCGCGCACCGCGTAGAGGACGAACACCGTCCACACCGAGACCATCGAGAAGTTGCAGAACGGCGCCACCAGGGCGAGCGGGCGCAGGACGCGGTCGCCGAAGACCCAGCGCAGCCCCTCGGCCAGTTCCCGCCCGAGGTGGCGTCCCTGCGCTGACGGCTCGGGGCGTGGCTCGGGCGTGCGGATCAGCAGCAGCGTCACGAGTGAGACCAGGTAGGAGAAGGCGTCCACCAGCAGCGCGACCGGCGCGCTCAGGGTGCCGACCAGTACGCCCGCCAGACCCGGGCCGGCGACGTCGGCGGTGGAGGAGGTGACGCCGAGCTTCTGGTTGGCCTCGACGTAGCGCTGCGGGTCCTTCACCAGGGTCGGGACGAAGGACATCCAGCTGACGTCGAACAGGACGGAGAAGACGCCGATCGCGCAGGCGAGCGTGAGCAGCACCGGCAGATCGAGGTGGTGGGTGACGGCCAGCAGCGGGATCAGGCCGATGAGCACCATCCTGGAGCCGTTGGCCAGCAGCATGACGCGCCGGCGCCGCATCCGGTCGACCAGGACGCCGAACACCAGGGCCAGGGCGAGGTACGGGACGAGTTGCAGGAAGCGCAGCAGTCCGACCTGCTCGGGGGTGGCGCCGAAGGCGATCACGGCGGTGAGCGGCAGGGCGAGGGTGGTGACCTGGGTGCCGAGCAGGGAGAGCGTCTCGCCGGACCAGAACGTGAGGAAGTCGCGGTTCCGCCAGAGCGAGGCCCCGGTCGGGGCCGGCGGCTGCTCGTGGGCCGGACGGGTCTTCGTCTGCGGGCCGGGCCCGATCACTGTCGCGGTCATCCGGTGGTGCTCCCCCCGAGTAGTTTCTCATGGTTGTGATGTCTGTAACCATGAGAATCATGGCAGTAAGACCTAACGGTTGCAAGTGGCAGTTATCATTAGGTCATGGTTTCCTTCACCGCTTCGAAGGCCCCGGCCGGGTCCGCCCCACCGCTCGCCGTCACGTTCGCGAACACGCTGGTCGCCACCCGCGGCAAGGTCCGCGACGCCCTGGCCACCCCGGACGACCTCACCGCCTGGCTCGCCGTCAACGCCGTTGCGGCCGGCGCCGACGCCCCCGAGGCCGCGGTCGACGAGGCCGACCTGGCGCAGTTCCGGGCGCTGCGCGATGCGATCCGCGCCGTCCTGCGGGCCTTCGTCGACGGTGAGTCGGCCCCTGCCGCCGAGGTCGAACGGATCAACGAGGCGTCCGCCGCCGCCCCGAACTGGCCGGTCCTGGCCGCCGACGCCACCGGGTACGCCGCCACCCGGCGCACCGACCGCGCCCCCGTCCCGGCCGCGCTCGGCGCCCTCGCCCACGACACCGCCGCCCTGCTCACCGGCCCGCTCGCCGCCGACCTGCGGGCCTGTCACGGCCCGGGCTGCGTCCAGTTCTTCGTCAAGGACCACCCGCGCCGCGAGTGGTGCGGCCCCGGCTGCGGCAACCGCGCTCGCGCCGCCCGCCACTACCACCGCCAGCGCGGCCACTCGGCATAGCGACCCGCGAACGGCACGCGCCCCGCAGGGACGGTACCTCCGGGGCGCGGTCATGCCGACCGGCCGTCAGCCGATGCCGACAGCCAGGCTGCCGGTCGTCGTGATCGGGGCTCTTCAGGGCTGCGATCCAAGCCGAACCTCGTGGCGGCCTGGGGGCGATCGATCAGCCGTTCGCGCCTGCCTTGCAGCGCGCAGGACCAGCAGCACGCGACCACCCGCGACGATGCCACGGACGCCGACCCGCCGCCCCGGGCCGGACCGGTCCCCGGCCAGGCGCTAGCCTGACCGGCGCTGATCGATGATTGCCGGATGTTCCGGTGACCCGGCTCGTCGGACAGACGATCCGGTCGGCTCGGCAGATCGACTACAACGACGGCCATGTCGGCTTCACGGCCGGCCTCACGCTCCAGTTCCCCAGCGACAGCGTCCGCCTGCTCGGTCTCGTGGACGACCTCCTCATCGCCCACGACCATCATCTGGGCGCTGTCGAGGCCCACCTACACGAGGATGTGACCGTCGCGCGGGTGGTGCAGACCTCCGGGGGCTTCCCGTCACAGTGGGACGCTTGGACGACCACGGGGCAGTACCCGTACCTGTGGTACCGGCACGGCGAGGGGACTGTCGAGCAGCATCCGAGCGAGGACGTCGACACCTGGGAGGGCGAGGCGTCGAAGATCTGGACCAGCTGGGACGACGGAACCAACGGCGGCCGGATCGACCTCGCCGACTTCCTCGCCACGGCCGGCCTGCAGCTAGCCCCCGAAGCCGAGGTCCACACCACACCGCCGATCGACCCGAAGGTCTGAGGACGTTGGTCACCCACCCCAGCCGCGATTACGCGATCACCGCGATGTACTCCGTGCCCGACGACGCCTGGTACCTGGAACTGGACCTCGTCCGGGAGCAACGGGCCGTGGTGACCGCGGTCATCCCCGACGAGGACCCAGCGCGCGAGCCGACGGTGTGCTTCGATCCCCAAGGACGGCACCTGGACATCCCGTACGAGGTCATGCAGTGGTTCATGGACCAGGTCGCGGAGGAGATCCGGACGTCCCGCGCCTGGATGCGGCTGAGGCCCGAGCTGATCGAGGTCATCCCCGATGGCACCCCGATGGATGGCATGCAGGCGTTCCAGCTCGTCGCTGCGGGGGCGGTAGGAAGTGATCACTGTCCTTCCGCCCCCGGGTCCGAGGTCAGTGGCTCGTGTTGAGCCGACTGATCCGCTGGCGGTTGGCAGCTCCGGCGGCCTGGAGTTCTTCGTTGCGCTCTCCCAGTTTGACCGGTGAGATCGACCGCTTGCTGTTCAAGGGCGGTGATGCGGCGCTTGAGCTGGTCGATGTCATCGGGTCCGCCGAGTCCGAAGTCTCTCCACGCCTGTTCGCCGAGGAGTCCGGAGAGCTTGCCCTCCAGGGTCCGGATCCTTGCGGTGAGACGGCCGGCGCGTTCTTGGGTGTTGGCGAGGTCGGCTTGGAAGGCCCAGGGCAACCGGGTCTACCTCCCGCTGGCCGACTGACCGGCGCTGAGCGCCGTCCCGAAGGCCTTCTCGACTTCGGGACGGCGCTCAGTCGTCTCGTCATCGGGGTCGGGGCTATGTGCGTGCCGGTTCGCGCATGGGCGTCGTCGAGGCTTCCAGCGTCCGGCGGATGACCGCCGAGCCGTGTTCGACGAACTCGGCGATCGCCGCGGCGAGAGTGTCGGGGAGGACGTCGGTGTGCCACACGAATCTCGTCCGGCCTTCGGCTTCCGGCAGGGCCTGCATGGAGGCGTGGTGGTGGGACGGATGGAGGCTCCCACCGACGACGGTGTAGGCGACGCGCCTCGTCTCGTGATCGAGGTCGACGAGTCTTTCGAGGACGATCGTGCCGTCGGCGAACGTCACGGCGCGGGTGTCCGAGTTCAGACGGGTGTCGATGACGAACCCCGGCACAAGCCGCTCGTGCACCGCACCGTAGTCGCTGAGCACAGCCCATACCGCTTCGGGAAGGGCGTCGATGACGAATTCCTTGTGGATGGAGGCCATTGGCGATCGACTCCCGGTCAGGCGGCGGCGATGCAGAACAGGTGTCCTTCGGGGTCGGCCAGAACGGTCCACTGGCCCTCCCCGGGTTGGAACTCGGGCCTGGTCGCGCCCGCCGCAAGCAGTTCCTTGGCCGCGACCTCCAGGTCGGAGACCTTGAAGTCGAGGTGGGAGTGCTTGGCGGTGTCGGGCCAGCTCGGTCCCCGGTAGCCGGCGACCCGCTGGAAGGCCAGCCGGATCGGGCCCTGGCCCAGGTAGACGAAGTCGTCGTCGGCCTGCGCGACGTCCCAGCCGGTGACCTTCCGGTAGAACTCGGCGAGGGCCCGGGGATCGGCGCTGTCGATCGTGATCGCGGTGAGCTCCGCGTGGACGGCCATTGATGGCTCCCTTCGTGTCATCAGGTGATCTCAAGCATCCGGGGCGATGGCACTGCAGGTCTTGAAGATCTTTGCGGGCCGTTCTGTCGTACCCGGCGCGTACCGTCCGCAGCATGCTGTCTGTGTCGCCCTTCGCCGCCCGGCCCGAGTTCACCGTGGCAGTGGTGGACTGCCGCTCGGACCACACTCGATGGTCGGAGCCGGAGACCCGCGGTGATCACCGCTTGGTGCTGGTACGACGTGGCAGGTTTCGGCGACGGGTCGACGGCATCGATTCCGATCTGGACCCGACCATGGCCTACCTGGGCGCGCCGGGCGAGGAGGAGCGCTTCGCGCACCCGTCCGGCGGCGACGTCTGCACGTCGGTCAGCTTCAGCCCGTCCGTCCTGGGACGTCCGCTGCCTGCGACGACGGTGTACGTGGACGCGCGCGTCGATCTCGCCCACCGTCGTCTGTTGGGCGCCGCAGGAACCGGCGACCTCGACTATGCGCTGACAGAGGAACTGCTTCGCCTTGTCGCAGCGGCAGCCGGCGGGCTGTCCCTGCGTACGGTGCCGGCCGATCGGGCTCTGGCCGCTGCGGCGCGTCAGGCGATCACCGAAGGGGTTTCGGAGGCCGCAGGACTCTGCTCACTGGCCGTGCTGCTGGAAGTGTCGCCCTACCGGTTGAGCCGGGTGTTCTCGCGAGAGACGGGCGTCTCGCTGACCCGCTACCGCAACCGCGTCCGGGTCGCCCAGGCCATGGACCAACTCAGCGAGGGCGAAGCCAGCCTCGCAGACCTGGCCGCACGGCTTGGCTTCGCCGACCAGGCCCACCTGACCCGCACCGTCCGCGAGCACGTGGGACACACTCCCACTGTGTTGCGCCGACTGCTCGCCCCCAGTTCGCGCGCGTCGCGAGCGGCCAGGAGCCGATCGAATGTGCTGGTTTCGGGCTGAAGTTGTCGTCGGAGAAGATGCGCCGACACCCAGCGGTGGTAAGGGCATCGATCTGGCGTTCCAGGTTCTGAGCACCGGTGGACACGCGCGCGTTACTAGACCCGTACTTCGCGGATGACCGTTGCAGGTCTGTGGCCAGCGGGTTTGTCCGATGTCGATGTCGAGGAGATCGAGGGGGTGGAGTTGGACGCCGCGGTTGATCTGGACGGTTGGCGGGTCGGTGACGTTGCCGATTCGCAGGGTGAGTTCGCCGAGGTAGTAGAGGATCATCCGGCCGGTGGGGCGGACGCGGCGATTGTCCGGGTAGAGGCCGGGCATGGTCTCGTCGGGGCCGAGCGCGCGTCTGACCTGCCGCTCGATCAGGCAGAAGACCAGCAGTGCCAGGCAGATGACCTGGATCAGAGCGGCGACGCGCCGGTTGTGCTGCACGAAGACCGGTGCGACCGCCAGGGGCCCTTGAAGTCGTGGTAACGGCGTTCGACGGCGCCCTGGCCCTTGTAGTGGATCAGTACTTGGTCCGGGCCGGCCTTCTCGGGCGGGAGGCTGGTGATGAGCGCGTGCCACCCGTCGACGGCTGCTTCGGCCTCGAGTACGTCCTGGTCGAAGTGCCAGGCCAGGCTGGGGGCGCCGTTTTCGTCGGCGGTGATCTTCCAGCGCAGGCAGGAGGTGACTCGGCGCTTGGCCGTGATGACGCCGATCCGGGCGGCGATCTTCTCCCTCGTCCTGTAATGCTGCCCGCCCGCCGCGGTAGTGAGTCGGTCGAGGTACAGGCCACCCCCGACGGGCCCTTCGCTGGGTAGCGCTTGGCGTGCAGTAGCCGGTCCTCCCACCACGGGCCATCCGGGGCGGAGACCAGCGCGGCGACCTGCTCGCGCTTGGTCGGGGCGGGCAGCACCAGCGGGCCCAAGTCCTTCTCGGTGCGGCCCGTTCGCACTGCGCGCACTCCAGCCGCTCAGGGTCGGCCTTCTTGGTCAGCTCCAGCAGCGAGCCCTCCTCCCCGCCGATGGAGCCCCGGCACGTCCAGCACGGGCGCAGCGCGGCGTTGGCCGCGCGGGCAGCCGCCAGCCGGGCGTCGTGCGCCGCGAGGGCGCGCAGGACCCGCCAGATCGTACGGAAGGAGGAGGCCTCGATCTCGGCGTCGGCCTCGGCCTTCACGGCCTCGCCGGCGTCGTGGACCTCGGCCGGGTGCGACCAGGACTGAACCAAGCGCCAGGTCCCCGTAGGCGGCCGAGCGGTCCGGCGCGTGCTCGATCAGGGCCCCGCGGCGGCTGCACGTGGCCATCGGGAGGTGCTCGCCCTGTGCTCCACGTAGCCGTCCCATTCGTGCGCCTGGTCCGGGTCCCCATCGACCGTACGGCGTGACAGGCAACAGCAGTGGGTGAGTTCCTCCACCGGGACTCGGGCTGCAGCCGGCCTACGGACGGTCGTCAAGGTGGCCACACAGCCACGCCAGCGCCATGTAGACGCCCAGCGTCCGCTCCGTCTCGCCCGGCCGGTCCGTGCCCGACTGGAGACGCACCGCGGCGGCCTGGCACTCGGCGAGCAGCTGCGCCCGGCACGGCCCGTAAGCGCCGACGGCGGCGTTCGCGGTGACCGGCGCACCCTGGGCACCCACCGCCCACCGGTAGGCCTCCAGCAGACCATGCTCGAACCCGGTGCGGGGCGCGTTCACCGTCTCCAGTGCGGCGAACACCTCGTCCACCGACCGCACCCCAACCGCTACCGCCGTCGTGTCCTCGCTCGCCATGGTTCGACGCTACGGGCCCCACAACGCCGGTGCCGCACGGCCTGCGCGCAGACGCCGCCTTCCAGGGGACAAGCGTGCCGCGGCGCCCCGCACAGGACGCGGGCCCTCGGTGACCGGCTGCCGCGGCGGCGAGGCCGGGACGGCCCGGGCCCTGCTGTGCCCCTGGCCGCCCCTCAGGCCGCCCGGTCCCGTGCCCCGGCACCGGACGGCGGTCGGCTGGGCGCCGACGGGTCTCGGGGCGGCGCGTCTCAGGGCGCCGGGGCGATCCCGCCGTAGCGGGCGTCCGCGACTCGGCAGAAACACTGAGCGCCCTTGGGGTCAGCTCCACATCATCGCGCCCAGCCCAGTGACGACACACCGACACTCCGTAGCGAATGACGGGCCGGCATGCTGCTGCAAGCCTGACCGCGCCGCCGCCGACCGCCACGCGGCGCCAGCGATCAGGCAACCGGGCCCGCTCAGGTGGTCAACGAGTGATGTGCACGGCGCAGATGTCGTCATGGCGGCCGTCCGGTGCAACCAGTTCGGCGACGAGCGCGTCGACGAACCGTGGGGTGCCGGCGTGGGCGGGTGCGGTGCGCGCGAGGCAGGCCAGGCCCTGGTCGATGGGCTTTCTCGGGTTCTCGACCAGGCCGTCGGTGTACAGGAGCAGGTGGTCGCCGGGGTGCAGGTCAAGGGTGACGGCTTCGTAGCGGGCGGTGGGGGTGGCGCCCAGGATGATGCCGCCGGGAGTGGGCAGGAAGCGGGCTCGGCCATCGCGCATCAGTAGCGGCGGGAGGTGGCCGGCGCAGACCCAGGTGAGCTGGGAGGCGGCGCGGTCGTAGCGGGCCATGACCATGGTGGCCGTGCGGGTCTCCCGTTCCGTGGTGTGGAGCAGGATGGTGTTGAGCCGGGCGAGGATGTCGGGCAGCGGGGTGCCGGTGATGGCCATACCTTTGGCGGTGAAGCGCAGCAGGGCCATGGTGGCCACCGCGTCGAGTCCGTGGCCGGCGACGTCGCCGATGACGAGCAGGGCGTTGCCGTCGGGTAGTTCGATGGCGCTGTACCAGTCGCCGCCGAGGTTGAGTCCTTCCTGGAGGGGCTGGTAGGCGACGTCGACGGTGAGGTCGGCGAGGTGGAGGGTCTGCTGGGGCACCGGCAGGAGGGTGTCCTGGAGGCGTGCGGCGAGGTCGCGTTCGGCGGCAAGCTGGCTCTGCTGGGCGAGTGCGGCCTGTTCGTGTTCCCGAACCAGTTGTTCGGCGTGCTTGGCGGCGGTGAGGTCCTGGTAGAAGCCGTGGATCTGGACCGGTTGGCCCTGGGCGTCGGTCTCGGCCTCCGTGATGACCCGCACGTGGCGGTCCTGTCCACCCGGGAGGTGGACGCGGACGGTGAGGTCAAGGGCTTCACCGGCCTTCAGCAGGCGCCGGATTGCATCGTCCAGGCCGGGGCGATCCTCGGGGTCGGCATGGGCCGCGATCTCCTCCAGCTTCAGCGGGCCCTGTGCCCGGTCCCGGTCGAAGATCGCGTACACCTCGTCGGACCAGGTCACCTCACCGCAGACCAGGTCCCGGTCCACCCAGCCCATCTTGCCCAGGCGCTGCATCACCGCCAGGCGGCGCTGCTCCCGCTCGCGCTGGTCCAGCCGGTCCCAGGAGACGATCAGCCCTCCGTCGCAGGGGGTGGCACGCACGCGGTAGCGGGAGCGGTGCGGGATGCCGGTGGCGCTCTCCTCGTAC
>NZ_JBITFB010000052.1:0-39061 GCF_044455625.1 Kitasatospora sp. NPDC051164 | reverse complement strand
ACTCCGATACCACAGGAGTAACCTGTCGGAATGCTGCCGAAGAAGGCGATCCTGCTTGTTCGAATTTCGGATGACCGCGAAGGCGAGGGCCTCGGGGTCGGCCGGCAGGAGAATGACGGCCGCCGCCATGCAGACCGGATCGGCTGGACCATCGCTGAGGTCATCATCGAGAACGACACCTCGGCGTTCAAGCGGCGCAAGGTGCGGCTGCCCGACGGTACCACCGCCCTGCGAGTGATCCGGCCTGGATTCCGGCGGTCCCTCGACCTGCTCAGATTGGGAGAGCGGGACGGCCTCATGGCCTACGACCTCGATCGGGCCGTACGCGACCCGCGCGACCTGGAAGACCTTATCGACCTCGTCGAGTCCACCAACCCGCGGCTGCCGGTCGCCTCTGTTACCGGGTCCCTCCGCCTGGACAACGACGCCGATATCACCATGGCGCGCGTCATGGTGGCTGTGGCGAACAAGAGCAGCCGCGACACCAGCCGCCGAGTCGCCCGCAAGCACGAGCAGCTCGCCGAGCAGGGCAAGCCCTCGGGCGGTGGCCGCAGGGCCTTCGGGTATGAGCCCGACGGCATGAGGATTCGGGAGTCCGAGGCCGAGGTCATCAGGGAGATGGCCCGGCTGGTGCTGGACGGTGCCAGCCTCTACGAGATCGTCGACTACGCCAACGACGCCATCCGGCCGGCATACGCCGACCGGTGGAACACGCGCTCCATCAAGACGATTTTGGCCGGCCCCAGGGTGGCCGGCCTGCGGGTCTTTCGCGGCGAGGTAGTGGGAGAGGCCGCATGGGATGCCATCCTGCCCCGGGACATCTGGGACCAGGTGGTAGAGATTCTGGCCCAGAATCAGGCTCGGCACTCTCCCGCCACCAACGCTCTGTCGAGGTGGCTCAACCAGTTGCTGATCTGCAGCCTGTGCGAGGCGTTGCTGGTCGGGTGGTCGGGGCGCTACTGGTGTGCGACGCCCCGGGGCGGCTGCGGGAAGATCGCGATGGACGCCAAGCGCGCCGAGGCCGAGGTCGAACGGCAGGTACTGGAGTACCTGGGCGAGCCCGGCGTCATGACGCTGATGCGGGATGCCACCGCACCGATGACGGCAGACGCTGCCCGAGAGAGTCTTGCAGAGGACGAGGAGCAGCTGAAGCAGCTCGCCGGCATGTGGGCGCGGAAGGAGATCGGCTTCGGTGAGTACACGGAGGCTCGCAACATCATCACGGCTCGCGTGAAGGAAAGTCAGGCCCTCGTGACGGCATCGTTGCCGCGCGCTGTGCGGGGCCTGCTTCAAGCCAGCGACCTCGGGGCCGAGTGGAAGGCCATGCACCCACCGGAGAAGCGGGACGTGGTCCGGGCGATCGTGGGGGCCTACCGTGTCCTGCCAGGGTCGCCCGGCCTGAAGGTGTTCGAGCCCGAGCGCCTTGTGCCGATTGAGCGGTAGGGTGCCCGGCCCCCGCGGTGCACCGCGGGGGCCGGCCCCTCCCCGGAACCGCCTGGGGGACGTGTTTCCGGGGAGTCTGGAAGCGCACGAATCATAGTTCGAACGCACTGGCGAGTCACTGTCGATTTGGTCATACAGACTTTTGATCTTGAACGCGCCAGTGTCAATGGGTGTACGGCCGTCCTACCCCACTTCAGCTGCAGGAACGCCGCGCTGTCGGCGACCGGATCAGGTACTTACGCCGACAACAAGGCATCAGCCAGGAGAAGCTCGCCGAACTCATCGGCCGCGACCGGCAGTCCGTATCGAGCTGGGAACGTGGCGCCACACCGCCATCCCTCGACGACCTCACCGCCATGGCCCACGTTCTCGGCGTCGGCACCTGGCGGTTGTTCTACGGATGACCCCGGCCGACCGCACCGCCGTACGGCCGGCCAGGGAGTCAGCGGATCCCGTTGGGGAGGTGGTTGCTGCGGATGCCGGACGCGGGTTCGCCGGTGCAGCCAATGTGATCCCGGATGGTGTCGGAGTGCGAGTTGAGGGGGCCCTTGTAGGTGCCACGCCCCCACTTTCCGCACACGACGCAGTAGCCGTGGCACTCGTCCCGCAGCGGCGGCGTCCCGCCGACAACGCTCACTCGTCTTCGCTCGCTGACTCGTGTGCGGACGCAGCCTGATCGGCGGCCGCCTGGTCGCGCAGGTCGCGGTAGACGGCGAGCCTGCGATCGATTTCGTCGTGCCACGTCTGGGCGTCGGGGGCGGTCACTGGTGGGCCTCGAGGCTCGCGGCGTACTGCGGGCAGCTGCTGCAGACCCGGACGGCGTAGACCAGCCCATCGTCCTCGACGTGCCCGGCGTCGGTCAGGCCGTCCGTGCGGCGGTCGCAGGCGACACACGCCGTGCCGGAGCGCTGGTCGGCGGTGAGCCGGGCTCCAGGCCGCGGGGCGATGACGCGCACGCTGTCACCGAGGTTTCCCGATGCGGCGTCCTGCAACTCGTGGCGGCGGGCGAGTTCCTGGGGCGTTCGGCCCAGGGGGCGGGTGGTGGCCATCGTCTCTCCTCGGTGTAGGTGTCCCGATACTGAGAGTGTCGACCGTGCGTGGGCCCCGAACTATCACTCTTCGGTGATAGCCCGGGGCCTCTGTGTGGTCGTCAGATGCCGACCCAATGTGCCAGGTTGGACAGCGTCCCGGGCGTGGAACGACGGGCGGAGACGAGTCCGGCGATGGTCTCTCGCACCATCGGGTGATACCTCGTCTGTTGGGGTGCGACCTCGCGTGCTCGCTGCAGCGTGCGCAGTGCCTGCTCGCCTCGGTTGGTCCACAGTTGGGCCCGTGCAACCTCGGCAAGGTGAGCTGCGGCCCGGGATGCAGGCCAGTCCGTCGGGATCGTCAGGCTGCCAGCAGCCTGGAGCGCCTCGGCGTACTGGCATTGCTCGGCGAGCGTCGCCACCCGGTGCACGGCCACGTTGGTGGGGCCGAACGACAGCCAGTGGACCCGGGCAGCCTCGCCGGTCAGCTCGGCCATGCGGGATGCCTCTGCGATATGGCCGGCTGCGGTGTCGCCGTCGCCAGAGCGTGCCGCGAGGACGGCGGCACCGAGGTGGAGCTGCCCGGTTGCGACGTCCCGGGTGCGGTCCGCGTCGCCCTGGGCGAGGGTCTTCATTCCGACGGTGACGAGGCGCTGGCCCATGCGGTACTGGCCGGCCCTCAGGTAGACCAAACTACGCAGGTACTGCCGGACGCCCGCGAGGACCGGGTCGCTCGCGCGTTCCGCGGCCCAGTCCATGCGGTCCAGGGCGACCACGCACAGGTCGGGGAAGCCGAGCTTCGCGGTGACGTCGTACGCGGTGCGGTAGGTCGAAGCGAGAACGCGCCACGCTTCGTCGGTCTGGAGGGTGTGTGCGGCGGTGGTGGCCTCGGTGATGAGCGCGGGCAGGGCGCGGGCGGCGTCCTTGAGGCGGGTGTCGCGCACGAGAGCGCACAACTGGTCGGCCTCCGCAGCGATGGCGGCGATGCCGCGCGGGGCTACCTCGGGGTCCACGCCGAGGTCGTACAGGTCAAGCGCCTCGCGGATCGGCTGGATCAGGCCGTCGAGCTCGTCAGCCTGGAGTTCGGCGAGGTAGGGCTGGCCGGTCAGGTCGACCGTCTGGACGGACAGGGAGCGGGCGATCGCGGCCAGCACGGCTGGCGATGCGGGCTTCACGCCCTGCTCGATCTTCGTGATCATGCTGTATGAGACGCCGGCCGTCTCGGCCAGAGCTCTCTGGGTGAGGTGACGCAGTTTCCGGTACCGGGCGATGCGATCCCCGGTGTGCTCGGTGGCGTTGAGGGGCATACTGGGCTCCGTTCGTGGGTCAGCACTGCGGACGATACCCGCTGTAGGTGGCGGGATGCCGTCGGCGGCGGAGTCCAAGGCTCCGCCGCCGCTTGTTGTTTGGTCGCAGATCGAGGTCCACGCTCGGACACGACGAAGCGCCCCCGCCCGGGATCCGGGCGGGGGCGTGGTGGCGTCAGGGGTGGAGTGCGGCGTACGCGGCTGCGGCGGCGCCGGCGATGCCGCCGAGGGCACCGATCGTAGGCAGCGGCCAGCGGCTGGCCTCCAGGCGCCGGAGTCGGGCTTCGTGGTCGCCGAGCCGGTTGTCGACGTCCCGGTCTGTGGCGGCCAGCGTGTCGAGCTTCGCTTCGAGCCTCAGCAGCCCGTCCGCCACGCGCCGGACCTCCTCGTACATCTGGGCGGCGGGAACGTAGATGCCCGGGTCCGGGGGCGTCACTCGCGGCTCCCTGCCGGGTCGATCGGCACCGGCGCGACCGGGTCGGGCGCGGGCGCCGCGGGCGGGGTCATCTGCAGCCACGAGGGAAGCCAGGCGTTGACCTGCGGGAGGGCCATCAGGCGGGTGATCGCCGCGGCGACGGCGAGGATGGTGCCGAGCCCGGGGAGGGTCTCGGGAAGGCCGGCGGTGCGGACCAGGAGCGGCAGGCCGGAGGCGAGCGCCAGGACGACGGCGACGACGGTGCGGATGGTGCGGCGGGTCGAGTCGGACATCAGGCGCTTCCCTTCGGGGTGGTGTCGTTGACGTCGACCTGGACGTGCACGGTGCTCTGCGCGAGCACCTCGGCGAACTTGGCGGCGGCCGCGTCGATCGCGGCCTTGACCACGGCCGGGTCCGCGCCACCCACGGCCGCCGCAGCAGCCTGGCCGAAGAGGAGCGGCCGGATTCCGGCGGCCAGCCACTTTGCGGGCACGGTGCTCGGCGACTCGTTCCACTCGGCGTCGACCTGCGGGAGCCCGTGCTCCCACACCTGGTCGGCTACGGCGGCGATCTCCGGCTGGAGCTTGTACCAGGCGGCGTACGCGAGCGCGTCGCGTACGTCGATGCTCTTGACGGTATCGGCGATGATCCGCCGCAGGTCGTCCTCGGTGAAAGCGGCCAACGGGTCCTCCTCGGTGGTGAAGTCGGGCCAGCTGCCCGGGTCTTCGTGGTCGTTTTCGGGCACGTGGGCGTGGGCGTACCAGCCGCCGCGCGTCTCCCACGTGGTCTCGTCGCGGTGCGGGGTGAAGTCGACCGGGTGGCCCATCGGCCACACGTCCGGCACACCCCACGAGGCGATCCAGGCGTGGAGCCGGTCCCAGCCGGCACACGGGGTGTCGACCAGCCGCGGGTACACGCGGCCCTGGTAGCGGCAGTAGGGGAAGAACACGGCCTCGATCTGGATGACGACGCGGCCGGCCCGGTTGGTGCGGGTGCCGCCCGGCGAGTCGACGACGGACTTGGAGCGGGAGTCGGCGGGGAACAGCTGGGCGATCCGGCCGGTGAACGGGTCCCAGATGATGTGCGGGGCCTCGGGGGCCCCGCTGCCGGTGAAGTAGCTGACCAGGCTGTCGAACGGCACCCAGTCGGCCGGAGCGGCGGCGGTGGCGTTGCGGTCCCAGGTGATGTGGGCGATCGCCTTCGGCGGGTACTGCTGATCGGTCGGGGCGTGGTCGCCGAGGTCGTGCACCTCGGCGCCAGGCATCCACAGGTCGGGCACGGTGCCTCCTAGGCGGCGGGTGCGGTCTGGCCAGCCCAGGTGGGGGGCAGTTCGGGCGTCGCGGGCTGCTGGGGCTGCCTGTTCGGGATGGGCTCGGGGGCGCAGCCGCATCCGGGCAGCTTGGCCGGGTCGGGGGCGGTGCAGCCGGCGGCGTGGACGTGGGCGGCGAGTTCGAGGCCGATGGCGTGCTGGTTGCAGGCGTGGACGGCGTCGGTGGAGTCGGCGTTCTGGCCGGAGCGGCGGCGCCACTGCACGGTGGGGCTGTTGGTGCAGCCGGCGCCTGCACAGCCGAGTTCGACGGCGGTCGGGTTGGTCATCAGGATTTCTCCCAGATCACGGTCATGCCGGTGTTGTTCGGGTTGGTGGACAGGGCGCCGCCAGAGGTCTGGTACGCGCACCCTTCGAGGTAGTCGCCGGCGGCGAGCTGGACGACGGCGCTGCACTGCAGGGCGGCGTTGATGTCCGTGCGGCTGGAGTCGTTGCCGGCCTGGATGAGCTTGACCGCGGCCCCGTTCTTGTGGATCTCGATCAGCCGGCTTCCGGCCGCGTTCGCCGTGAAGCCGAGGCTCACTGTGATCCGGTACCAGCCCGCGGTGCCTGCCTGGCAGGTGTAGCGGCTGTTGTTGGTCACATTGGAGTGACCGCCGTTGGTGTCGGTGATGGTCGTGTCGATGGCGATGTTGGTCAAGCTGGTGTTCGCGATCGACTGGGCGGCGCTCTGGTAGCCCTCGAAGAACGGGCGGTTGAGCAGGAACTGGAAGCCGTTGTAGACGTTGGCGTTCCACAAGGCCGAGGTGACGTAGTTGCCCGGCACCTCGCTGGCGATGGTGGGGATGGTGAAGCCCGGCATGGATCCCTCCGTTCGTCAGTAGGAGAAGGCTGCAGAGTCGAACTTGGCGGAGGCGTCCCAGGCGGTCGGGTCGGTGGTGCCGGCCGGGAGGGGTTCACACACGACGTCGCCGTTGGTGTGGGCTTTGGTGGTGGCGGCGGTGAGGGTTATAACCGCGGTGGTCCATCCGGCGGTGGTGGCGGACACGGACTGGACGGTGACGGTTTCCTGGTTGGCGGTGCCGAGGCCGAGGACGAGCTGCTGCCCGGCGCCGATTTGGGCGGCGGCCGGGTTGGTGTTGTCGGCGCCGGCGTTGATGGTGATGCTGGTGACGCCGGACGTCGGGCTGCCGTTCAGCGTGGTGTGGAACGAAGCGAACAGGCCGTAGGGCGTGAGGTCGGCCGGCGACAGCTGCAGGATCCACCGGGCAGCGTCGGCGGACATGTCCGTCTGGATGTTCTCGACAAAGCACGGCAGGCTGATCAGCGAGCCGTCGGCGCGGCGCCGGTTGACGGTGACGCGCATGCCCAGCTCCAGGCTCAGGCAGACGGGCCACAGGGTCGGGTTCGCGGCCGGGTTGAGGGTGATAGCAGTGACGCGTACCGCGGGCTGCCGGTACCTGCTGAGCAGGTAGTTCGCCGCGTCCTGGACCTCAGGCGCGGACTGGGAGTTGACGGTGCGGCTGGCGGTACGGGGCGCGTACCGGGCAATGGAGGTGCTGTCGCGGGCGGTGAAGGTTTGGCCGCCCGCCTGCGTGGCCGAGACGATGTTGGCCACGCGCGTGAGGTCGTAGTCGAGGGCGATACCCGGCTCGTACGGATACTCGCCGGGTCCGTCGCCGAACGTGTAGGACGAGGTCACGGCGTTGTACCGGTCGGATCGAGCCTTGAAAACAGCCTTGCCGGCTCGGTCGATGTAGTGGTTGCCGCCCTCGGTGGTGACGATGTCCTGCAAGACCTGCAGGGCGGTGCCGCCCGCCGCGGGCCCCATGGCGGTGGTGCGGCCGGTCTGTACCGCGGTGTTGCCGGTGTAGCCGGCCCAGCCCAGGACGCGCGTGTACCTGGTGTCGGTAGATTCCCCCGCCAGCGCGTTCTTCCAGGCGTTGTACATCGTGGTCAGGGCGGGGGAGTCGATGGTCGCGGCGAACGACGGCTGGAACTCGGTGGCATAGGAGACGTCGCCCTGCCAGACGTAGTACGCGAGGTTGCCCTGTCGCGGGTCTACGTACCCTCCGATGACGTCGGAGATCAGCCCTGTAGGTCCGGCTGTTGAGGGCGCCGTTGGGAAGGCGTACGGGGATCCGTCGACGGACAGGACGACGTATCCGCTGCTGGCGGAGTACCCGAAGACGGCCAGGTGCCAGTTGCCGTCCGCGAGGTTGGTTGGCGGGTAGGCGGTGAACGTACCGGCATTTGTTGTGGGCGATGCGACCGTGAAGTTGAGCTGACCGGAGGAGTCGAGGTAGAGCGTTGCGTGGCTGTTCGCCGACGGGTTGGTGTTGCCGTCCTGGCAGACCCAGAGGTTTGCGAACTGGGAGATCGCTCCGCCGGTCCACCGAAACGCAATCATCCTGACCCACTCGGAGGGGTTGGCGGGGCCGGTCACGCCGCCCTGCGACAAGGACAGGTAGGTCAAGGCGCTGAGGAAGTTGCTGCCCGGGTACTGGCCGGTGATGGTGCACACCGTGCCGGTCGCGCCGGTGTAGGCGCCGCCGGCGCTGGCGGAGGTGATCTGGGTGCCGAATGCGAAGGAGGCGCCACCCCCGGCGGAGTTGGTGACGACTGCGGGCGGGCACTGGCCGGTGGCATCGCCGGCGATGGTGGAGTTCTGGGGATCGCTGAGGGGGTACATGAAACGCAGGCCCCGCGACACGACTTCCTGGCCGAACGCGTCCTGGAGAGTGATCTGACTCAGCGCCGAGAACGCGTCGGCGGCCACCGGGTTGACCAGGGCGTACTTCGGGTCGCTCCAGGTCATAGGCCAACGCTCGATGAACCCGCCGTACAGCGGGTACCAGACGCCAGGCTGCACCCATGCTGAGGCGGAGGCGCCCTTCTCCAGCTGCCATTCGTCGACCTGGAGCGTGGCGTTGGCCGCTGGGGTGGCGGCCACGGCGACGCCTGCGGTGAGGCCCATCGTGCCCGCGGGGAGGGTGGCGGTGCAGGTGATCTGCGTCCACGCGGCGGTGGCCGAGCCGGTGAGCGTGGTGGTCGAGCCGTAGCTGAAGGTTGGGGTGCCGCCCTGTGTCAGGTTCCACCCGATGTGAGCCTTGACCTGCACGGTTGTGCTCGGCGTGATGTTTCGGATGCGCATCTGCACGGTGTACGTGACGCCAGGTTCGGCCGCTGGTTCGGACGTGTGGCAGATCCGCTGGTTGACTGTGGCCGCGGTGGTGATGGGGAACTGCAGGACGGTACTGCCGCGATAGGCGGTGGCGGATGTTACGACTGAGGGAGTGCCGGTGTCGCTGAACGTCTGGGCAGCTACCTGGTCGAGGGTGCCCAGTGGCCAGCCGCCGACGTCGCCGCCGGTCGCCTGACCTTGGGTGAGCCTGTTGATGGTTGCCGGGTACTGGGCGCGGCGCCGCACCGGCGCCATGGGCAGCACGTAGCCGGCCCATGGGCTGGAGGTGTTGGACGGGTCGAAGACGCCGTCGGTGGCGTCGAGGCTGAGTCGCAGCTCGCCGGCGCGGACCTGGTCCAGCTCGTACTGGCGGCCGCGGCTCTGGGAGACGGTGCCGCGGATGCGGCTGGTGATCTCCGACCAGCGGTTGGGGGAGATCAGGCAGCCGCCCGGCGACCAGTACGGGCCCCATGCCTCCTCGATGAGAGGCCAGTTCGGGTTCTGGACCACGGGCGGTTGCCTCCTAGCGGGCGTAGGGCTGGTAGGTGCCGATGTTGCGGGCGCCGTCCTGCAGGTTCTGCTGCCGGACGAGGTCGCGCAGGTCGCGCTCGGCGAGGACGGAGCCCTGCACGGTGATGTGGGTGGTGTGCTGGACGATCTGCCCGGCGCCGGCCATGGAGCCGGGCAGGGACACGCCGGGCTGCAGCTGGGCGGCAGTGAGCGATCCGGCGTCGACCGCGGCCCCGGACAGGGCGGTGACCGCGGCGAGGGCGACGCCGGCACTGGCCTGGACGCCGGCGGCGATGCCGTGCGGAATCCAGTGCCCGACCTGCTCGGCGAACACGCGGGAGGGCGAGCTGATGCCCAGGAAGCTCTTGGCCGCGTTGAGGGCGTCGTTCGCGAGGTCCTTGACCTTGTTCTTCAGCCAGTTCCAGCCCTGGCTGATGCCCCGCCCGATGCCGTTGACGATCTCGATGCCGACGTTGACGAACTCGGCCGCCTTCCCCTTGGCCGCGTTCCAGGCGGAGGAGACGCCGCCGGTGATGGTGCTGGCGATCTCGCTTGCTTTGGTCTTCATGGCGTTCAGCGCGTCCTCGACCGGGCTGACGATGGCCGAGTGGACGGAATGCCACGCGGCCGCGGCCGTGTTGGAGATGCCCTGCCAGACGGACGACAGCCATGCGGCGACTGCGTTCCATGCGCCGACGAGCCAGTTCCACGCGGCGAGGGTCGGGGCAATGATCCACTGGTGAATCCATTCCCAGGACCCCTTGGCGTCAGCGCCGATAGCCGCCCACACGGCGGACAGCCATGCGGCGACTGCGTTCCATGCGCCGACGAGCCACTGCCAGGTCTCGACTACGGGCTGGATGATCCACTGCTGGATGAACGCCCACGAGGCCTTCGCGCTGGCGGCCACTCCGTTCCAGACCATGCTGAGGAAGTCCGCCACGGCGTGCCACACGGTCATCGCTGTGCCGATGATCTGCTCGTGGAAGTGATTCCAGATCGCCACGAAGACCGCGATGTACGGAAAGAAGATCACGAACAGGAGGGGCCACCACTTCGCGAAGAACGCAGAGATGGCGTTCCACACCTGCGACGTCACGTCGCTGACCCAGTTCCATGCGGCCACGATTGGGTCGACGACGGTGTGCCAAGCCGCGACGAAGAACGCCGCGGTGGCGTTCCAGGCATCGACCGCGCCGTCACGGATTGAGTGCCACGCCTCGACTGCCGGGTCTGCGACCGAGTGCCAGGCCGAGGAGAAGAACGCTGCGACCGCGTGCCACGCCTCCTGAACGTGCCGATAGACCCACTGCCAGGCCTCATCCGTTTTGTCGCTGAGCCAGTGCCATGCGGAGACGACAGCGGACGCAACGGCCAGTGCGGCGCCGCGAATGAAGTCCCAGACGGCCCGCCAGTGCATGCCCAGGTATACGAGCGCTGCGACCAGTGCGAGGACCCCGACGGTGATCCACACCACCGGGTTGGCAAGCGCGGCCGCCGTGAAATTCCACATGGCCACGGTGAGCGCGACCATGGCGACGACGAGGACACCGGCGATCGTCCCAGCCAGGACTTTCGCGGCCATTTCGTGCTGGGTGATCCAGCGGGCGCCGTCGGCTACGACCGCCGCCAGTTTTTCGGCGTAGGGCATGAGGTACTGGCCGATCTGGATCGCCAGTGCCCCCGCCGCGGCTTTCGCGGAGTCCAGCTTCTGGTTGAAATTCTGCTGGACGTCGGCCCAGCCTTCGATTTCGTGACCACCCGTTTTGACGTGCTCGTTGATGGTCTCGATGTTCTTTTTGAAAGTTTCCATGTGCGGGCCGGTCAGCTGAAGGGCCGCCATCATGCTTTTGGTGCCGCCGACCATCGTCGCGAGCGCGCCGATGTAGGTCTGCTGTTCGGGCGCGAGGTTGGCCAGCACCTTTTCGTAGTCGGTGGTGTTCGCCGACGCCTTGCGCAGGTGGTCGATCAACACCGTGCCGGCCGGGCCCATCTTCTTCTCGATGGCGTCGGTCAGCATCTCCAGCGTGGAGGCAAGGCCCTGCTTGCCGAGGTTCTGCCCGACCTCGACCGCCGACAGGCCGAGCGACTTCATCTCCATCGCGGCCTTGCCGGACGGGTTACTCAGGGCGCCGATGGTCTGCCGCAGGTAGGTCGCGGCGACGTCCGCAGTGGTGCCCTGCGCGGTCATGGTCGCCATGGCGGCGAGGACTTCGTTCAGGCCGACCTTGGCGGCGGAGGCGGTAGGCAGGATCTTCGACATGGAGCCGGCGAGGGCTTCCATGTTGGTTTTGCCGCTGGCCTCGGTCGCCACCAACGCGTTGGTGACCTCGGCCGCGTGGCCGGCCGACAGGCCGTAGGCGTTGAGGCCGGTCGTCACCGCGTCCGCCACGGTCGACAGCTCGGCGGCGCCCACCTTCGCGCCCATCGCCGAGTTCTTCAGCACCTCGAGGGCGGCGGAGCCGTGGTAGCCCGCCGACTCGATCTGGTACAGGCCCGCGGTGAGGTGCTCGGTGGACTGGCCGACCTCGCCCGCCATGGCGAGCACCCCGTCGGAGACCATCTTCATGTTCTCGGCGGCCTCGCCGGCGCCGGTGCGGACGCGAGTCATCTGGGCCTGGAAGTCGCCGGCGGCCTCGATGGCGTGCTTGCCGGCCTCGAACGCGGCAATGCCGAGGCCGGCGAGGGCGGCCTTGCCGAGCAAGCCCGTCTTGGCGAATGCGCCCGCGCCGGCCGCGTCCGCCTCGGCGAGCGCGACCTTTGTGTCGGCGACCGCAGCCTTGACGCCCGCGCTGGAGCCGATGAACTCGATGAAGACGGGAGGCAGGCCGCCCATGGCTCACCTCCCGCTGTTCAGTTGTCGCTGGTCAGAACTTGTCGGTGGCGCGTCCCCATGCCGCCGTCCAGATCGCGCCCATCTTCGGTGCGGCCTTGTCGACGCCGGGCTTGAAGTAGGGGAAGGTGCCTTCGAGTCGGCCCTTGTAGAGGTTCTGGGGACCGCCCCGACCGCCGGCGAACACCACGCCGTTGAAGCCGCCGCCCGGCAGCGGCCTCGGCTTCTTGTTGGAGCGGATCGAGCGGCTGAGGGCGCCGGTGAGCTTGCCGGGGCCGCCGCCCTTGGACACGACGTGCGGGCTCAAGTTGAGTCGCACAGTGGCGCCGGTGCGGCTGGACTTGCCGCGGTGGTCCCAGCGCGGCCGGCCCCGCAGCTGGCCCTTGATCGAGCTCTTCGCCAGGCCCTGGCAGGCCTTCAAGGCCTTGAGGGTGGCCAAGTCGATGTTGGCGTCCATCCTCACCAGCGCCGCCTCGGCCTCCTTGACGCCGCGGACGACGGCGCGCATCTCACCGGGCATCGGCGGCTCTCCTCTCCGCATCGGCACGGACTTTGGCGACGGTGTCGTCGACGGCGATGAGCCAGTCGAGGGTGAGTGCCGGTTCGTCGAGCAGCTGGGACGGTGTGCAGTGCAGCAGCGTGCACAGCCGCCACGTGCGGTACTCCTCGACCGGGATCCGAGCCGGGTCAACGGCCATCCCCTCCAGGGCGTTCTTCAGGCGCTGGAGGGCTCGGTAGGGGACGCCGGATCCGGGCTCGGCTCGGAGAGGTTCGGATTGAGGGCGCCCTGGTAGGGGGCGACGGCGGCGCGCAGGGCGTCAAGGGCGGGCCCGGGGAGGTCGAGCAGGCCGTCGACGGACACGGGGATCGCGTCGTAGGACCAGCCGCGGACGGCGGCGACGACGAGGAGGTCCTGGATGGCCTCCAAGTCGTCGAACGCACTGCCCATGCCGGCGGCGACCTGCAGTTGCTCGGTCTCGGTCATGTCCGCCGGGCTCTTGCCGGACGCCTGGACAGTGGCGACCGCCGCGGCGAAGTCGCTGTGCCCGAGAAGCTGCGTGGAGAGCTTCTTGATCGGCCGGCGGTACCGCTCGGTGATGTCCTGCACGGGCCGAAGGTCCGCCCAGCCGCCGCTCGGGAGCGGGATGCGGTTGGCGGTGGTGATGTCGATCGTCACTTGTACGTCCCGGAGGCGATGGCGTTCTGGATGGTCATCTTGATGGGGCTGTAGCCGCCGGAGCCGCCGACGTCGATGGTGTTGGCGAGGCCCTCGTAGCTGACGCTGAGCTCGATCCAGTCCTTGCCGCGGGAGATCTCGGCGCCGGAGTAGGCGCACTTGGTCATGTGCAGCTTGACCTGCACCGCGCCCGCGCCGGCGCCCTGCGCGAAGTTGAAGTCGAGCGACGGCTTGGCGTTGGTGAGGTAGTTGGTGAGCTGGGCGTCGTCCTCCATGATCAGCGTCATCTTGCCGCTGACCGTGACCGGCCCGGACCACAGCGCAACAGGGGCCTGCGTGCCGTCGGCGGTGCTGATCGCCGAGACGGGGCGCTTGATGGTGCACTCGCCGTCGATCAGAGTCGTCACCGTAGAGCCGCCGATGGTGACGGCCCCTTGCCACGCGGCGATCGGCGTCACCGCCGTGAACGACGGGGTCGGTGCCGAGGCGGTCGCGGACGCCAGCGTGAGGGCCTTCGCCGAGTACTCCAGCAGGCCGTCACCGTTGAACTTCAGCCCCAGCTCGGAGAACTTGGTGCCGGCGAACTGGCGGGTGGAGATGGCGTAGTAGTCGGACAGCGTGTAGCTGGGCGGCTGGGCGGTGCCGGTGTTGAGGACGGCCAGGGCGTGCGTGTAGGGGGCGCTCGCGCCGGTGGTGGCGAGGTCGCCGAGGACGCCGGTGGCGATCCAGCCGAGAGTGTCGGGGAACACGTCGCCGCCGAACTCGTACTCGGCCCAGATCGGGCCCGAGATCTCGTCGTAGACCTCGACCATGGAGCCGCGCATGCCCTTGTCGGGCAGCAGCGTCAACTTCTCCTTGGGCTTCATGTCCTTGACCGGGATGAACGCGGTCGCGGCCACGGCGGTGCCGAAGGTGGTCTCCTTGGCGATGCCGAGGAATGACCTGGCGGACGGCTGGGGCATCACTCACCTCCGGTGGTGTCGTCGTGGTGGTCCTCGGCGGCCGGCACCTCGGCCAGCTCAGGCTCGATGGCGACCTGGGACGTCCAGGCGCCGGAGTCAGCGGCGGGGATCCAGCGGCCGTCGCCGGGGTCGGCGTCCAGCTCGTACGTGGTGCCGGGTGTCGGGGCGAGGGAGAGCGAGGGGTAGTAGCGGCCCCCGTCGCCCTGGTAGATGAAGCGCAAGGGGTCCTCCTAGATGCGCTGGTTGCACTCGACGGTGAGGGTGCCCTGGCCGACCCACGAGGAGTGGTCGGCCGCCCAGGCGACCTCGGTGTCGGAGCGGGTGGGCTTGGACCACAGGACGGAGCCGCCGAGGGTGGGGTCTGTGCGGACCACGGCGATGATCTGGTCGATGAGGGTGGTGGTGCGCTCGAAGGCCGACTGGGAGTCCTCGGTGCCGCGGGCGCACTCGATGACGATCTCGATGCCGAAGTCCTCCCGGAGCCATCCGGCGCCGCCCGAGCCGACCATGGAGGACACGTCGATGCGCCGGCCGACCTTGCCGACGGCGACGATGTCCGCGGGCTGGTAGGTGCCGGGCCCGTCCAGGCACACGAGCAGGCTGGCGGCCGGGTCGCCGTAGGATCCGCCGGACACGACGCCGGGGTCTGGGGTGAGCGCGGATTTGATGGCATTGAACAGCCACAGGCGGGCGGCCGGCGCAGAGGAGGAGGGGATGGTCATCAGGCCACCCCCGGAGGACGGCGGTACGGGGCCCATAGTTCCAGCACCCGGGCCGGGAGGGCGAAGCCCATCGGAACGGCGACACCGTCGGAGTCGTAGGACCCGGCAGAGCCGAACGAGGGGCGGCCGGCCTGCTGGGTCATCTGCCAAAGGTGGCGGATGAGTTCCAAGGCGCCGAGGAACACCGTCGGGGCGACGACGCCTGTCCCCGCGGTGTACACGACCTTGACGTTCTTCACGCCCCTCGGGAACGGGACGTCCTGGCCGACCGCGCGGCGGGTGATGGTGCCGCGCGGAAGGTCGGCGGTGTACCCGTAGGAGTCGAACCCGGTCCCACCGAGGGGCTGTTCAGTGAGGTTCCAGGTGCTGGAGGCGACGTACTCGGTCACGGAGGTGACCGAGGCGAGGGGCTGCCAGTCCAGGGAGATCGTCGGCCGGCCCCCGTCGTGCCACTCCGTGTGGAGCTCCGACGTGATCGGCCCGCACACGTAGCGGGCCTGGTCGTCGGCGGCGTCCATGAAGCGCTGCAGCTCGGTGTCCTGCCGGGTGTCGCCGGCTGGAATGTTGAGGTGCAGCTTGACGGAGGCCAGGTCGACGATGCTCACCGGGCCTCCTACGTGGCGACGACGCGCGGGACGAACGCGCTGACGGACGGGGAGGCGATGGTGGCCGGTGCCGTGCCGGTCAGTGCGCTGCCGCTGACGGTGGTCAGCGTCTTGTCGCCGGTGGTAATGCCCGTGACCGCGCCGGTCAGCGTCGCCAGGCCCACCAAAGACGGCACCGTGCCGGCCTTCACCATCACCGCGGCGTAGTAGACACCGGTGCGGGTGATCTGAACCGCGCTGGAGAGGGCGAGAGTCTTGGCGGTGCTGGCCGCCCACGCGCCGGTCAGCTGGTCCGCGGTCTGGCCCAGCAGCGCTGGGGTGGCGTCGTCCGAGTAGAGGGCGAACCACCAGTTCGTGGGCGACGCCGCTGCGGTACCGCCGGACGCGAACGTCAGGTTCGTGACCACGTCGCCCGCGTACAGCGGCAGGGCGGTGGCCAGCATGATCTGGGTGGTCAGCACGCCGCCGTCGTTGAGGACGTGCGAGCGGGCGATGTTCTCCCGGAACATGCCAGACGGCTGGCCAGCCAGCAACCAGCTCGGGTTCTTCGGCCCATACTTTCCGTTTATGAGCGGCACCTCACTCGCCGCCCTTCGCCGTCTCGGCGGGCGGCGCCGAGGCGGCGGTCTGCTTGGCGCCGCGCTTCGCCGGGGCCGGGAGTCGCAACTCGTCCAGGCCGGCGCGCAGAAGCCGGGCGGCCTCGGCGCGTTCGGCAGCCGGGAAGTGCTGGCCCAGCTCGGCGAGTTCGGCCGCCCGGTCCTCCAGGCGCTCGATCTCGGCGTCGACGTCGGCGGTCACGCGGCTGATCTCGGTGGCGGTCTGCTTGGCGCGGTCGCTGTCGCCGCTCTGGGTGTGCCGGTCGTGCTCAGCCCGCAGGCCCCGCAGCTCGGCGATCCTGTCGTGCATGGGTTCCTCCAGTGAGGGCCCGCCGCCCTGGAGTAGGAGGCGGCGGGCCGGTCAGGGGTCGGATCAGAAGCCGGACGGGGCGATGAGGCCGGTGCCGGAGATGACGGCGATCGCCTCGGGGCGGCGGTCCGCCATGAACGCGCAGTAGTTCCAGACCTGCAGTCGGACCTGGAGCGTGCCGGAGAGAACCTCGGTGAGGACGCGGGAGCGCATGGCGCCCTCCCACAGGTAGATGTCGCTCGTGCGGGCGATGATGGCCCGGTCCTCGTTGGTCCCGCCGCCCAAGTTGGACGGGATGTTGCCGTCCGTCAGGACCGGCAGGCCGGCGACCTTGCCGACGTAGCCCTCGGTGTCCGAACCGGTCTGCAGGGCGAGCGGGTTGAACGGCGAGCTGGTGTCCGGGAGGACGAGCGGCCGGTTCGAGGAGTCGAGGGCCGACATCATCCAGTACCAGCGGGCCGGGGTGACGAATCCGGCGGTGGCCGGCATCTTGCGGCCGGTCGCGACCTTGCTCATGGCCTGCAGCCACGGCGTGTACATCTCCGGGACCGTCGGCGAGGCGTCGGTGTAGGTCACGGAGGTGATGCCGGAGACGTTCAGGACGCCCTTGAGCTGGCCGGACGAGCCGGAGCCGGAGATGCACTGGGTGTCCAGGCGCAGGTTGTAGTCGGCCATGAGGTCGGCGAACACGATCTCGTCGAAGCCGACCGGCGACTGGTCGAGGAGCTGCAGGGCGATGTCCTGCTGGCCTGCGATCGTGCGCACGGGCGCGGACACGAAGGTGTCGGTGAGGTCCTGCGACGTCACGGCTGCGGCGTCGGCGGTCTGCACACCGGTCAGGGTGCCCGTCGCCACCTTCGGAACGTTGATGGAGTCGGTGCCGGACGGCAGGGTGAGGTTGCGGACGCTGTTGGCGAAGGTGCGGCCGAAGCGCGGCAGGTCGATGAACTCGTCAACGAGCCACAGCGGCGGCACGAAGTACCCGCCCTGACCGTCTGTGCGGTTCGGGTTGACGCGCTTCTCGAACGAGGACTCGCGGTCCACGCCGCGCAGTTCCGCGTCCGCGCGGGCCGCACGTTGCCGCTCGCGGCGAGGCATGTCGACTTCGAGTTCGGCCTGGTGGCGGCGGATGCGCTCGCGAGCGGCCTCGACACCGCCGTCGCCATCCCCGCGGTTGAGCTCGACCCGCGCGAGGTCGAGGTAGTAGGAGTGCCGGCTGCCGCGCTCGTAGGCACGCGGCTCGCGACCGATCTGCGCGGAGGCTTTGGGCGCGTACCGCTTGGCGGTTTCGGCGGCCTGCTCGTCGCGCTGCAGCTGCTCGTCGAGCTCGGCGATGCGGTCGTCGATCTGCCGCACCTCCGCCTCCTTGGTGTCGAAGCGGGCGCGCTCGTCGTCGTTGAGGTCGCGCTTATCGGCGGTGGGGGCCTTCAGGATCTCGCCGAGCTCGGCCTTGAGCGCGGCACGCCGGTCCTGGAGGGCCGTGATGAACTCACGGGACATGGGGTTTCCTTCGGTTGGTGACGGTGGTGGTGGCGTGCCTGCTGTTCGGGTGGTGGTCCGGGTGGCGGCCAGGTGCACGAGGGTGCGGCGTGGCCGCCGGCGCGGCTCCGGCGCGGTCGGCAGGCGGTGAAAGGTCAGAGGTTGAGCAGGCGGAGGCGGGCCTGGTCGAGGCCGAGCAGGGATGGCACCGGTGCCTCCTCGGGCGCGGGCGTGAACTCTGCGGCGAGCCGGTCGTACAGCGTCCGGCGGTCGTCGGCGGACAGCCGCTCCAGGTGCTGGCCGAGTTCGCGCGCGTTCAGCTGGGCGCCCGCAGTGTTCGGGTTGGCGCCGTAGTTGACGACGCTGACGTCGCCTTTGTTGAGGGAGACCTCGAGGATGTCCCGCTGGTCGAAGTCGGGGCTCCACTGCTGGCGGGTGACCCAGAAGCCGAACGACATCTCGTCGACGTCTCCGCGCTCCATGGCGGAACGCAGGGCCTGAACGTGGGGGCTGGACGGGTCCAGGTCGGCCTCGGTGTGCAGGCCGGTTTCGTCCTCGGCCAGCCGCAGCGTGCCCGACTTCGTCCTTGCCAACGTCAAACCGGAGTGATTGACCAGGAATGGCACGTCCGCGCCCTCGCTGAGGGTCTTCTTGAACGCGCCGGAGCGGACGATCTCGGTGTAGGAGCCGGCCCAGTCCTCCATCTCGTAGCCCTGCTCCGTGACGGATGCGTAGCCGGTGAAGGTCAGCGTCTCGCCGCCGGTGCCGGACGGCTTGGACCGCAGCTCGACGCCCTGGAATGGCGTCGAACGGCGCTGGACGGTGGTGGGCCGTGCGGCCCGTGCGGACAGGTCCATGGCTCACTCTCCAGGGGGCATGGGGTCGGCGGGTGCGGCATCAGCACCGCTGTGGGCGCTGTTGAGCGGGGCGAAGATGTCGTCGCCGCCGTCGACCGGCGGGTAGTTCTCCTTGGCACGGGCCTCGTTGATCGTGATCACGCCCGAGGTGCGGCCCTGCGTGTAGGCAGCGAACCGGCCGGCCGTGTCCGTCCGCAGCAGGGCGGTGGTGTCCATCCGGGCGCTCGTCCCGCGCGGCAGCATTGCCGTCCACGCGTCCTCGAACGTCCCGATCCACGGCTCCAGCGTGTAGGCCAGGAACCCGAGGGACTGCTGTTCGATGCCGGAGCCCCACGACGTGGTGCGGTCGACCTGGCCGAGCATGTGCGGCGGGATCCCGTACAGCATCGCAATGTCCAGGGTCGCCGCAGCGCGCGTACCGAGGAACTGAGCGTCGTCCGGCGTGACCGAGATGCTCTGCCACTTCGCGCCGCCCGACAGGACGCCGATCGCATGGGCGTTCGACATGCCGGAATGGGAGGCCTCGAAGGCCTCCTTCATTTCGCGGGCGCTGGCCCTGTCGAGGTTGCCCTCGACGCTGATGATCCCGGACATGTGGGCGCCTTGCGAGAAGAACTTGCCGCCGAAGGTCTCGGCGGCCAGCCCCAGGCCGATGCAGTGCCGCGCGTACCCGACCGGTGACATCGCGGTCGGCTCGCCAGGCAGGCACATGCCCATGAGGTGGACCATGTCGGCTGCGTTCGGCACTGGCACGCGGTCGACCTCGTAGCAGCGCGAGCCGTCGTCGGCCCAGTCGACCTTCACCCGGTCCGGGTGGATGACAGCGAGCCGGTTCGGCCGGAGCAGCCAGTCCCGGCTCAGCACCATGGCGTAGGCGTTGCCGCGCAGGCCCAGCGACACCGCGAGCTGCTGGAAGCCGGACCTCCGGCTCAGGAAGCGAACGTCGTTGGCGCCGCCGAACGGGTCGGTCACGATCGTCGGCTGGTCCGGGACCGGCACCGTGATGCGGTCCTGGGGGCGCATGGCCCGGATCGGCAGGCCCGACACGGCAGTCGACAGGATCCGCACGCATGCCCACACGGCCGACAGCTGCAGCGCGGTCTGATCGGACACCGGTATGCCGGCCGAGGACAGGGCGGCCAGCGATCCGTTGGTGGGGATGCTGGAGTCGCCCCATTGCTGGATGACGCGGCGCTCGGCCGCGCGACGGAGGAGGCTCACCGGTCGATCACCCACCCGATCAACAGCAAGGCGGCACCGGCCACGGCCAGGCCCGCCACCGGGTGCAGCCACCACGCGGCGGCGTCCAGACAGGCCAGGCCGAGCAGGTCGACCACGTCGGAGATGAGACGGCGAGGACGCACGGGCACCTCCTACAGGTCGGCCCAGGACCAGAACTGGGGCGTCGGCTCGGGCTCGGGTTCCTGGACGGCGCGCTCCAGCGCCATCACGGCGGACACCGCGAGGTCGATCTTCCTGGGGCTGTGTTTGGCGTCCTTCGACAGCCGGGATCCTCTGCTGTCGGTCCTGATGACGCAGTTGGCGAGGTGCCGGGCGAGCCGTGGGTCTCCGGAGTGCGTGAGCGTCCGGTTCATCACCGCCTCGTAGAAGCGGGTCGTCGCCGGAATCATGCGGGCCGGGCTCTGGGGGAACTCGACAACCGGCAAGCCTTCCTCCTCCAGCACCTGGTACGTGCGGCCCCACCGGTACGGGTCACAGACGATCTCGCGCACGTTCCAACGTCGGCAGGCCTGCCGCAGCGCGTCCTCGACCTCGAGGATCGGTACCGTCCAGTCCTGGCCGGCCTCCTGGGGGCGCTCCCACGCCGCGACGACGTCCACGTGCGGTACCTCGGCGCACGACACCACGGTGATGGCCGTGGAGTCGCCGTTGAAGCTGCCGTCGAAGCCGATGCACACCTCGGCGCCGTCCTCGACCGGCCCGCCGGCCGTGCAGCCGTCCCAGGCGCCGGCCGGAAGCCACGCCTGCGCGGTGCTGACCCACTGGTTGAGGCGCTTGGTGCGGAACTCCGCCTCCGGCGTGCGCCGTACGGCGGCCTCGAAGTCCTCCGGGTCGATCAGGTCACCGAACGCCGGGTTCGCCGTCCGCCACACCCGCTGGTCACGGTGGTCCGCCTCGTCCGGGGCGCCCCACCAGGCCAGGAAGAACGCCGGGTCGACCTCCTCGCCCGAGGCGATCCGCTGCCCGTACTGGAACAGCCGGTAGCAGACGCTGTCCTGGCCAGTGCTGTCGGTCTTCACGCCCGCCGTGGTGATGGCGAACAGGAGCGGGTCGATCCGGGCACCCGCGGCCAGCGCCATGACGTTGAACAGCTCGTCGTTCGGCTGAACGTGCAGCTCGTCGAAGATCACCCGAGTCGGGGACAGGCCCTCCTTGGTGAACGCCTCCGCCGACAGGCATCGGTACACCGAGCCGGACGCCGGGACCTCGATCGCGTCCCGGTACACCTTGCACGCCTCGGCCAGGTCCGGGGAGTTCTCCACCATGCGGCGGGCGTCCCCGAATACGATCCGGGCCTGGTCGCGGTCGCCGGCGCACGAGTACACCTCGGCGCCCGCGCACTCGAACAAGCCGTCGAGCGCGATGCCCGCTGCGAGCCCGGACTTGCCGTTCTTGCGGGGCTCGCCCACCAGTGCCACCCGGTGGCGGCGCCGGCCGTCCTGGCGGCGGGCGAAGACGTGCCCGAGCAGCTTGCGCTGCCACGGACGCAGCGTCAGCGGCTGCCCCGACGCACCGGAGAAGGTGTCCCGAGTGATGGTGCACATCGCCTCGATGAACTCGGCGACGTGCTCGCCGTCCCCTCGGCGCACGTCCGCGGCCGCGACCGGGGTGAGGAAGCGGGGGGGCCAGCTACTGCGCGCGCGACTGCCTGCGCGCGAGGAGCTCGTCGAGCTTGCTGGCACGCTTCACCTCCGCGTAGCCCAGCCGGGCCCGGTCCGTCGGGGTGAAGCCGCACAGCGACTCGTAGCGGGTCATCTGCGCTTCCAGCGACCGCAGTTCTGACAGCAGCGGGTTCGCCCGCCGCTGCCCCATCGACCCAGTGACCATGTAGCCCTCTTCGGCGATGGCGTCGCGGATCGCTTCGCGCTCGTCGTGGGCCTCGCACAGTCGGGTCAGCAGGTCGAGGTCCGTCGTGGGCGACAGCCAGGCCTGCCCCGCGGTCCACAGCCGTTCCCACACCGCTTGGCCGCGCTCGGCGAGCGTGGCCGGCGGCGGCGGGATGTGCGCGACCGCGGCGAGCTGCACGACCGGCTCGGGGAGCGGCCGCTTCCCCGGGTTGCCGGTGCGGCGCTTACGTTCCGTGGGCGTCGGGGGTCGTCCTGCGGGCATGACCGCCACCCCCAAGAACGACCAAGGTCAAAAACGGGCCGAATTCCGCGTCGCTGCGTGGGGGCTGGGGGGCCGGGTCCGAAGACGATCATGAACTGTACTTTTGACCCGCCCCCGGTCGCCCTCGCTCACCGCGACGACCATCACTCACCGTGACAGTCGAGCCTTCGGTCACTGGTCACGCTTGCGGCTGTTGCATGAGCGGCACAGCACACACACGTTCTCCGGCTCGCTGGTTCCACCGCGAGCGAGAGGGACACGGTGGTCTGCGGTGAGGTCGGTGCTGGCGTGCGCCGGCACACCCCAGCCAGGACACCAGTCACCATGCTCGGCGCGGTGGAGGGCTACTGCTGCCCGAGCCACGCGCTGCCACTTGCTGTCGTAGCCACGCTGTGTGGCACTGCCACGCAGCTGGTTCTGCCTGGCCTGCCACGCTGCCTGGTCCTGGTCGCATCGGCTCGCGTTGCGGGTGAGCTTGCGGCAGTCGAGGCAGGGGCGTTGACGTCGTTGCACGCTCGCCTCCCTCAACCGTGGCGCTCGGGTGGGGTGGAATTTGAGGTGGCACCCCATGCCCCAGCGTGGGCAGTGGGGTAGCACCCCACGCGTTGCCCCACCCCCTGCGTTGACCCCCCGGGTCAGACGGCTACGGTCCGGCCGGCGCGCTTGCGGGTCTTGGCTTCGGCGCGGGCTATGGTCATCTGCCGGTAGAGGGGGCGGTCGTGGTCGTCGAGGCCGTCGGGTTGTATGAGGCCGCGGCGTTTCCACTGCCGGATGGTGGCCGGGTCGACGCCGGCGAGGCGGGCAGATTCGGGGCCGGTGAGGAGGGGATCCACGTCATCTCCCGGGAATGCCGAAGGGCCCGACCGGAGTCGGGCCCTTCGTGACGTAGGCGCACGTGTAGTGCTGGCAGCAGCGTGACACAAGCGCCGATCTTGTGCAAGCGGCGTGCTGGTCAGCCGTCGGACGGCTCGTCGTCGTTGCTGGTCTTGCGTGGCTTTCCGTCGCCGTTGGCGTAGGCCATGATGTCGGTCTCCCTGCTCTGTGTTGGGTGGTGGAGGGCCCGGGGCGGCCGGCGGCTGGCAGGCTGTGGCGGCCGCCCCGGGGCGAGGTCAGGCGGTGCCGACGCTCAGGGCTTCGACGGCCCAGGCCTCACCGCGGTTGGCAGCATCAGCAACGGTCCGGCTGATCGCGGGCCAGGCCGGCTGGTCGTTGCGTTCGGCGTCGAGCCCGATGTCGACGAGGTGCGCGGCGGTGGTGTCGGTGAGGCTGTAGGTCCGCTGAAGGATGGCGATCATGGCGCCGCGGGCGGCAGCCTGGTCGGCGGTCATTGGGTGTCTCCTCAGTTCGTGGTGTGGGGCGGTCAGGCAGGCTGTGTGGCCGATCCGGGGGCGTCAGTTGGCCGTGCGGACCCTGGAGGCCTCGACGGTGCCACCGGGGTGCTGGGCGGAGGCGGCGGCTTCGGCTCCGGCAAGGAGCTGGTCGGCGCTGACCCCGGCGGGGCCGATGCCGTCTCCGGAGTAGGTGACGAGCTCGCCGCTGGCGGTGCGGATGTCGACCTGGGCCTCGTAGCGCTGGGTGTTGGTCATGGTGGTCTCCTCGGGTGCGTGGTCAGTAGGCGCTGGGGTTGGTGTGCATCGGGTCGTCGGCGCAGTCGGCGGCCCAGCACTTGTGGGTGTGGCAGGTGGTTCGGTCGTCGGCGTGCATGCCGGCGTCCTCGGCGGCGTCGTCCGCAGCGAGGGCGGCAGCGAGGTTCTGGTTCATGGCGGTCTCCGTCCGGTTCAGCGGTCGACAGGGTGGCAGGTGTGGCCGTTCTCGGCCCACCACCCGCAGATGGGGCAGAGGTAGGCGGCGAGCTTGCGGATGATGGTCACGAGGCGTTCTCCCATTCGATGACGGAGATGTTCGGGCTGTCGGGGTCGTCCTTGATCCAGAACCCCTTCTCGACTGCTGCTGCCGAGCGTTGTTGCTGTTGTTGTTGCTGGTCAGAGGCGCCAACAACGCCCGAGAGGGGTGGGAGAGAGGGGTGGGGGAGCGGGGGTACGTCGCGGAGGTAGATGCCGGTGCTGCTGCGGCGGCCGGGGACGCGGCAGGCGGTGGTGGGGATGCCAGCCTCGGCGAGGAGGGCCCGGATGGGGGCGGTGTCCGCACCCTCTTCGCCGGTCCATGCAGTGGCGATCTGGGCGAGGTGAATGCGGTCGTCCCGGCCGGGGGTCGTGCCGGGCATGAGGTCGTGGAGGAGGGCGAGGAACTCGGCGCTCTCGTCGACCTCGTCGGGCTCGGTCGCTTCGGTCGCTTCCGGATTGGAAGCGGGCGCTTCCAACGCCGCCTTCGCGGGGGCGTGGTCGGGGGCGCCAGCCTTCCACGCGGCCCACGTCCACAGGGCTGCGGCGCCGGTGGGGAGGAGGGGCTGGTGGTGGGCGGCGTCGAGGAGGCCGGGGCCGCCCTTCCACAGGAACACTCCCCCGAGCACCTTGGTCCAGAGGCTGGTTCGGCCGAGGCGCCGGGCGATCTCGGCCGATCCGGTGGAAAGCCGTTCGGCGGCCCGGCGCTGGATGGTGGTCACCGGCCGAGGCTGGTCTGGGTGATGGTGGTACCGGTCTGGTCGGCGGTGCTCTTGACCTGGCCGAGGAGGGAGCCGACGATCCCGCTGCCGCCGTAGAGGCAGACGGTCATGACGACCGTGGCGATGATCGCTTTCTTGGTCTCGTCGCTGAGGCCGCCGGCCTTCGAGCGCCACTTGACGATGAGGGCGGTGGCGATGATGAGTCCGACGATGAGGGCGCCGCCCTGGGCGCCGCTGACCTCGACGTTGGGCGCCTGGTCGGGGGCGGCGAGCTGGTACTGGGCGGCGGTGTCGATGGCGGCGGCGAGGTAGTGGTTCATGGCGGTGGCCTTTCAGCTGAACAGGTACGGGAGGAGGAGCAGGACGGCGACGGCTAGGCCGAGCCAGCGGAGCCAGGCGCCGAGGATGGCCTTGATGCTCTTGGGGATGAGCATCAGGAGGAGCAGGAGGGCGAAGGGCAGCGCTTCGGGCCCGAGGGGATAGGGCGGCATTTCAGCTCCGGAGGAGGAGGGGGAGTGCGGCGATGATGAGGGCGGTCCAGGCGCCGGCGGCGTCGATGAGGAGCAGGACGCGGTAGCCGCGGGCCGTGCGTGCGGTCAGCACGGCGAGCGCGAGCAGGGCGGGGACCGCCCACCAGAGGGCGGACACGGGGTGCCCCTTCAACCGACTCGGCGGGCGATGCGCTTGACGGTGTCCGCCTTGGCGTCGGCGTGGACGTACCGGACGAGCGCGAAGAGCGTGTCCTCGTCGGTGACGCCCTTGCGGACAAGGTGCCGGACAGTGTCCGTAATGTTGTCCGTGTCGCGGCGCTCGTCGAGGTCGTGCAGGGTCGCTGACCTGCTGTCCGTCTGTCCGGACACGGCGCGGACAGTGTCCTCATCGGTGTCGATGCGGGCGTGAACGAGCCGGTCGACGATCTCGCGCGGGGTGGCGCCGGGCATGGTTGCGATGGCGGCGAGGATGGCGCCTCGGACAACCGGATCGACGCTGTCCACGCGCTGTCCGCGGGGCTTGTCCGGGTCGGGGCCGGGCTCGATCGCGGGTGTCTGGTAGGCGGCGTGCATGTCCGCAGTGGCGCCTTCGACCCGGGCGAGTTCACGGGTGACGGCGGCGGTGGCGAGGCGGGCGTGGGCGGCGGAGAGCCGGGCCTCGACCCACTGCTGGGAGCGGTCGTCGAGGTCGACGCTGAAGTGCCGCATGCTCATGGTCCACATGCCCTTGGCGAGGGCGGAGACGAGTGCGCCGATGGCGCCGACGACGATGGCGCCGTGCCCGCCTTGGAGGATGCCGTGGGTGCAGACGGCGGCCATGGCGATGACGAGGGCGACGTAGCCGGCCTTCATGGGGCCAGCGGCCTTGCGCCGGTCGTAGCGGGCGAGCCACTCCAGGGCCATGCAGCTGATCCACGCGAGGTCGAAGACTCCGGCGGCGCCGTAGCCGATGACGGGGTGGACGGTGCGGGCGAGGAGGTCGCCGATGCTGGCGGTGGACCAGGCAATGCTGCCTGCCACGGTGAGGGCAGTGGCCCCGGTGACGGCTCCGCGGACGAGCCGGTCCCACTCGCGGGGCGGGATGGGTACGGCGGTGGTGTACCGCTCGGTGACCATCTCGGTGACGCCGTTGATGGTGTGCGGGACGACGCGTTCCTGCTGCACCTGCCGGGCGCGCCGAAAGGTACTGTTCTGGTGGGCCATGGGAGTTGCGTCTCCTGTGGTCTAGGGCCTGGACCGGGGCTGCTATCCCCGTGTCTGGGCCCGCTCTGTTTGTGGGCTACAGGTGCTGGTCGATGAGGCGGCGGATGACGGCGGATCGGCTGCCGCCGTTGGCGGCCTGCGTGAGCTTGGCGAGCTGGGGCCCGTAGAGGGTGATGCCGCCGATGACCTTCTTTGCGGGCGGCTCGGGCGTGCCGGGGTTCACCGGCTTGGCGTCGGTGTGCATATGCACAGACTAGCTTGCTGTGCATATGCACGCAAGTGCTTCCGCTCGACTACTGCATATGCAGCCCATACGCTGGGCGAATGGTCAGCCGCGCGAAGGACACCCACACCACGAACCGGGTCATGCGCCTGGACGACGAGGACTGGGATGACCTCGGCGCGAGGGCCGGCGTCCGCCAACGTGCCGCGGTCGTCCGCGCCCTGATCCGCTGGTACCTCCGTCGCCCCGGCGCCGAACTGCCCGAGCGCCCGCCGGCCCCGAAGGACTCGGCGGGCGCCTGACGTCACGCCGCGCCGAGGACGGCCAGGTACTGCTCGATGCGCCAGGCGACATCGTCGGGACGCAGGACGGTGCGGCAGTTGTCGTTGCCGCATTCGGCGTCCTGGCCGTCCTGCTGGGAGAGAGACAGGAGTCCGCACCGCGGGCAGGGAAGCTGGAGTGCGCGCCGGCGGGGGCGGATGGCGGCGAGCCGGTCGAGGGTGCGCCAGATGTCATGGATCTCGGTGGCGTATTCGTCGGCCCACAGCTGCTGGACGGTCCAGGCGAGGATGTCGCGCCGGCCGAGGTAGGCAAGGAGATCGCCGAGGCGGCCGGAGTCGGGGCCGCCGAGGGTGCTCTCCTCGACGTGGATCCTGGCCCAGGCGGTGAGGGTGCCGATGAGGGGGACGGTGCCGTCCTGGTCGCGGTGCGAGTCGTGGACGTCGCCGGGAGCGGCGGGGCCGAGGTAGCTGGCGATGTGGATGCGGAGGGGTGCGGGCGGGGTGCGGGTGGCGCCGGAGACGCGGGCTCCCGGGCGGCTGGCGGGGGCGGCGACGTCGAGTTTGGCCCAGGCGGCGAGGTGCGGGATCTCGCGCAGCTCGCGGGCGAGGCGGCTGGCGTCGGCGAAGTCGAGCATGTCGGGTCTCCGGTGTGTTGCGGTCGGGCAGGTCAGTGGCGGTCGTCGGGGCGCTGGCGGCAGTTCCATGTCTCAGCGGCCCGCCGGTAGTTGGCCTCCGCTGCTGCGTAGTTCTTGGCGGCCTGGGCCCAGTTCGCTTCGGCCTCGCGGGTGAGCCGGGCCGTCCGCGCCGTGGCGACGATCGCGCCGATCAGGCAGATGACGGTGACTGCGAGGCAAACGATCCCGATCACGTGGCTCTCCTGGGCTGGTAGTCGGCGAGGTCGCGGATGACGTCGCGGATGGGGCGGGGCGGGGGGTCGAGGGGCCAGTCCTCGCTGTCGTCGTCGAAGAGGTGGACCGCGTCCCAGCCGTCCCATTCGTCGTCGGGGCAGGTCATGCTGCGGTCTGGTCGAGTGCGGCCTGGAGGTTGGCTTCGGCCTGGCGGGCGCGGCCGTCGGCGCGGCGGAGTGCGGCGCCGGTGCCGGCGAGGGTTGCGCGGGTCTTGAGGAGTTCGGCGCGCTGGCTCTCGATGACCTGCTCGTAGTCGGCGGTGAGGGCGCGGAGCCGGTCGATCTCGGCGCGCTGCCGGGCTGCGGCCTGCTGGTCGAGGCGGCCAACGGAGGCGGCTTTGAGAGCGTTACCGAGGGCGTTGAGGCCTGTGCGGAGGCGGTAGGCCTCGGCAGGGGTGAGGGTGCGGCGGCCGGCGGTGTCGGCGAGGATCCCGATCTGTTCGAGGGTGGGGACGTCGCGTGCGGGGTCGGGTCTGGTCACCATGTCCAGTCCTCCTGTTGCGGGTCGGGGATGTCGAGGTGGGCGATGATGGCGGCGAACTGGTCGTCCGCCTGGGCCTGCTGGTCCTCGTCGCGTTGTTGGCGGGTGTCGAGGTGGCCGAGGAGTGTGATCCCGAGGCCGGCGCCGAGGAGGGCGCCGGCCAGGACGAGCAGCGGGTCGAGGGTCACGCGGTGGGCTCGCCGCGCTGGACGGGCTCGGCGTCGTGGCCGTCGGCGTGGTGCCGGTCGTGGGCCCACCAGCCACCAGTCGGGCAGTTGATGTAGCCGACCGGCCCGGTGCACACGGCGCAGGTGACCTGCATGGCGTTGACGCGGTCGCGGAGGCGGGCGATCTCGGCGAGCATGGCGGGCACGTCGTCGGCGATGGGGTGGGCGGGGCAGGCGCTCGGCAGGGTGAGATTGGCCAGGTTGTTGTCGTACCTGGTCTGGATGGCGTGGGTATCGAGCGGCGGGCGGTGGTTGGTCGGCTTGCCCGCGACGCCAGCGGCGGTGCGCTTCACCCACTCACGGACGTCGGCGAGCGCGTCGTGCCTGAGCTCGCGCATGTAGGCGGCCAGGTCGGCGGGGGCGATGGTGCCGCCGTCTTCGACGGCTTCCCGCACGTAACCGGTCAGCTCGGCCCAGGCGCCGCTGTAGGTGGGCTGCGGCACGGTGCGTTCCAGGCCGAGGGCGAGTGCTGCGGCGGCCCAGGCGCGCTGGATGCGGTCGCCGAGTTGGTCCCAGGTAGGCATCGGGCGGCCGTCGTGGGTGAGGCCGCCGGTGGCGGCGCCGTAGGCCTCGTAGGCGATCTGGGCGGGAGTCTGGTGGTCCACGGGTGCTCCTCGGGGTGGTGAGGGCCTGCCGCCGGGTGACGGCCAGTCCCAGGCGGGTCAGGCGCAGTTGGCGGCGAGGATCCAGCCCGGGGCGGGCATGTCCTCGCTCCGGCGTCCGAGACCGCCCCACGCGACCCGAAGGCGTGCGTCCCAGTGGTCGGTCTGGACCGGGTGCAGTTCGTCGGCGGAGATGGCGCTGGGGTGGCCCAGGTCGGCGTCGCGGTAGTACGCCGTCAGGTAGCGGGTGCCGCCCGACCAGGTGCCGGCCCAGGCGTGGCCGAGGTCGGACAGGTAGGAGTTGGCGTTGATGGCGGCGTCGACCTGGTCGTCCTCGATGTCGTCGGGGAGCGCGATGCCGTAGATCAGGCTGGCGCTGGTCTGGGTTCCCACGGTGGTCTCCTCGGGTTGGGGCCGCCCGCGGGTGGCGGGCGGCGTCGGGCGTCAGGCAGCTACGGGCATCGGTTCGGGGACGTAGCCGGGTCGGAAGGCGCTACCCCAGTCCTTGAGGAACTCCCGGCCGATGTACTCGGTGTAGGCGGGAGGAATGGCCTCGGTGAGTTCTTCGTGGACGTCGGTCCAGGTGATGTCCATGGCCTGCTGCATCTCGGCGACGTTTCCTTTGCCGCCGCCCTTGCCGTACGCGGCGATGTAGGGGCCTTCGCGCCACACGCCGTGGCGCCATCCGCGCACCGGGCCACGGTGCTTGGGGTGCGGGATCTGGACGGGCTCGCCGCCCCACCACTCGATCTCGAAGTGCCGGTGCCGGATCACGCCAAGGCCGAACATCTCGCCGCAGAGGGTGAGGTCCTTCCGGAGCGTCGAGCCGGAGACGTTCTCCATGACCCACGGCACGCCGTACCACCGGCACAGGTCCCGCATCTGCGGGATGAGGTCGATGTACGACCGCCCGGCGTTGGTGCCTTTGGTGAGGGCGGTGTGGGCTTGGCAGGGCGGGGAGGCGTGGACGAGGTCGTGGTCCTGGCACATCTCGCGCATGGCGTCGAGGGCGTCGCCCTCGATGAAGCGAAAGGGGTAGCGGGGGCGGGGGCGGATGTCGACTCCGGTGACGTCGAAGCCGGCTCGGTGGTAGCCCATGCCGGCGCCGCCGGAGCAGCAGAACAGGTCGAGAACGCGGGGGCGACGCGGCATGGTGGCGGTTCCTCAGCTGGTCGTGGCGTGGGCGACGTTGTCGGCGTCGCGGTCGATCTCGTGGGCGGCCGGGCAGTGGCAGGCCATGAACGAGGTGTCGGCGTCGCCGTGGTCGGGGCAGTAGCGGCGGAGCATCGCGGCGGCGTCGCGCATGCCGGCCGCGCGTGCCTCGTCGCGTTCGGTGCGGAGGCGTGCGACTTCGGCGAGGAGGTCGCCGAGTGCGCTGTACGGGCCGATGGCCGCAAGGCTGGTACTGGCACCAAGTTCGGCGTACTGGTCGCGGATCTCCTGCTCGCGGGCCGGATCGAGCCACCAGCCAGCGGACGGCGGGGTGCCGGTCACCGTGCACCGCTGGCGGCACGCTTCTGGCGCTCGATGCGGATGGCCTGCAGTTCGTTGCAGATCTGGTCGTATCGCGAGCGGGCGCGATTGAGGGTCTGGCGGGCGTCCTCGGCGTCGGCGCGGAGGCGGCGCTCACGCTCGTCGAGGTCGGTGTCGGTGGGCGGCGGGGTGCCAGTCACCGGACATCGCCGTCCAGCGCGGTGACGACCGGCTGGCCGTTGTCGAGCACGGGCTCCCACTCGTCGCCGAGTTCCAGGCCGCCGCCGTTGCGACTGTTGGTGCAGTGGTGGCAGAGGGTCGGACCGCCCTCGTAGGCCACGTGCTCCAAGGCGAGTTCGGCGATCTGCTCGGGGGTGGCGTCGTCGGGGGCGTCGATCTCGACGCTGGTGCTGGCGTAGGTGGTCAGCGGGACGCTGTAGCGGGGCATTCGTCTCTCCGTGGTGGGTGTGGCGGGGCGGCCAGTGGGTGCCGGCCGCCCGGGGGTGGGTGGTCAGTCCTCGGGCTCGTCGTTGTCGCGCTCGTAGGTGGTGACCCAGACGGTCACGCCGTCGATCTCGGCGCTGGCGCGGTGCTGGGCGGAGAGGAGGTAGCCCTCGTCCACGGTCGGGTCGGTGTCCATAGCGCGGGCCCAGGTGGCGACGGCGTCGGTCGAGCCGTCGATCAGGACCAGTTCCAGGAGGGGCGCGGCGTTACCGGTGCCGTCGGTGCCGCAGGCGTGGATCAGCTCGATGGGCAGCGTGGGGTGTTGGGCGAGGATCTGGTTGGCGACGCGGGCGGCGGTGAGGGAGCGTTCGGCGTCGGCGAGGAGGCTGCTGGGGGTGGCGGCGGTGGCCATCGGTGGGCTCCTGTGGTGGTCGTGGCGGCCCTGTGGGCGGCTTTGGGGCGCGGGGTGGGCTGGTGGTCCGGTGCGGGGCTGCGGGCGCGTCAGGCGCGCCGCGTGGGGCCGCTGGGGTGGTCGTTGGCCACGGTCTCGGCGATGGCGGTGATGACGCGGGCCGGGACGTCGGCGATGAACGGGATGCTGTAGGCGCCGTCAGCGCCGTCCAGGCCGCTGTCCCCGTTGTCGTTGGAGGCGACCCAGAGAGCGCTGCCCTTGCGGAGACAGCCGTCGGGTCCTTCGGTCCAGCCACGCTTGAGGAGCATGCGGCGGACGTCGAGTCGCTGGGACATGGGGTGGTCCTCTCGGGATCAGACAGGCCGCGTGGGGCCGCTGGGGGCGGGCTCGCCGTTGGCCGCGGCGCGGACCGCAGCAACCCACTCGGGCACGGGCAACGGGTGTTCCCAGCGGGTGGCCTGCTTCTCGGCGGCGTCGCACACCGCGCCGACGGCGTCGAGGCGGCGGTTCAGCTCGGCCGTCTCCTCGGCGATGGTGGGTTCGACGCCGACGTACAGGGCGCGCTCGGCTTCCAGCTCCCGGACCCGAGCGAGCAGGGCGTCGTTCTGCCGGGTGAGCCCGCCGACGACAGCAATGGTGTCGGTGTCCCCGCGCTGGCCAGCGAAGTTGAGGACGGACTCGGCGGCTCGCCAGTCCATGCCGTCGGGGGTGGGCACGTCGGTGGGCTGCCATTCGCCGTCGCGGTACGCCTCGGTGACGCCGATGGTGCGCCGGTAGCGGATCGTGGTGTTGGCGACGTCCCGGCCCTGGTGCCAGTTGTCGCGGTGGCCGCGAGGCAGTTCGCACCTGAGGAGCAGGTGCCAGTGGGTGGACGGGCAGCGGGTCTGATCCCCGTCGGCGGCCTCGGGCTGGGTGTTCATCGGGTGGTCTCCTCAGGCGGCGGGTTGGTTGGTGAGCCAGGTGTCAAGGCGGGATGGGTGGCTGCCCTCGGCGACGGGGCGGCCGGTGGTGCGGCCGATGCAGGGGGTGCCTGCCTTGGCGCGGCAGTAGTCGAGGGGGCAGGGGATGGCCCATTCGGGCGGGCGTTCGCGGCGGCGGAAGCCGGCTGGCGGCGGGGCGCCCATCACGCGGCCCGGCGTCGGTCGCGGCCGGCCATGACGACGACGTCGGTCATCTCGGTGAGGCGGCTGACGATGCGGTCGCCGAGGACGACGTCGAGGCCCGGCCCGACGATGCGGCCTTCCCTGTCCCGGGGGGCTTCAGTGGGGTAGTTCGACGTGAAGATCGTCGGCCTGCAGGCGTTGTAGCGCTCGTTGATGAGCCGGTAGGTGATCTCCTCGACCCACTCGCTGGCCTTGGCGGATCCGAGGTCGTCGAGGAGGAGGAGCGGGATTCGGGCGAGCCGGTTGAGGCCGGACTCGGTGCCGGCGTCGGATCCGCCGGGGCGGAGTCGGCCGTACATGTCGGCGGCGGTGGTGGCGATGATCTCGTACCGGGACGGGCCGGCTTCGGCGATCATCCGGAGGGCGGCCCATGCCTGGTGGGTCTTGCCGGTTCCGGTGGTGCCGGTCAGGAGAAGGGAGCGGGCGTCGGCCGGATCGGCGGCGACCTGCTGAGCCCAGGTGGCGACGACCTCGTCGGTGACGATGCGGGCGTTGGCATATCGGGGCGGGACGGCGGCCTCCCAGCGGGCGAGGGCGAACTCAGCGCGGGCCCTGCGGTGGTACTCGGGGTGGCCGGGCTGGTCGGGGCTGGGCACGTCGTCAACGGTGCCGCGGTCGGGGAGGTTGATGCCGCGGGCGTCGAGGCGGGCGCGGAGAGCGGCCATGGCGGCGTCGGGGTTCATGCGCTGGGGCTCGGGCATCGGGGCTACCAGCCGTTCTTGTACACGGAGGGGTCTTGGTTGGCGTAGGGCTGCCAGCCCTGGTGGCCACCGCCGGCAACTGCTCGAAGCGGGGGGCGTTCAGCGTCGGCCGAGGGCAACGGCGGGAGTTGGCACCAGCCGGGGAGGAAGAAGCGGGCCGAGTCGACGTCGCCGCGTTGGCGGTCCCAGACACGTCGGGCGTACTCAACGAGAGCCGGGATGCCCGACTTCTTGATCGCGGCGTCGAGCCTGAGCCACTCGCCGGAGTTGAAGGGCCAGCGGACGACAACACCAGCGAGGGTGAGTTGGTCGGAGAGCGGTCGGGCGAAAGCGGGGAACCCGTCCGCGTCGATCGCTCTCTCACTCGTGGGTGCTGGGTATGGAGAGTGTGTACCGGATTCCGAACCACTAGCGGTTCGAGATCCGAACCACTCTGTGCCGGATTCCGAACCACTAGCGTGATCATGGTCCGAGGCTTGCGGTTCGGAATCCGAACCACTGTGATGAGCTTGCGGTTCGGAATCCGGCACACTAGCCGGAGGGCTTGGGGCGCCCAGCGGTCCGCGATCCGAACCGCTAACGACGGCTCCTCGGGCGTATCCGACTGCTTTCGGCAGCCGGTACAACGCCGGCCGAGTGCCCTTTCCGGCCTGCACCAACTCCAGTTCGCCCGACTCCAAGGCCGTCTGCACGGCGTCCCTGACGACCGATCGGCCCGCGTTCAGCGCGCCCATGAACTCGGAGTAGCTGACCCGCACCTCGCACGCCGGAGTCCGCACGCGGTCGGCGACAGCCAGCAGCGCGATCCGCGGGTTCCCTCGGGACTGGGAGTGCTTCCACACCCAGTCCATGGCGTCCAGGGTCACGGTGCCTCTTCTCGGTAGTGCGGGTGGTTGGTGGCCTGGGGCGGGGGACGGTCACCCCGCCCCAGGCAGCTGGCGGGTCAGGCCGTCAGGACTCGCAGCCGCTGGTCGGCGAGTTCGCGGACGGTGCAGCGCGGGAGGTCCTGCCGGACCGGCTGTCCGTGCTCGTCCCACGTGATGTAGCCGAGGGCGTGCTCGACGGTCTGCTCGGGGTCGACCATGCCGGCCAGGACCACGACCAGGGCGCGGAGTTCGTCGGGGCTCAGGTAGTTGATGTGGTTGCCGATGTCCCAGGCCCCGCCGTCGCCGTGGACGATCGCGGCCAGGCGGGCGGCCTTGAACACCATGCGCTCCGTCGTGGTGACGAGGTCAGTGCTCACGACTCGTCCTCGACGATCTCGCCGTCTATCGGGCCCTCGTCGTACGGCTCGGCCGGGACGGACCGCCTGGACGTTTCGGGCGCGGCCGTCACCTCGACGGTCTGCCGCTCGGTGCTCGAAGGCACCCACTTCTCCAGCTCATGGAGCGCGGTCTTGAGCCACATCGACTCGGGCCAGCGCTTCCAGGGCGACGACGGCTTGTCCCAGCCGCGGGACTCCCGCATGTGCCGTTCGACCTGGGAGCGGTTCAGTCGGACGACTCTCGAGAGCGAGCCGTCCTTCATCTGCGCGTATGCGTAGACGCGGACCAGCGGGCCGGGGTCTTCGCCGTCCCACGGGGTGTGGTCCGGGACGGAATTCGGGCCGGGCTTGAAGTGGTACTCGTCGCGCTCGTACACGACTTCGGCGGTGATGGAGGCAACGGCACCGGCGCGATAGATCCGGTCGATCTTGCCCCGGTAGCCCTCGATACCCTGCACTTCCGACCCAAACGGCACCAGGTAGAAGGAGGGGGTTCCGGGCTCGTGTCCGAGCCTGGCGCACTCGAGGAGCGCGGCCATGAACGATCCGGGGTTCCGGGCGGCGACCTGCTGGAGGTTCCGGTCGCGGCGGAGGACGCCCTGGGCGAGGCGGACCCACGTTTCGGGCTTGATGTGGGACGGCAGGACCATGGTGAAGTCGCCGCGGTACTGCTCGACGAGGGCGCTGGGCCCGTTGTCCCGGCGCTCCAGGGCGCTGGCGATGGTCTCGGTCATGCGGCACTCCTACGGTCGTCGCGGCGGCGGTTGTTCTCGGCGCGGGTGACCGGCTCGAGGTGGTGCGGGTTGACGCAGTGCCGGACCGAGCACAGGTGGTCGATGGTGAGGCCGTCCGGGATCGGGCCGACGAGCAGCTCGTAGGCGACTCGGTGCGCGAGCCGGACGGTCTTGCGGACTCGGATGGAGCCGTAGCCGGTTGGCATGATCGCCCCAATCCAGGGCCAGCACTCGTCCGGGCCGCGACGGTCGACCTTCGCCATCAGCTGGGCGTGCAGGTCTCCGACGATGCGGAGCGGCGTGTTCGGCTGGACGTCGCCGTGGCGCTGCCAGCGGCGGTAGTGCGATGCGCACCAGGTGCGCTTGGCTGCCGGGTTGACACACCCCGGCACGCTGCATTCGGTCATGCGGTACTCCGGTCTCGTGCGGGCTGGAGGCTGTGGGTGTGGCCGTCGCGGACGGTTCGGGTGGCGACGAGCTGGCCGTCGGTGCGGGCCCGGCGGCCGTCGCCGATCCGGTCGAGGATGCGGCTGCGGCACTCGGCGAGCTCGGTCTCGGCGGCGGCGTGGGCGTCGATGGCCGCGAAGTAGCGGTCGCGCAGAGCGGCGTCGATCTCGACGTCGATGTCCTGCATGCCGTCGGGGAGTTGGCGGATCGCCTGGTAGGTGGCGGAGTGACCGTCGATGTCCGGGCGGCGGCCGGCTTCGACGTCGTCGAGGAACGCGCGGGCGCTCTTGCGGAGGAGCTCGGCCTCGTCGGCGTCCCACTCGATGGGGTAGGTGCGGTAGTCGTGGCCGGCGATGAGCACGGCGACGGTGGCGCGGGTGAGGCCGAGGGTGTCGAGCTGCCACATCACCTGGCACCGGTAGTACACGGGGATGCCGAGCGGGTCCCCGTCCGGGCCCCAGCCTTCCCCCGTGGGGGAGAACTTGAGCTCGAGGACCTCGGTGTCGGCGATCGTCCACGCGACGTAGAGGACGCGGGGGACGATGAGCCGGTCCGGGGTGCAGCGCTGCCACGGCCGGTCCCGGTGCCGCCACGTGCCGGTGGGTAGGGCCATCCGCTCCGGGTGGCAGTCCTCCCACTTCTCGGTGATCGTCGGCTCGTGCCGTGTCCCCCACTCCATCTCGGAGGACACGGTGAACTGGTCCGACGTCTCGCCGCGGAGCCGGTGGTAGAGCGACAGGCGGGACTCCCACGGGGACAGGCCCATCACGGCGGCGATGCGGGTGGCGGTGATGACCGGGCCCGTACGGGCCGCGTCCCACTCCGGGGTGCCCGGCACGAGGTGGCCGAGCAGGACGCCGGTCGGGGTCGGGGTAGTCCTCACGCCGCCGCCTTCGAGATGCCGCCGGCGTTGATGGTGGCGAGCACCTTGTCGTCGTAGCCGAGCGCGTTGTTGAGCTGGCGGAGGGCGCCCTCGCGGTCGCGCCGCAGCAGCTCGTTCTCGCGGCGCAGGCGGGCGTTGTCGGCGACGACCTGGGCGTGGCCGTCGCAGATGCCCTGGCGGAAGTCGGTGAGCGCCTGCTCGGCGTTCTGCGTGCGGCCGGCCTCGACGCGGAGCATGGACTCCAGGCGCATGATGTGCTCGCGGTCGCGGCGGTGTTCGGCCTGCAGGAGGCGGATCGCGGCGGACTGGTCGGGCGCCTCGGGCCGGGGCCGGCGGTGGAACAGGGCGGCGAAGAGCTGCATCAGGACTCCCGGTTGGTGCGCTGGCGGGGGAAGCGGGCGAGGTGTCGGCGCTCGGCCTCCTCGGCGGTGGGCGGCACGAACGTGTGCCAGCCGGGACCGGGCATCCAGCCCTTGATGTGGTCGTTGCGCGGCAGGTCGCACTCCGCGCAGCGCGTCGGGTCGGCGGCGGTCACTTCACACCGTCCTTCGACGTGGGGGCGTGGAGCGCGGCGAGGACGAGCAGCGCGGCATCCTGCGCGGTGTCGGTGTGGGCGATGCTCGTCCCGATGACGGCCTCATACAGGCCGCCGTGTTCGGCGACGACGCCGATGCGCTGGTCATTCGCGGGGTTGACGAGCGCCCAGTAGGTGCCGGCCGGGGTCTGACCCCGCGACACCCACACCGACGTGTCCGCGATGACCCCCTCGGTGACGCCGAGGACGGCGGAGATGTCGGAGATGACGGTAGGCTTCATGTCGGCCTACCTCCTTTCTCTGCTGAGTTGGTTGATCGGTGGGCTGCAGGGCTCTCGTCCGGGTGCCACCGGGCGGGAGCTGACCTGTTTCAGGCCGCTTTCTGTGCGGCGGGGCGCTTGCTTGACTCCGACCGGCGGGTCTGGCCCGGCATCAGTCGGAAGATCTGGGCGAGCTGTCGAGCCGTCTCGGGGCTCGGCGTTCCGATGACGTCGATCAGCCGGACGCCGGCCATCAGCTGGCCGCCACGACGATCAGCGGGACGCCGTTCCTGCTCGCGTCGGTCCGTTCGACCGGCGACCAGAGGACCAAGAGGTCGACGCCGATTCGGCTGCATACAGCGCTTGCGCGCTCGAAGGTCGCGGTCTCCTGGCTGCCGTTCAGCAACTCGCCGATGTGGCTGTAGTGGCAGCCCGCATGCCTGGCGAGGTCTCGCACGGTGGTGTGGGTCCCGTCTCCGGTGTGCTTCATGAGCCTCCGAAGAAGCTCGGGGTCCCTGAGCCTCCACCGCGTAGTGGACACGCTGGACAAGGTTCCTCCCGAAGAGTTCTTCCCCGAGCGGGGATGAACAGAGCTTTGCACGGGAGGAACGACTTGTCTAGTTCACGGGAAAGGTCGAGTCCTTGCGGGCTGCTTGATGACGTGAACACGGTCACATGACTCAATGCGCCCCTAGCGCTCCACTCCCGGGGGATAGACAATTTGTCCCCGGCGCGGAACGCACGCCACGATGACCAGTACGTCCAGTGAGACGCGAGTGCCACCAGGTAGACGCAGCCGCGGAAGGTAGCGAGATGATGGATGTCATGACCGACACGAAGGTTGGCGAGCTCTCTCGCCTGTGCAAGAGCCGGCGCGAGGAGCTCGGCCTGTCCATGGCACAGCTTTCCGCCGATTCCGGAGACCCCCAGATGTCGGCGTCGTGGGTGACGCGGCTGGAGAACGGGCAGCTTCGCGACATCCCGCGGCGGGAACGCCTCGCGTACCTTGCTCGGGGCCTCAAGCTCTCCTACCAGACGGTTGCGCGAGCAGCGGCCCGCCAGTTCCTGGACGTCGAGGAGGAGGGCTCCTGGTCGTCGGACGGGACCGTGCGTGTGGTGGTCGATCGCATGGGCGAAATGAGCGAGACAGGCCGGCAGGAGCTTGCTCAGATCGCAGAGATGTTTTCGCGCAGGCCTGGCGACGGTTCGGGCACATGAGGATTCATCACGTCCGCATCTAGCGGTTGTCAGTGGTGCGCGACATGATGTCTGAGCCGCCTGGGGGCGCCAACGTATGCACCCTGGCTCTGCCGTGCCCTCACGCGGCAGGGCCTCTCAAGAACGGGGGCCGTGTGCCGCACCTCAATGACCGATCTCCCCTTGTGCGGATAGAGGTGGCCGACCACCTTCCCGACGGCCGACTGGTGGCCCGCGTCGAAGCACCGCATCAGACAGTCTTCCTCGTCAACGGCGAGAAGCTGCCGCCCGGTATGGACCCGTTTCTACGGGAGTTCGAAGACGTGATGCGCGAGGCGGTCGAGACCCAGTGGGAGCGCAACCCGCTTCCCCCGCCCTACGAGGACGACGAAACTGAAGACGGTACGGAGTAGGCAACCCGAGAACGCCCCGTCCCGCTGGTGACCCAGCGTGACGGGGCTCTTTTTTGGAGGCACGATGTCTCAGTGGAAACATATGGGCACGACGATCTTCGCCGAGATGTC
>NZ_JBITFB010000051.1:0-41443 GCF_044455625.1 Kitasatospora sp. NPDC051164 | reverse complement strand
CCAGGAAGTCCTGAGGCCGGGGATGTCAACATATCTGGCGTTGACTTTTGGCACGCTGTTGAGTTCTCAAGGAACGGACGCTTCCTTCGGACCGCTTTCCAGCGGACCCTCCGGGCTTCGTTCTTTCGTGTTTCCAGCTTACCAGATGTTTTCCGCTCCGTTTTCCGGAGTTTCATTCATCCGATTCCCGCTGGCGGGATTTCCTGCAAACTTCGCTCCGAAGCTTATCAAAGCTTTCGGTGTGCTCAGTTCGTGGGATTTGCTTCGTCGGAGGGCGCGCATTTCGTGAAACGCGCTCGCCTCGATTCGGCGGTGTCGTAGACACTAACGCCCGGGCCCGACCGTTGTCCAGTCAGTCCCAACCGTTCAAACCTACTAGCCCGCCCTCACCACGTCAATGGTTTGGCCGGGATGAGAGAAGACTAGCAGGTCAGAGGAGTGCTGATCACATCGCCTCAGGCCGCGACGGGCTGCAGGTCCGCCCGGTCGGCCGCGTCCACATCACCGGATTCTCCGCCTTCCGCGGCCTTTCGGCCCAGCACGAGGGCGTACAGAAGGAAGGCCAGCTCTGCCAGCGCACCGATGGCGATGCGCGCCCAGGTGGGCAGGCCGGACGGGGTCACGAAGGCTTCGAGGATGCCGGAGACCGCCAGCACCGTCGTCAGCCCCATCGCCATTCCGATGATCGAGCGGCCCTGCTCCGCCAGGGCCACCGCGCGCGTGCGCGGACCGGGGGCGATGACGGTCCAGCCGAGGCGCAGGCCGAGGCCGCCGGCCACGAAGACCGCGGTCAGCTCCAGCAGGCCGTGCGGGATGAGCAGACCGAGGAAGACGTCGAGGCGTCCGGCGGAGGCCATCAGCCCGACCCCGATGGCGAGGTTCACGACGTTGCCCCACATCACGTAGAGCACCGGAATGCCCAGCGCGATCCCGTAGAGCAGGCACTGCACGGCGATCCAGGCGTTGTTCGTCCAGACCTGCGCGGCGAAGGAGCTGGCCGGCCGGTCCGAGTAGTAGGCCTCGTACTGTCCGCCGGGGCGGGTCAGCTCCCGCAGGCGGTCGGGGGCGACGAGGCTGTTGCGGACCTCCGGATGGGTGGCCACCCACCACGCGAGCACGGCGGTGGCGAGCAGCGAGACGATCGCGACCGGCACCCACCAGCGGCGCGCGCGGTAGAGCGCGGCCGGGAAGCTCACCGTGTAGTAGCGGGCGACGTCCTGCCAGCCGTTGGTCCGGGAGCCGGTCACCGCGCTGCGGGAACGTGAGACCAGGCTGGTCAGGCGGCTCAGCAGCGCCGGGTCGGGCGCGGCGGCCTGGACCTTGGCGAGGTGGCCGGTGGTGCGCTGGTAGAGGGTGACCAGTTCGTCGGCCTCCTCTCCGCTGAGCCGGCGCCGGCGTGCGAGGGCGTCCAGCCGGGCCCACTCCCCCTGGTGGGTGGCGACGAAGACGTCCAGGTCCATTCGGCGGCTCCATGATCGGCGGTGGGCGCGGACGTGCGTGCGCGGGCGGGCGGGTACGCGGCGGGCAGGCACGTACGGACAGGTGCGGCCCAGCATGCCAGCAGGGGCCCGGGTCGCGGCCTCCGGGATCTCACTTCCCGTGCGCCCACCGGGCCCCGTATGTTTGCGGCTGCGGATCAGACTGCGGCGGGCGGAGCCTGGGGGGCCGATCCGGGCCGATTCCCTCCCCGGCGCTGCCGCCCCCGGCGGTCCCGGATCCCCATGGGCGAGCCGTACGGGCTCCAAGAACGTGAACGGACAGGTGTCTTGAGCGACCTGGTGACGGGTGAGGCGGTCGTCCTCGGCCTGCAGACGGCGAAGCTTCCGAGCCGGGCATTGGCGATCGTGCTCGACCTGCTCGTGGAATTCGCCGCCCTGCTGGTGGTCACGCTGCTGCTGGGCGTCGTGCTGGTCGACATCGACAGCGCGGCGCTGGCGGCCGTCATGATCGGCCTGATGGTGTTCTTCCTGGTCGCTGTCCCGGTGATGGTCGAGACCTTCAGCCACGGACGCTCGCTCGGCAAGGCAGCACTCGGCCTGCGGGTGGTGCGCACCGACGGCGGCCCGGTGCGGTTCCGGCACTCGCTGGTGCGCGGGCTGGTCGGTTTCTTCGAGCTGATCGCGCTCACCGGCTCCCCGGCCGTGATCACCTCGGCGGTGCACTCGGAGGGCAAGCGGCTCGGCGACATCTTCGCCGGGACGGTGGTCGTGCGTGAGCGCACCCCGGGGGCGGGCGGCTCCGCCACCCCGCTGCCGCCGGTGCACCCGCACCTGCTGCAGACGATGGGCCACGAGCTGGTCGCGATGGACTTCTCCGCGGTTCCGGAGCCGCTCTGGCTCGCTGTCCGCCAACTGCTCGGCCGGATCGGCCAGTTGGACCCGGCGGTGATGAGCCGGATGACCGCCCGGCTGGCCGACGACCTGTCCGACCGGATCGGCCACCCGGTGCCCCCGGGGCTACACCCGGCGGCGTACCTGGGCGCGGTGCTCACCGAACGCCAGCGGCGGGAGTGGCTGCGCGCCCAGCAGCAGCTGTGGGCGGCCGCGCCGATACCCGTCCAGGTGCCCGTGCCCCGCCCGGCCTCCGGCCCGGTGCCCGGCACGGCCGACGGACGCCCCCTGCGGGTCCTCGGCATCCCGACGGCGCCCGTACCGACCGCACCCACCCCGGTCGCACCGGCCGCACCGGTCGCCGCTGTCGCACCGGCGGCCCCGCCGGCGCCGTCCTTCGACAAGCCCGCCGCCGGCACCGGCTTCGCCCCGCCCTCCTGAGGTCCCAGGCGTTCTGACGCCCGACGAGGACCCCGAGACGAGGACCCCAAGGGGGCAAGCACCCGAACCCGGCGGCCCGCTACTCCTCGTCCCCCACCCGCCAGGCGTTCGGCGGAGACTCCAGTTCCTCCAGCTCGACCCCGTCCGCCGACAGCACTACGTCCCCCGCCAGGTGCACGACCTGCTGCTCCCCCGTCTCCAGGTCCCCGACCTGGTACCGCTCGACGAGCAGCGGCCCCGAGTCCGTCTCGTGGGTGTCGACGCCCTCCAGCAGCCATCCCTGGTCGAGGGTGCGGGGTGCCAGCACCGGCTCGGTGAACGCCACCAGCCGCACCCGCGCGCTCGCCCCTTCCCGCAGCCGCAGCAGCCGGGCGGTGGCGACCAGGAAGCCCGGCGAGCGGCCGGTGAAGGCGTGCGCCCGGTCGTGTCCCTCCACCGTGTGCTCGCCGCCCGGGTCGGCCGCGTCGGTCCGGACCCAGGCGACTCCGTCCACCGCGCCGCCGCGCACCTGCCAGCCCCCGGCCCGCAGTTCCATCCGCAGCGGCCGGGCCCGGGAGTCCAGGGTGAGGTCGACGCCGCCGATCACCCGGCCGTCCGGCGCGTAGGTCTTGGAGACGTACCGCCACCCGGCCGGCCCGGGAGCGCAGCTGAAGCGCTCCTCGCCGAGCAGGACGTGGTCGTGCGTGTCGGAGAGGGAGTAGCGGCCGTTGGGCATGCCCGAAAGCCTACGTGCGCACGTCGCGTGCAACCTTCTCCGGTGGTGCGCGCATTAGGGGGGTGGACGGCGCCGGAGCGGTGCCGCCGTCACGACGAGAGGGGGTGCGGATGGCGAAGCAGACGCGCGACGAGGAGTTCACGGAGTACGTGGCCTCCAGGACCGGCTGGCTGCGGAAGGTCGCCTATCTTCTGTGCGGGGACTGGCACCGGGCCGACGACCTGGTCCAGGAGACGATCACCAAGCTGTACGTGAACTGGGCGAGAGCCGCGCGGATGGAGAACCGGGACGGCTACGCGCGCCGGGTACTGGTCAACACCTTCCTGGCCGAACAGCGCTCCCCGTGGTGGCGCCGCACCGTCCGTTCCGGGACCGATCCGGACGCGGCGGCCGGCGGTGTCGACCTGGACGCCGCCCTCGACCTGCGCCGCGCCCTCGCCGCCCTCCCGCCCCGCCAACGGGCCACGGTGGTGCTCCGCTACTACTGCGACCTGTCGATCGAGCAGGCCGCCGAGGCCCTGGGCTGCTCCTCCGGCAACGTCAAGAGCCAGAGCTCCCGCGCCCTGGACACCCTCCGCAGCAGGCTCACCGCCCGTCCCGCCGTCGCCGAGAGGATGTCATGAGCACCATCGACCCGCACGACCTGGCCAACCGTCTGGCGGCCCTGGCCGACGAACCGGCACCGCCTCCGGGCTTCGCCGCCGGCCGGTCCCTGGCCGAGGGCGCGACGCGGCTTCGCCGGCGCAGGCTGGCCGTGATCGGCACCGTCGCGGGCGCGACGGCCGCGGTGGTGGCCGGCGGCGCCCTCCTGCTGCCGGGCAGCGGCACCGCCGCCCCCGTGCTGCCCGCCGCACCCACGGTGGCCACCACCGCACCCCCGACGCTCGCGCCGTCCCCGACCGCCGCACCGGATCGGGCCGGGGCCGACCCGCTGACCCCCGAGCTCCGGTTCGGCTGGCTGCCGGAGTGGGCCGGCGGTGACAACGGCGTGGGGTACCAAACCGCCTTCCACGGAATCGAGTTGCAGGCGAGCGGCCGGGGCGAGAACGCTCCGCAGCTAAAGCTCTCGCAGTACCCGGCCGGGTCCCGTCCCCCGATGACCGGAGCACCCGGAAGCGCGGTCCGCACGGAGGAGGCCGAGCCGGTCGACGGCCGGACCGCCTACTGGGTGGTCTCCGACGCGCAGCCGGACTACCAGCACACCCTGCGGTGGCTGACGCCCTCGGGCAGCTGGGCGGAGCTCGCGGGCTCCGGCGGCCGGCCCGCGGACATCACGCGGGAGGTCCTGCACAAGGTGGCCGCCGAGGTCCGGTACGGCACGTGGGACGTCCCGCTGCCGGTCCGGATCACCGGACTGCCCGCGGCGTTCGAGGTCACCAACGTCCAGCTGGCGCGTCCGGACGCAAACGCCAAGGTCCCCTGGAGCATGTGGCTGATGCTGGAGGCGGAGGGCAGGAACGTCTGGTTCAGCGTGAAGCCGTCCACCCCCGGGGCACCGGCGTCGCCGACCGGGAAGGACGGGTCGCCGAACACCGGCCCGAACCCGCCGTCGTGCTCCGCGGACAACGGGGTGCAGGTGTGCGTCGGAGCCGGGGCCGAGCTGCCGCCCTCGCTGGCGCAACTCGGCGGACTGCCGTGGATGCTCGCCCACACCAAGGCCCTCGGCCCGGACGCGAGCGCCTGGACGACCGACGTCATGCGCTGAGCACGACCGGAACGCGCCGAGCGGGACCGGAACGCGCCGAGCGGGACCGGAACGCGCCGGTGGCCGGCACCCCCACGCGGGGGTGCCGGCCACCGGCGTTCGTACCTCAGCGGCACCGCATCAGTAGCGGTACTGCTCCGGCTTGTACGGGCCCTCGACCGGAACGCCGATGTAGTCGGCCTGCTCCTGGCTCAGGGTGGTCAGCTTCACGCCCAGCGCGTCGAGGTGCAGGCGGGCGACCTTCTCGTCCAGGTGCTTCGGCAGCACGTAGACGCCGATCGGGTACTGCTCGGTCTTCGTGAACAGCTCGATCTGCGCGATCGTCTGGTTCGCGAAGGAGTTGGACATCACGAAGGACGGGTGGCCGGTCGCGTTGCCCAGGTTCAGCAGGCGGCCCTCGGACAGCATGATGATGGTGTGGCCGTCGGCGAAGCGCCACTCGTGGACCTGCGGCTTGACCTCGGTCTTCACGATGCCGGGGAGCTTGGCCAGGCCCGCGATGTCGATCTCGTTGTCGAAGTGGCCGATGTTGCCGACGATCGCCTGGTGCTTCATCTTCTCCATGTGCGAGGCAAGGATGATGTCCTTGTTGCCCGTGGTGGTGATGAAGATGTCCGCGATCGAGACGACGTCCTCCAGGGTGGTGACCTGGTAGCCGTCCATCGCCGCCTGCAGCGCGCAGATCGGGTCGATCTCGGTGATGATCACGCGGGCGCCCTGGCCGCGCAGCGACTCGGCGCAGCCCTTGCCCACGTCGCCGTAGCCGGCGACGACGGCGACCTTGCCGCCGATCAGCACGTCGGTGGCGCGGTTGATGCCGTCGATCAGCGAGTGGCGGCAGCCGTACTTGTTGTCGAACTTCGACTTGGTGACGGCGTCGTTGACGTTGATGGCCGGGAACAGCAGGTTGCCGTCACGGTGCATCTCGTACAGGCGGTGGACACCGGTTGTGGTCTCCTCGGTCACGCCCTTGATGGTGGCGGCGACCTCGGTCCACTTGTTCGGGGTGTCCTTGAGGGTGCGGTTGAGCAGCTCCAGGATGATCCGGAACTCGTCGTTGTCCGCGGTGGACGGGTCCGGCGCGGCGCCGGCCTTCTCGAACTCGACGCCCTTGTGGATCAGCAGGGTGGCGTCGCCGCCGTCGTCGAGGATCATGTTCGGGGTCTTGCCGTCAGGCCAGGTCAGCGCCTGCTCCGTGCACCACCAGTACTCGTCCAGGGTCTCGCCCTTCCAGGCGAAGACCGGCACGCCCTGCGGGTTCTCCGGGGTGCCCTCCGGGCCGACGGCGATAGCGGCGGCCGCGTGGTCCTGGGTGGAGAAGATGTTGCAGGAGCACCAGCGGACCTCGGCACCGAGCGCCGTCAGGGTCTCGATCAGCACGGCGGTCTGGATCGTCATGTGCAGCGAGCCGGTGATGCGGGCGCCGGCCAGCGGCTGCGACTCGGCGTACTCGGCACGGATCGCCATCAGACCGGGCATCTCGTGCTCGGCCAGCTGGATCTCCTTGCGGCCGAACGGCGCCAGGGAAAGGTCGGCGACCTTGAAGTCACCGGTGATGTCGGTCGACATGCGTCTGCTCCTCGCTGATGGGGTGGGGCCAAAGGTCCGGGCATGTGTCGCGCGCGGCAGGCCGTACGGGGGCACGGCCACGCCTGGGCCACCGGATCCCCGCGGTGGCGGACCGGCTCCCTACTGCGCAGCACAAACCGTCGGAGGACCTCTCTCCCTCGACCGGCGCACACGTTACGGGTGCGGACCGCCGATCGACCGCCATCAGCAGCGACGTTCTGGCTCTGGGGACGAATCTACACCGATGGCCCCATCGGCCGTCTGCCGATGACCGATTTCGGTCCCCGACCCGACCGGAGCTCGAGCCCCGCCCCAGGCCGTCCCCGACGGCCCCGAGTACCGCCCCGAGTGCCCGTCGCCAGGCCCGTCAGCGCACGGCCCCGGGGACCGTCAGTGCGCGGCCTCCGGGCCCGGCCCGCCGGGCGTGGCGGCCGGGTCCTCGCCCGCCGCGGCCTTCTCGGCGCTGTAGACGTCGGGCTCCAGGTAGATCGCGCGGGCGATCGGGACGGCGGCCCGGACCCGCTCCTCCGCCGCGTCGATCGCCGCCGCCACCCGGGCGGCGCTGTCCTCGGCGTTGACGGCGATCTTGGCGGCGACCAGAAGTTCCTCCGGGCCGAGGTGCAGGGTCCGCATGTGGATCACTCCGGTGACCGCGCGGCCGTCCACCAGCGCCTCGCGGATCCGCCGCACCGACTCCTTGTCGGCGGATTCGCCGAGCAGCAGCGACTTGGTCTCCAGGGCGAGCACCGCGGCGATCACCACCAGCAGGAGGCCGATGCACAGGGAGCCGATGCCGTCCCAGACGCCGTCCCCGGTGATCACGGTGAGCGAGACGCCGAACAGCGCGAGCACCAGGCCGATCAGCGCGCCGGCGTCCTCCAGCAGCACGACCGGCAGCTCCGGCGCCTTGGCGGTGCGGATGAACTGCGTCCAGCTTTGGTCGCCCTTGACCTTCGCCGACTCGCGCACCGCGGTGAGGAAGGACCAGCCCTCCATCGCTATGGCGAAGACCAGCACGCCGACCGCCCAGCCCCAGGAGTCCAGCGCCTCCGGGTGGTTGACCTTGTGCCAGCCCTCGTAGATCGCGAACAGGCCACCGACGCTGAACAGCACGATGGCCACCAGGAAGCCGTACACGTAGCGCTCGCGGCCGTACCCGAAGGGGTGCTCCTCGTCCGCCACCCGGCGCGCCCGCTTGCCGCCCACCAGCAGCAGCACCTGGTTGCCGGAGTCGGCCACCGAGTGCACGCCCTCGGCCAGCATCGAGGAGGAGCCGGTGAAGCCGAAGGCGGTGAACTTGGCTGCCGCGATCGCCAGATTCGCGGACAGCGCCGCCACCAGTGCCTTGGTGCCGCCTTCGGTACTCATGCCAGGGGTCCTCACGGGTCGGTCTCGGTCAGCGTCGTCGAGCGCTTACCGTACCGGCCCGGCGGCCCGGCCCGGTCGACCGTCTCAGGACTGCGCGGCGGCGAGGCCCAGGTAGACGGCGGCGAAATCGGTCAGCGCGACCAGGTCGGCCAGCCCGTGCAGGGCGTCCGGCCGGGTGCTCGCGTACTCGGTCAGCCGGACGTCGTGCGCGGCGGCCAGCCGGTGCGCCCGGCTCACGCCGAAGCTGCGCGGGCCCGCGTCCTCCTCCGGCACCTCGGCCGGTCCGTCCTGCTCCTCCGGCGATCCGCCGGCCGGGCCCGGGACGTGCCGCAGCAGCAGGACCTGCAGGTGCAGCGGGTCCGGCTCGTCGACCCGGTCGCGGAAGAAGTCGTCCGGGTCCGCGCCCGCGCCCAACTGCCCGGTGAACATGCCGCGGTGGGCGGTGAGCACCTGCGGCAGCTCCCCGGCCAGGGCCGGGCGGCCGGCCCGGTCGGCCAGCTGGGCGGCGAAGCGGGCGGCGGCCGCTCCGGCGATCGGGCCCTCGGCCCACAGCAGCGGAACCGTCCCGGCCAGCCGCGCGGCCAGGCCCTTCGCCGGGTTGGTGTACGCGGCGGCGTCCGGGCGGCAGCGGACGGCGGTGGCGTCCAGCAGGTCGGCGACGCCGGGCAGCGCGTCGTACGGCAGCTGGGTGAGGCCGATCTTCTGGGCGAGCGCCAGCAGCGGGGTGAGGTGGGACCATAGCGCGGCCGGGTCCTCGGCCGGCAGGTCCGGCTCGGCGGCCGCGGCGGGCGGGCCGTCCTCGGGCAGCACCGAGGTCACGTACGGCAACGGCAGCGCACGCACCTGCAGCGCGGCCCCGGCCAGCGGGCTGCCCGCCGGGGCGGTCACGACGATCGCGCAGCCGCGCGCGTAGGCCTGCTCGGCGAGGCCGATCAGGCCCTGCTCGCCGCCGTCGGCGGAGCTGATCACCAGCAGGTCGAGCGGGCCGGCCCAGCCGGGCAGCTGCCAGCCGAGCCCGGCGGTGAAGACGGGCGGGGCGCCGGCCCGGTCGGCGCGCGGGGCGGTGGCCTCGGTCGGCGGCAGCGGGACGACCAGGCTCGCGGTGCCGGCCAGCACGGCCACCATCTCGGCGGCGGTCAGCGCGCTGCCGTGTCCGGCGATCAGGACGGCGCGCGGTCGGCCGTCCGGGCGCAGCCGGTCGAGGCCGGCCGTGTCGGCCTGCCGCAGCGCGGTGCGGACCCGGGCGCCGGCGCCGGCCAGGGCCAGCAGGGCGCGGTCCTGGTCGGCGCGCAGGAGGGCGGCCGGGTCGTCGAGCAGGGTGTCGTCGAGCATGCGGCTGGCCTCCGGCTGCGGTCCTGGGCGGCTGGCGGGGTGGGGCTTCGCCCCCAAGGATCAGGCCGGGCGGCGGGCCTCGTCCACCAGGAGGACCGGAATGCCGTCGCGGACCGGGTACGCGAGGCCGCAGTCCGCGCCGGTGCAGACCAGCTCGGGCTGCTCCTCGGTGCCGCCCTCGGTGAGCGCGGCCCGGCACTGCGGGCAGACCAGGATCTCCAGCAGGAAGGATTCGAGCTTCATGGGGCTCTCCATAGTTCGGTGACGGCACGGAGGTGCCCCGGCCGATAGGCAACCCTACCGGCCGGGGCACCACGTGCTGAGGTCAGGCGCGTCCGCTCGGGCACGTCCGCTCAGGCACGTCCGCTCGGGCGCTCGTTCAGCCGCGGACGATGGCGAGCACGCCGTCGCGCAGCTCGGCCATCTTCGCCGGGTCCTTGGCCTCGACGTTGAGGCGCAGCAGCGGCTCGGTGTTGGAGGCGCGCAGGTTGAACCACCAGTCGGGGCCGGCCACGGTCAGGCCGTCCAGCTCGTCGACGGTGGTGCCCTCCAGGCCGGCGTAGGCGGCGCGGACGGCGGCAGTGCTGGCGGCCTGGTCGGCGACGGTGCTGTTGATCTCGCCGGAGGCAGCGTAGCGGTCGTACTCGGCGGTGAGCTCGGACAGCGTGTCCGGCTGCCCGCCGAGCGCGGCGAGCACGTGCAGGGCGGCCAGCATGCCGGTGTCGGCGCGCCAGAAGTCGCGGAAGTAGTAGTGGGCGGAGTGCTCGCCGCCGAAGACGGCGTCGGTGACGGCCATCTCCTGCTTGATGAAGGAGTGGCCGACCCGGGTGCGCACCGGCTTGGCGCCCAGCTCGCGGACCACCTCGGGGACGGTCCAGGAGGTGATCAGGTTGTGGATGACGGTCGGCTCGGCCTCGCCGGCGGCCCGGGCGCGGGCGATCTCGCGGGCGGCGACCAGGGCGGTGATCGCGGACGGGGAGACCGGCTCGCCGCGCTCGTCCACGACGAAGCAGCGGTCGGCGTCGCCGTCGAAGGCCAGGCCCACGTCGGCGCCGACCTCGCGGACCTTGGCCTGCAGGTCGACCAGGTTCTTCGGGTCGAGCGGGTTGGCCTCGTGGTTGGGGAAGGTGCCGTCCAGCTCGAAGTACATCGGGACGAGCTCGATCGGCAGGCCGTCGAAGACGGTGGGCACGGTGTGGCCGCCCATGCCGTTGCCCGCGTCCACGGCGACCTTGAGCGGGCGGATCGCGGTGAGGTCGACCAGGCCCAGCAGGTGGTCGGCGTAGCCGCGCAGGGTCTCCTGCTCGGAGAGCGCGCCGGGCTTCACGTCCCTGGCCGGGATGGTGACGGTGTCGTCCTCGGCGGTCCAGGACTCGACCAGCTCGCGGATCTCGGACAGGCCGGTGTCCTGGCCGACCGGGGCGGCGCCGGCCCGGCACAGCTTGATGCCGTTGTACTGGGCCGGGTTGTGGCTGGCGGTGAACATCGCGCCGGGCAGGTCGAGCTTGCCGCTGGCGTAGTAGAGCTGGTCGGTCGAGCAGAGCCCGATCTGCACCACGTCGGCGCCGTAGGCCGCGGCGCCCTGGGCGAAGGCCAGGGTGAGCGACGGGGAGGAGGGGCGCATGTCGTGGCCGACCACGATCGCGGACGCGCCGGTGACCTGTACGAACGCGGCACCGAAGGCCCGGGACAGGCTCTCGTCCCACTGGTCCGGGACGACGCCTCGGACGTCGTACGCCTTCACGAGCTGCTTGAGGTCGCGCACTGCGGCTCCACCCTGGTCTCTGTACTGGTCGGTCGGGATACGTCGGGCCACCGCCCGCCCGGTCGACGGGCGCGGTGGCGGTAGACGGGCAGCGTACCCGGGCCGGACGAACGCCCCGTGCCGGGAGAGGCGTCAGTTGTCGGGCGAGCGCAGCACCCGGAGGTGGCCGCGGCGGCTGCCCTCGGTGGACTCGCCCTCGGGCGCGCGGCCCTGACGGGGGGTCTGCGGGCGGGCGGCCTCGCGCACGGCGTTGGCGAGGGCCTCCAGGTCGTCGCTGCTGCGGCGCAGCGGCCCGGCCTCGGCGGCGAGCCGGACGACCTCCCAGCCGCGCGGGGCGGTGAGGCGCTCGGCGTGTTCGGCGCACAGGTCGTAGCAGTGCGGCTCGGCGTAGGTGGCGAGCGGGCCGAGGACGGCGGTGGAGTCCGCGTAGACGTACGTCAGCGTCGCGACGGCCGGCCGGCCGCACGCGGTCCGCGAACAACGACGTACAGAGCTCACGAGGGTGGACGGTACCGCACTCCCCGCCGGGGAGCGAAGACCGCCTGCCCGGAGGGTGTGCCGTGTCGTCTCCGAGCGCCGGGGCCGCGTATCGACCGCCCCGGGCGATTCCCCGTCGGAGTGGTCCACTTCCGACCGTCCAAGGACTACTCTCGGCAGTGATATGGACAGCTCCGCACCGCAGTCATCGACAGGCCCCGCGCGCCGCCCCCGGCACCGCGACCGGCACGGCAGGGGGCTGCGCGGACCGCTGGCGCCGCCGCAGGTGCCGATCTCGCTCACCCGCTCCGAACTGTTCGACGACTACGTGCGCGAGTCGGTGGAGCGGTTGGAGCGGCGTTGGCCGCAGCTGATCGAGGTGGAGTTCGCCGTCCAGGAAGTGCCGCTGCGCGAGCCGGACGGCGCCGACGCCGAGGACGGTGTGCCGCTGGGGCGGGTCTCGCCGGGCAAGCAGGGACACAAGAGCCAGATCGTCGTGTACCGGCGGCCGGTGGAGATCCGGGCGAAGACCCGGGAGGACCGCGCGGCGCTGGTGCACGAGATCCTGATCGAGCAGGTCGCCGAGCTGCTGGGGCTCTCACCGGACGCCATCGACCCGCGCTACGACGAGGACTGAGCCGGGGACCGAGGCCAGGACCGAGACGGGGATCGAGCGGTCGGGGGCGGCACCCGGAAGGTGCCGCCCCCGTCGCTTGCTCGGTTTGTTCGGCGTGCTCGGCTTGCTCAGTGCAGGACGATGCCCGGGTCCTGGGCGGCCTGCGGGACCTTGACGGTGCTGTGGTCGTCGCGCAGCGCCTGGACGGTGAACATCGGCACGTCCTTGGTGGGGATGGAGAGCATCCGGGCGGCGACCACCGGGCCGCCGGAGACGGTCTCCACGGTGAGCGCGAAGACGCCGTTCAGCCCGGCGGGCTCGGGCGCCGGGAGGGCGACCGTGCCGCCTGCCGGGAGCTGGACCTCCTTGGTGGCCGGGGTGCCGCCGCCGCTTCCGGCCGAGGCGGTGACCCGGACGGTGGCGGCGTCGCCGGTGGAGGTCAGGTAGAGCGTGGAGCCGCCGGCCCGGTTGTCGGCGACGGTGGCGCGGGCGCCGACCGGGTCGCTGCCGGTGAGCCAGGCCGCGTCGGTCTTGCCGTTGGCCGCCGCCCGGTCGACCCGCAGCCCGGCCACGACCGGGGTGGGGTGCTTGGGGTCGCTGGGCGACAGCCGCAGCCCGGCGACCTCGTCCCGGGTGACCTTGCCGAGGTCGACGGCGGCCACCATGCCCGCCTTGACGTGGATCGACTCGTTGCCGGCCGGGGTGAACCAGCCGTTCTTGCCGGAGAGCTGGATCTTCAGGTCGGCGTCGTCCTCCGGCGGCGCCCAGATCACCAGGCGCGCGGCGGCGGTGTCCGCGGGCAGGCCGGGCAGCGCCTGGGTGGCGGCCGGGGCGGCCGAGGCCGGGATCCAGTCGGCGCCCTTGTTGCCGTCGGCGGCGTGCAGCGCGGCGCCGACCCGGCCGGAGCGGACCACCACGTGCACGGCGAGGTCGGTGACGGCGCCCTTGCTGAGGGTCGACAGCAGGACGGACTGGGAGCTGCCGGGGGCGACGGTGAGGCCGTTGGCGGCGTCGTTCTCGATCAGGCCCTTGTCGCCGTACAGCTTGATGTCGACCACGGCGGCGGAGGACTCGGTGTTGACCAGGCTCAGGTAGTCGACCCGGTCACCGGCCGTGCTGGCCCCGGCGAACCAGAAGCTGGTGCCGGCCGGGGTGCAGGTGAGGCCGGACAGGCCGAGGCCGCGCTGCTCGGTGACCACGGTGGTCTGGGTGACGGTGAAGCCCGGGGCGAGGGCGCCGGTGGCGACCGCCCCGGTGCCGGACGCGGTGTCCCCGTTGGCCGCCGGGCCGGTGGCCGGGGTGCCGGGCTTGGTCAGGGTCAGCCGGGCGTCCGCGGGCGCGGCGTTCTTGTCCTGGGCCGGGGCGGTCGGGGCGCCCGAGCCGGTCGGGGCCGGGGTGGCGGGCGCGGTGGCCGCCGGGGCCGAGGGGGTTCCGGAGGGCTGGGCGGCGGGCACGGCTGGCGCGGCCGCGTCGGAGAGCCAGCCGGCGCCGCCGGTGGCGGAGCCCGTCCCGGGCGGGGTGTAGGCAGAGAGCGTGGTCGAGCCGGTCAGGCCCTGCAGAGGCTGCGGGCAGACCGCCCCCGTCCGCTCGACCTGCGCGGTGGTCGGGGCCGCGGCCCCGTCCGCCGTGGCCGGGGCGGCCGGCGGGCGCACCTCGGCGATGCCGAACACCGCCGCGAGCACCACGGCCGCGGCGAGCAGGGACGGGGTGGTCTTCGTCCCGCCGGTCCTCCCGGCGGGACGGCCGGCAGGATCGGCGGCGGGAGCGGACGCGGCCGGCTCCGGCGCGACGGCGGTCCCGACGGGCTCAGGGGCCTCGTCGGCGCCGGACTTCTTCCTGAATGCGGGCTTCTTCATCGCGGGTCAGCTCCCCGATCCGGGCTGGTGCGGGTACCGGCCGGTGCCGTTGGGGTCATTCGGGTCGTAGGAGGGCTCGGCCTGCGGCTGCCCCGGGGGCCAGGGCTGCTGGTGCTCCGGCTGCTGGTACCCGTCGTAGCCGTACTGCTGGTGCTCCGACGGGTACGGCTGCTCGTAGCCCTGCTGGTCATAGCCCTGCTGGGGGTAGGCCTGCTGCTGGTGGCCGTCGTACCCCTGACTGTCGTACCCCTGGCCGTCGTAGCCCTGGCCGTCGTAGCCCTGGCCCTCGTATCCCTGGGCCCCGTAGCCCTGGCCGCCGTACGGCGCGGCCACCGGCTGCTGGGCCGCGTACTGGTCGTAGCTGTACGGGTCGGCCTGCTGGTACGTCTGGTACGGGTCGGTGTACGGCTCGGCCTCCTGGACGGCGGCGGCCGCCTGGACCGCCTCGGTCACCGGTTCGCCGGCCGGCTGCGCCGGGATCACGCCCGGCCGGCTCTCGTACACCCCGGCCTCGTCGGCGCCGGGCTCGCCGCCCTCGCCGCGCTCGGCCATCCGGCGGGCCCGGCGGCTGCCGGGAGCGGGAGCCTGCGCCTGGGCGGCGGCGGCCAGCGCGGCGGCGGCCACCACCTCCTCGGGCAGGTCGTCGTCCTTGTGACTGCGGCGGCCGGGCAGGGCCAGCACCAGGATGGTCAGGCCGAGCAGCACCTGGGCCCAGATCCAGCCGGTGTGGGCGAGGCTGCCCTCCCGGGTGACGGTCAGTTTGCCGCCGCCGGCCGGGAGCTTGAAGCCCTGCGCCCAGCCGTCGACCGTGGTGGGCTCCAGCGCGGTGCCGTCCACGGTGGCCTTCCACTCGGGGGCGGCGGACTCGGCGAGGCGCAGCACCCGGCCGTCCGGGCCGGCCGGGACGGTGGCCGCGAGGTCGCGGGTCCCGGACGGGACGGCCACCGGGTCGGCGCCCGGGCTGGTGATCACCGCGCGGACCGCGGGCGCTCCGCTGACCTGCCAGAGCGCGGTGCCGTTGTCCTGGTTGGTCTTGACCAGGCCGGGCGTGGTGTCCAGGACGTCCTTGAAGACGCCGATCACCGGCTGCTCGACCAGCACGTAGGCGATGCCGTAGCCGGCCAGGGCACCGGCCTGGTCGGCGCCGGAGCCGGCCAGCAGGCTGCCGACCGTCTTGTTCAGGCCGTCCTGGGTGCCGGTCGCCGGGTCGACGGTGGACTCGGCCTGGCCGAGCGTCAGGCCGGCGCCGCGCAGCACGGTGTAGCGGACGGCGCCGCCGCTCTTCTCCCCGGTGACGACGAGGGTGCGGGCCCGGTCGGTGGTGCCGGCCTCCTCGGCGATGAAGGCGGGCACCTGGCCGGCGTCGGCGCGGTTCAGCGGCTTGCCGGCGCCGGTCAGCGCCCACCACAGGCCGGTGCCCAGCGGGGCCAGCACGGCCGCGGCCACCACCAGGGCGGCCACCGGCTGGCGCCAGCCGAAGGCGATCCCGGCGACGCGGGCGTTGGCGCCGTCGGCGCCGATCGCGGCCGCGGCCAGCAGGGCGATGCCGGCGATCAGGGTGGCCGGGCCGGCCCAGGCGGGCACCGCCTGGCCGCCGGAGGCCGGGGTGACGGAGGTGCCCGCCACCGCGACCGAGAAGACCAGGCCGGCGCCGGCCGCGCCCCAGGCGGCGAGCACCGCACGGCGGCGGTCGGCGCGCAGCAGCGCGGCGAGCGCGGCGAGCACGACACCCGCCGACAGCCAGATCGGCGGCACGCCCGCGCCGCCCGGGTTGACCAGCAGCAGGCCGGCCGCGCTCGCGCCGGTGCCGTGCAGGCCGGGCAGCCCGGCCTCCAGCAGCAGCGACTTCGGGTGCGACAGCACCTTGAGCGACCAGGGCGCCAGCACGGCGACCGGGACCGCGAGGATCACCAGGACGCGCAGGCCGAGCAGCCGCAGCGCCGCACCGCCGGAGCCGAAGGCGCCGCCGCGCAGCACCGCGACGACCAGCACCGCCAGGCAGAGCGGCACCGCGAGCGCCCAGGTCAGCGGGACGAAGGCGGTGGCCAGGGAGAGCAGCAGGACTGCCATCCAAACCGGTCGCCAGCCCGGGCGGGCGCCCTTGGCGGCGCTCTCGTCCCGGATGCCGAGGCCGGCCGCGATCGCCGCGGCGCGGGCCAGCGGCGGCAGCAGCACGGCGAGGACGGCGGTGCCGATCCGGCCCTGGGCGAGCGCGCCGGTCGCGGCGGGCAGCAGCGCGTAGGTGGCGCTGGCCCAGGCGCGGACCAGCTTGGAGTCCAGCAGCGGCCGGGACACCAGGTAGGCGCTGACCGCGGACAGCGGGACGGTGAGCACGACGAGCACGGTGAGCGCGAAGTCGGCGTGGTCGAACAGCAGCCAGGAGAGCACCGCGAGCACGCCGAGGTACGGCGGTGCGGCGGCGGTGGAGCCGGTGCCGACCGGGTGCCAGGCGTCCGCGTACATCGACCAGAGGCCGCCCGCGCCGTCGGAGGCGGGCAGCAGGGCGCCGCCGAACAGCTCGCCGCTGCCGAACAGGCCGCGGCAGGCGACCAGGGCGAACACCAGCAGGGCCGCGAACAGCACCGGTGCCGGGCGCCGGGCGAGCTTCTTGATCAGCGCGAACTGCTCGACGACCAGGTCCTCGGAGTCGTCGTCGCCGCCGGCCTCGACCGAGCCGTGCCGGCTGCCGGTGTCGTCGCCGCCCCCTATCCCGAGCGAGCCGATGACGCCCTCGACGGCAAGCCGGGTGGTGGCGCCGGGCGCCGGGAAGAGCGTGCGGTCGTCCAGGGCGTCCGCGGCCCTGGTCCGGGCGCGGCGTTTGCGGGCGGCCAACAGCCTTGGGAACCGGACCAGTTCGTGGCCGAGCCCGGCGAGCTCGTCGACGGCCTGGCGCGGGTCCTTGCCGAGCAGGTTGGTGACGGCCCGCAGCAGGGTGCCGAGCACCAGCCGCAGCAGGACGTAGGGGAAGAGCGCGCCCCGGCAGTTGGTGAGCAGGGTGTAGACGGCGCCGGCCTTGTCCACCCGGTGCGGGTGGGAGGAGGCGCAGTCGATGGCGCGGCGCTCGCGGGCGGAAGCCTCGGCGTGCCGCAGCACGGCGTCGGGGGCGACCACGACGCGGTGGCCGGCGGCGTTGACCCGCCAGCAGAAGTCGGTGTCGTCCCGCATCAGCGGGAGGGCCTTGTCGAAGCCGCCGAGCTCCTCGAAGACGTCCCGGCGCACCAGCATGCCGGCGCTGGAGACGGCGAGCACCGGACGGACCTGGTCGTGCTGGCCCTGGTCCTGCTCGCGGCGGTCGAGGCCGGTCCAGCGCCGCCCGGAGCGGGCGATCGTCACGCCGACCTCAAGGAGCTGGCGGCGGTCGTACCAGCTGCGCAGCTTGGGGCCGACCACGGCCGCGCTGGGGGTGGAGTCGGCGACCTGGAGCAGGCGACGCAGCGCGTCGGTCTGCGGCTCGCAGTCGTCGTGCAGCAGCCAGAGCCACTCGACCGGCTCGGTCTCGCGCGGGCCGCCGCGGCCGAGGTCGTCCTCCTGGGCGAGCGGGTCGCCGAAGTCGTCCCAGCCGCCGGTGACCGGGTCGTAGCCGGAGGGGTCGAGCCGGTAGGACAGGTCCTCGGGGCGCAGCGGCGGGCTGTTGAAGACGGCTTCGGCGACGGCGGTGCCAAAGCCGGCCCGGCGGCCGAGGACAAGCGGGCCGCTCTCGGGGAGCCAGTCGGCGAGGGTGTCGGCGAGCAGCTGCTGGGAGTTGTCGGTGGAGCCGGTGTCGACCGCGAGGACGCGCTGGACCTGGCGGTCCTGCCCGAGCAGGCCGGCCAGCGTCTGCGGGAGCCAGCGGGCGCCGTCGTGCGAGACGATCACGGCGGTGACCAGGTGGCGCGGGTAGGCGGGTGGCCGGGAAGCGGTGAAGCCGCTCTGGTGGCTGTAGACGGTCATCGAGTGCGCGGGCCCCAGTTCTCGGTGGACACAGCCGGTGAACGGCAACCGGATGGCGCACCACACTAACGGCTCCTGGTGGACGGTTCGTCCGGGGTGCCGGTGCGGGGACGGTGAAGGAGGCCGCGGGGGAGACCGTGGAGGAGGCGGTGGGAGGGGCGGCGGGGGAAGGGGCGGGAACACGAAAGCGCCCCACCACCGCGGTGAGGCGCCCGTACAGCTGTGCGATTGTCCGTCCCTGTCGAACGGTCAGCGGGGCCCGGGGGCCGCCCCGTCAGACCGCGCTCTTCTTGAGCCGACGGCGCTCGCGCTCGGAGAGGCCGCCCCAGATGCCGAAACGCTCGTCATTGGCGAGGGCGTACTCCAGGCACTCCGAGCGGACCTCGCAGGCGAGGCAGACCTTCTTGGCCTCGCGGGTCGAGCCGCCCTTCTCGGGAAAGAAGGACTCCGGGTCGGTCTGAGCGCACAACGCGCGCTCCTGCCAGCCGAGTTCCTCCTCTTCCTCCGCGATGCCGTCCCCGATCAACAGCTCAAAGAGCTCGCTCATGTGGCGCGCCTCCTCTGCCCCTACTTGGCGTCCCCGTGGTTGCCGTTGCCTCGTGCGGCTGACGACACGAGTGAAATTACAGTTGCGTCACTCTGGCCCAGTCAAGCCGAGCTCTGGTATTGGGGCCAGGATTCACTCCCCGGCACCAAGCCGTTACGAATAGTGTACATATACGGACACAACGGACCTTCTGCCGTAAGGCCCTGAACAGTGCCGAACCGTCCGCAACCATTCGCCAGGTGACCCTTGGTCACCACCACAGGCCGGTCATCGGCCTGCCTTCCCGGCGATCTTCCCATCGAAACATAGAGAGTGATGAACCACCCCATCAGGGCAAGATCCGGACCGAATCCACTCGAATGCCGCATCCTTCCGTTTGACACCGACCCTGCGGATGCGGTGTCCTTTCCCCTATGTCAGAGTTCGCCAGCCCCCGGAGCGGTTCCACGCTCCGCCGTGCCGTGAACTCTTGTTGTCGCCTCTGTTCCTGCTGTATCTAGGCGCCCGCGTCCCACCGCGCGCCGCCCCCAGGAAGCACAGAGGCCGCCCGCGATTCCCGCCCCAGGACATCCCGGATCCGGCTGATCCCGACGAACCAGCCGACTCCTCCGAGGACGACTCCCGTGCGCATCATCCGCATCCGCCAGCGGAACCGCGACCGCAACAAGCTCGCCCGCCTTGGCCTCACCCCCAGCCACTTCCCCCGCCACCCTGACCGGCACCGCCGGACGGACGGGCAGCGCTGGACGGACGGGCTCAGCGACGTCTCCATCGCCGGCGACCCGCTCGCCTTCCCGCACCTGGCCCGCACCGACCTGCCCGCCCACCCCACCACCGTCGCCGGCTACGCCCGGCTGGTCCGCGAGATCGCCGCCGACCGCGCCCGCTGGGAACCGCTCGTCCGCTACGACGCACTGACCCGCTGGTACGCCCGCCTGGCCACCGGCCCCGGCTACGAGATCTGGCTGCTCAGCTGGCTGCCCGGCCAGAGCAGCGGCTTCCACGACCACGGCGAGTCCTCCGGCGTGATGACCGTCGTCCGGGGCGAGCTCATCGAGCGCTCCCTCACGCACGCGGGCGAGGGCGCCCGCACCCTGAAGCCCGGCGGGCAACGCGTCTTCTCCTCCGGCTACCTGCACGAGGTGGTCAACGGCGCCCTCGAACCCGCCGTCTCCATCCACCTCTACACCCCCGGCCTCACCGAGATGAACCAGTACGGCGCCACCGCCCTCCCCGAGCAGCACGCGCAGCAGCACGCGGACCAGCAGCAGGCGCAGGCGCAGGCCGAGGCGCACTGACGCCGGGCTGACGGACGGTCCGATCGTGGCAGGATGACCCCATGCGCATCGTGGCACTGGCAGGCGGAATCGGCGGAGCGCGCTTCCTGCGCGGGCTCCTCGCGGCGGTCGGACCGCAGGACGAGATCACCGTCATCGGCAACACCGGCGACGACATCCACCTCTACGGCCTCAAGGTCTGCCCCGACCTCGACACCGTGATGTACACCCTCGGCGGCGGCATCCACGAGGAACAGGGCTGGGGCCGGACCGACGAGACCTGGTCGATCAAGAACGAGATGAAGGAGTACGGCGTCGGCCCCGAGTGGTTCGGGCTCGGCGACCGGGACTTCGCCACCCACCTCGTCCGCAGCCAGATGCTCACCGCCGGATACAGCCTCACCCAGGTGACCGAGGCGCTGTGCGTGCGATGGAAGCCCGGCGTGCGGCTGCTGCCGATGAGCGACGACCGGGTCGAGACGCACGTGCGGATCACCGACGAGCAGGGCACCCGGGCGATCCACTTCCAGGAGTACTGGGTCAAGCTGCACGCCGCCGTGGACGCCGAGGCGATCATCCCGGTCGGCGCCGACACCGCCAAGCCCGCGCCCGGCGTGCTGGAGGCGATCGCGGCGGCCGACATCATCCTCTTCCCGCCGTCCAACCCGGTCGTCTCGATCGGCAGCATCCTCGCCGTCCCCGGCATCCGGGAGGCCGTCGTCGCCGCCCCGGCGCCGGTCGTCGGGCTCTCCCCGATCATCGGCGGGGCGCCGGTGCGCGGCATGGCCGACAAGGTGCTCGCCGCCGTCGGCGTCGAGGCGACGGCGGAGGCGGTCGCGCTGAACTACGGCTCCGACCTCCTCGACGGCTGGCTGGTCGACACCGCCGACGAGGCGTCGGTGGCCGCGGTCGAGGCCGGCGGAATCGCCTGCCGGGCCGTCCCCCTGCTGATGACCGACATCGAGACCACCGCCCAGATGGCCTGGGCTGCGCTCGCACTGGCGGATCAGGTCCGCTCGTGACCGCGCCGCTGCAGATCCTGGGCATCGAGGGGATCCCGGAGGTCGATGCCGGGGCCGACCTCGCCGAGCTGATCGCCAAGGCCGGGACGTATCTGGACGGCGACATCCTGCTGGTCACCTCAAAGATCGTCAGCAAGGCCGAGGGCCGGCTGCAGCACGCCGCCGACCGCGAGGCCGCGATCGACGCCGAGACCGTCCGGGTCATCGCCCGGCGCGGACCGGTCCGGATCGTCGAGAACCGCAACGGCTTCGTCATGGCCGCCGCCGGCGTCGACGCCTCCAACACCGCCCCCGGCACCGTGCTGCTGCTGCCCGAGGACCCGGACGCCTCGGCCCGCGCGCTGCGGGCCCGGCTGCAGCACCTCACCGGCCGCCGGCTCGCCGTCGTCGTCACCGACACCTTCGGGCGGCCCTGGCGCAACGGGCTCACCGACGTCGCGATCGGCGCCGCCGGACTGTCCGCCCTGGACGACCACCGCGGGCGCACCGACAGCCACGGCAACGCGCTGGAAATGACCGTCACCGCGACCGCCGACGAACTCGCCGCCGCCGCCGACCTGGTGAAGGGCAAGGCCACCGGCGTCCCGGTCGCGGTCGTCCGCGGGCTCGGCCACCTGGTCACCGCCGAGGACGGCACGGGCACCCGGCCACTGGTGCGGCCCGCCACGGACGACATGTTCCGGCTCGGCACCTCCGAGGCACTTCGGCAGGCCGTCACCCTGCGGCGCACCGTCCGCTCCTTCACCGCCGAACCGGTCGACCCGGCCGCCGTCCGCCGCGCGGTCGCGGCCGCCGTCACCGCGCCCGCCCCGCACCACACCACGCCCTGGCGGTTCGTGCTGCTGGAGTCACCCGACACCCGCACCCGGCTGCTCGACGCGATGCTCGCCGCCTGGCAGCGCGACCTGCGCGAACTCGACGGCTGGGACGAGGCCAAGATCGCCCGTCGCACCGCCCGCGGCGACGTCCTGCGCGACGCGCCGTACCTGGTGGTGCCCTGCCTGGTGATGGACGGCTCGCACGACTACCCCGACACCCGGCGCGCCGGCGCCGAACGGGAGATGTTCACCGTCGCCGTCGGCGCCGCCGTACAGAACCTGCTGGTCGCCCTCACCGGCGAGGGCTACGGCTCCGCCTGGGTCTCCTCCACCATGTTCTGCCGCGACACCGTCCGCGCCGCCCTGGACCTGCCCGCCGACTGGGACCCGATGGGCGCCATCGCCGTCGGCCGCCCCGCCGAGCCGCCCCGCGAACGCCCGGAACGCAGCGCCGACACCTTCGTCGAGGTGCGGTAGGGATCAGCGGCCCCGGGAGATCCCGCGGCGGTTGCCCACCGACCCACGCGGGTGTACACCGGGGCGGCCTCTCCTCAGCGGTGGCGGTGGTCGTTGGGGGTGAGGCGGGGACCGTAGCGGGGGGCGCGGGCGCCGACGGCCAGCAGGAGGCGGCAGAGCCGGTGGCGGTGCGGGCGGAAGGGCTCCAGGAGGGCGAGCATCTGGGCGTCGTCGCTGCGGGGGCGGCCGGCCAGGGCCCAGCCGACCAGGTTGGGCAGGTGGAAGTCGCCGACCGAGACGGCGTCCGGGTCGCCGTTGCTGCGCTGCAGGGTCTCGGCCGCCGTCCAGACACCGATGCCCGGCACGGCGGTGAGACGGGCGAACGCCTCCCCGTGGCCCATCGCCGACGCCTCCTCCAGGCGCGGCGCTAGCCGGACCGCCCGCATCACGGTCGCGGACCGCTTCGGGTCCACGCCCGCCCGGTGCCACTCCCAGCTCGGTATCAGCGCCCACTCCCGGGCCGACGGCGCCACCCGCATGCCCTCGGCCGGGCCCGGCGCCGGGGTGCCGAAGTCCCGCAACAGGGTCCGCCAGGCGCGGTAGGCCTCGTCGGTGGTGACCTTCTGCTCCAGGATCGCCGGGACGAGGGACTCCAGTACCAGACCGGTCCGGCTCAGCCGGACCCCGGCGGTACGGCGCTGCGCGTCCCGCAGCGGACCGGGCGGCAGCACCAGCGCCTCCGGCTCGTCCTCCGCGCCCAGCAGCACGGGAAGCCGGTCGAGCAGCCAGTCCGCGGCAGGACCCCAGGCGGTCGCCTCGACCTCGCCCGCGGCGGGGTGCGACAGCACGCGCAAGGTACCGACACCCGCCGGGGTACGGGAGGCGCGCCAGACGGCGCCGTCCCCGGCGGTCCGGTACGACGGGTCGGCGGGGCCGCGGCGCAGTGGCAGCAGCGTCCGGGCCACGTCCAGCGGGAAACCCGGCCGCCAGCGCCGCACCGAGCCGCCGGCCGTACCGTCCGTACCGCCCGCCACTGCCGTCGCCTCCTTCGCTGCCGTCACCGACCATGGGGATATGAACGATACGCGGCTGCCGGAACTGCCCTCCGAGGACGAGATCGCGGTGCGGGCGCTGTACCGCCGGATGCTGGAGGGATGGAACCAGCGGGACGGCGCGGCCTTCGCCGGGCCGTTCGCGGTGGACGGGGAAGCGATCGGCTTCGACGGGAGCGGACACCGGGGACGGTCGGTGATCGCCGCCGAGCTGGGCCGGATCTTCGCCGACCACGCGACGCCCCGGTACGTGGCCACCGTACGGCGGGTGCGGGCCCTCGGGGCCGGGGTGGCGCAGCTGGAGGCCGTCGCCGGGATGGTGCCGGCCGGCGCGCAGGAGCTGGACCCGGGGCTCAACGCGGTGCAGACGGTGATCGCGGTGAACGCCGGGGCGGGGTGGCGGATCGCGCTGCTGCAGAACACCCCCGCGCGGTACGACCTCCGGCCGGATCTGGGGGCGGGGCTGACGGAGGAGCTGCGGGGGTTGGTACGGCGGTGGAGTGAGGTGGGGGGCGGCAACTGAGCGTTCGCGATCGGGTGGCCCCGACGCGCCTGCCGCGCGCGGTTCCCCGCGCCCTGTCGGGGCGCGGGGACAGGGGAAGGGGGGAAGGAGCCGGGCGCGGGAGGCGGCGTCGGCGGGTCAGGGGCTCTGGGTCTGGAGGCGGGTCGCCGCCGCGCGCAGGGCCGGGAGTTGGGCGTAGAGGGCGTTGCCGGGGCATTCGGTGTTGAAGGCGTCGCGGTGGCCGGAGACGGTGTCGAAGTCGACGACGGTGCCTTTGGGGTAGCGGCTGGCGTCGGAGGCCGAGGTGAGCTTGGTGTGGCCGTCGGCGGGTTGGCCGGTGAGGCCGAGTTTCCAGGCGGTGATGGCGGCCAGGCCGTCGAGGAGGGGCTGGGGCGGCTGGTCGCCGCCGTAGGTGCCGATCGCGGCGATGCCGGAGGAGTCGGTGTTGAAGCCGAGGGTGTGGGCGCCGTGGACAGGCTGGTCGACGCCGCCGGCGCGGCCCTCGTAGACGGTGCCGCAGCGGTCGACCAGGAAGTTGTAGCCGATGTCGCGCCAGCCGCTGGTTTTGACGTGGTACTGGTAGATCGCCCGGATCACTCGGGGGGCGTCGCTGCAGGCGTAGTCGGTGGCGGTGGCGGTGTGGTGGACGAAGACCTCGCGGACCGGTCCGGTGTACTCGAAGCTCTGGTCGCGCAGCGACTCGTCGGCGCCCCAGCCGGCCCGGGTGACGATGGCCGGGCGCGGGGCCTGGTGCCCGTCGGCGGGCTCGGGGGGCTCGGCGGGCAGGGTCCGTGCGGCCGGTGCGGTGGCGCCCCGGCCGGGGTCGACGAGTTCGAGCCGCAGTCCGGGCGGCGCTCCTGCCGGGCCGGGCCGGACGTCGACCGCGACGCCGTCGCTGCGGCCGGTCCACAGGGGTGCGGTGGCGCCGTGCGGCGAGTGGTCGGGGCCGTCCTCGGGCTCGGCTTCGAGCCGCCGCCAGTCGCCCCAGCGGCCGGTGTCCGCGTCCCGGGTGCGGATCCGGATGTCGGCGCCGGCGAGTGCGTCCGGCGGGCCGTCCCAGCTGACACCGAGGAGTTCGAACGGCCGGGTGGCGTGCGGGGCGAGGCCGTGGCCGGCGGGCAGCGGGAGCGAGGTGGTCGAGCCGCCGTCGGCGAAGTCGCGGCGCTGGGGGCCGGACGGGTCGGCGGCGGAGGCGGCGGGTTGGACGAGCAGGGCAGCGGTGCAGCCGGCGAGCAGAACGGCTGGTAGTGAAAGGCGCATAATTCGGATCGTCGCCGCAAACCGGACCGCTCGCCACGCCGCCCCCCGGCCGTTCGGCCACCCCTCCCGGCCTCCCACTCGAAGGCCGTAGGCTGGGGCGCACCATGACTGCGCCTTTCGCTGCCGATGCCCACACCCCCGTCGAGCTGCTGCACGCATTCCTGCGCGGCGGCCCCCCTTCGGTCGATCCCGCGGCCCCGCTGGTCACCTTCTACGACGACGCCACCGGCGAACGGGTGGAGTTGTCCGCCCGGACCTTCGACAACTGGGTGGCCAAGACCGCCAACCTCCTGCAGGACGAGCTGAACGCCGGCCCGGGCGACCGGGCGGCGCTGCTGCTGCCCGCCCACTGGCAGAGCGCCGTCTGGCTGCTCGCCTGCTGGTCGGTCGGAGTGGCGGCGGTGCCGGGCGGCGACCCGGCCGCCGCGGACCTGGTGGTCAGCGGTCCGGACGGGCTGGCGGCCGCCCAGGCCTGCGAGGGCGAGCGGGTGGCGCTCGCCCTGCGCCCGCTCGGCGGCCGTTTCCCGCAGCGCCCGGACGGCTTCCTCGACTACGCCGCCGAGGTGCCCGGGCAGGGCGACCGCTTCGCGCCGTACTCCCCCGTCGCCCCGGACGGGCAGGCGCTGGAGACCGCGGTGGACGGGCTGCCGCTGAAGCTGACGGGCGAGCAGACCGTCGCGCTGGCCCGGGAGGGAGCGGCCCGCCTCGGCCTGAAGCCCGGCGACCGTGTGCTGTCCACCCTCTCGTACGACGACTGGGCTGGCCTGGAGGCCGGCCTGCTGGCGCCGCTGGCGGCCGGCGCCTCGGTGGTGCTGTGCCGCAACTCGCAGGCGCTGGACGCCGAGCAGTGGGAGAAGCGGACCGAATCCGAACGGGTGACACTGCGCCTCGGGTGACCCCCCGGCCCGGGCCCGGCGGGTAGGTATCCCTGCCATGGCCGAGGACGACACCGAGCACCCCCCGACCGACGACTCCCCTGCGGAGACCTCTCCGACGGACGTTCCCCCCGCGGACGCTCCCCCGGACGGGACCGGACGCCCGCGCAGGCGCCGGCGGTGGCTGATGATCACCGCCGGCGTCGTCGCGTTCCTGCTGGTCGCGACCGGGGCGCTGCTCTGGATCGCCTACCGCAAGCTGGACGGCAACATCCGGACCGACGCGGCCACCGACCGGCTGCTCGCCAAGCTGGAGGCCGAACGGCCGAGCCGCACCGCCGGCGCGCGGGGCGCCGAGAACATCCTGCTGATCGGCAGTGACGACCGCTCCGGCGCGAACGGCTCCTACGGCTCCGACGCGGGCACCCAGCGCTCGGACACCACGATCCTCCTGCACCTGGCCGCCGACCGGAAGCACGCGACGGCGGTCTCCGTCCCACGCGACGTCATGGTCAGCGTCCCCGCCTGCGAGAAGCCGGACGGCACCCACAGCAAGCCGGCGCTGATGCAGTTCAACTGGGCCTTCGAGACGGGCGGCCCGGCCTGCTCGATCCGTACCGTCGAGCAGCTGAGCGGGATCCGGATCGACCACTACGTGATCCTCGACTTCAGCGGCTTCAAGACGATCGTGGACGCGATCGGCGGGGTCGAGGTGTGCGTGCCGCAGCCGATCCACGACAAGGACGCCAAGCTCGACCTGCCCGCCGGCCGGCAGACCCTGCACGGCGAGCAGGCGCTCGGCTACGTCCGGGCCCGGGAGAGCCTGGGGGACGGCAGCGACACCCAGCGGATGGGCCGTCAGCAGCAGTTCCTGGCCGCGCTGATCCGCAAGGTGGAGTCGCAGGGCGTGCTGCTGAACCCGGCCCGGCTGTGGCCGGTGCTGGACGCGGCGACCTCCTCGGTCCGGGCGGACGGCGGACTGTCCTCGCTCGGCGCGCTGTACGACCTGACCCAGGACCTGCGCGGCGTCCCCACGGCGAACGTGACCTTCCTGACCGCGCCGCGCCGCCCGTACCGCTACGACTCGGACCGGGACGAGTTCGTGCAGCCGCAGACCACCCAGCTGTTCACGGCGCTGCGCGACGACCAGCCCGTCGCCGTCCGGCCGCCCGGGTCGGCGCCGTCGGCGGGCGCGGCGGCGAACGCGAGCCCGGGCGCGGGACCGAACGCGGGCTCCGCCGAGGCGGCGATGGCGGCGGCGTCACCTTCGGCGGGCGCCTCGCCCACGTTCGAGGGACGCACCGCCGACGTGGACGCCTGCGCGCAGCACTGAGCGGGCCCCCCGGGGCGGCGCGGTACGGGTCCGCCCCGGGCCGCCCCGCGCCGCAGGTCGGCGCGGGTGTGTCCGGAAATCGTCTGGTGAAGAACGGAATTTACCTTCGCTTTGTTCACACATGATGCAGATCACACCCGGAACGATTCCCCCATTCAGCTCGTCTACTGTGTCCGGATCGGCCCGTTCAGGACGGGTGGGCCGGAGCCGTGACCGGTCGAAGGTAGGGAACCCCCCGTGCACGAGGAGCAACCGGAATCCGGGCGGTACCGGGTGGACCCGGCGCCCGGTGTCCCCCGGCAGCGCCGCCGGGCTGCCGAGGCACCCGAGGCACCGGCCGGAGAGGGCCGCCGGGACACCCGGCGGCGGGCTGCCGCCCTCGCCAAGCGCAACCGGCGCCGGCGCGCGCTCAAGTGGACCGCCGGGACGGGCGCCCTGGTGATGGCCGCGGGCTGCGGCGGGGCGTACTACCTGTACCAGCACTTCAACAACAACCTGACCTCGGTCAAAGTCCAGCTGGGCGACGAGGCGGAGCGCCCCAAGGCCGCCGGGGAGGCGCTGAACATCCTGGTGATCGGCACCGACAGCCGGGAGGGCCTCGGCCGCGAGTACGGTGACGCGGGCAGCACCGGGCACGCCGACACCACGCTGCTTTTCCACATCGCCAAGGACCGCTCCAACGCGACGGTGGTCAGCCTCCCGCGCGACCTGATGCTGCCGATCCCGGAGTGCCAGAGCGCCCAGGGGAAGAAGATCCCGGGCTCGGCGCGGGACATGTTCAACAACAGCCTCGGCCAGGCGGGACGGGACGCGGGCTGCACCTGGAAGACCGTCGAGAAGAACACCGGGATCCGGGTCGACCACTTCGTGCAGGTCAACTTCGAGGCGGTGAAGACCCTGTCCACCGCGGTCGGCGGGGTCGAGGTCTGCGCGGCCAAGGACATCAACGACAAGGACTCGCACCTCAAGATGACCAAGGGCCGGCACGTGGTCCAGGGCGAGGAGGCGCTGGCCTTCGTCCGCACCCGGCACGCGGTCGGCCAGGGCGGCGACCTCAGCCGGATCCCGCTCCAGCAGCAGTTCATCAGCTCGATGATCCGCAAGATCAAGACCGACGACACCCTGACCAACCCCGCCAAGCTCTACAAGCTCGCGGACGCCGCCACCAAGGCGCTCACCGTGGACGACGGCATCGGCAGCGTGGACAAGCTGAAGGACCTCGCGCTGGACATCAGCAAGGTGGACACCAAGAACATCACCTTCGCCACCGTGCCCGTCGTGGACGACCCCCAGGACAAGGACCGGGTGATCTTCAAGCAGCCGGACGCCTCCCAGGTGTTCGCGATGATCGCGGGCGACCGCTCGCTGACCGAGACGGCCGCCCCGCCCGCGCCCGACGGCGCCGGCTCGGCCGCCCCGACGACGCCCGCCGCCACCGCCCCGGCGGTGGACACCAAGGGCGTCCAGGTGACGGTCCGCAACGGCAGCGGCAAGCGCGGGCAGTCCGGGCCGACCGTCGAGAAGCTCCAGGCGAAGGGCTTCGCCAAGGCCGCGGTCGGCAGCGACGCGCCGGTCGCCGCGAGCACCACGGTCTCCTACCCGGCGGGCCAGGAGGCCGAGGCCGACGCCCTGGCCGCCGCCCTCGGGCTGCCGGGTGACGCCGTGAAGCCGGCCGCGAAGACGGACCCGAAGGCCGGGCTGCTCCTGGTGCTCGGCAAGGACGCCCTGAGCGCGCCCGCCACCCCGGGGGCGGTGCCGACCGCGGCGCCCGAGGACCTCCAGCGGGTGCAGGCGGACGACGTCGACGCCTGCGCCAAGTAGCTGCCGGGGCAGGAGGGTTCCGTCCGCCTCGCGGTGCCCTTCGCCGGTTCGGGCACCGCCGGTGGCCGCCCCCTCGTCCGGCAGCGGCTCGCCCGCGCGGCCGACCCGGCGCGACGGGGCGTCAGCCGGTCTTGGAGAGCAGGTTCTTCGAGGACGGGCTGACGCTGGCGATCACCCGGCGCGCCAGTGAGCGCGGCGAGGTGAGGAAGCCGAAGCCCCAGCTGAGGTGCATGGTCGCGAACGCCACCGGCAGCAGTGTCCTGGCCTTGACGGACAGGCCGCGGCCCTCGGTCACGGCGCCGCCGACGATGCCCAGCAGGTAGGCGCCGGGCACCGCGAGGAAGGCCGGGTGGACGGCCGCGCCGAGCACCAGCCCGAGGGTGACCGCCAGCAGCGCGGCCGGCGGGGCGAGGTAGCGCAGGTTGACCGAGCCGCGGTGGTAGCGGGTGACCACCCGGCGCCAGCGGCCGTAGTCCTTGTACTGCTTGGCCAGCGCCCGCACCGAGGGCCGGGGCCGGTACGTCACCTTGAGCTGCGGGGTGAACCAGACCAGGCCGCCGTCCTGGCGGATCCGGTAGTTCAGCTCCCAGTCCTGGGCGCGGATGAACTCCTCGTTGTAGCCGCCGAGCTTCTCCAGCACCTCGCGCCGGAACACCCCGAGGTAGACGGTGTCCGCCGGGCCGGCCAGGCCTCCGGTGTGGAAGGCGGCGTTGCCGACACCGAGCTTGGAGGTCATCGCGGCGGCGACCGCGTTCTCCCACTCGGTCTCGCCCTCGGCGTGCATGATGCCGCCGACGTTCGCCGCGTCCATCTCGCCCAGCAGCCGGACCGCGGTCGCGATGTAGCCGGGGGTGAGCAGACCGTGGCCGTCCACGCGCACCACTATCGGATGGCGGGAGCCCCGGATCGCGGCGTTCAGCCCGGCGGGCGTCCGGCCGGTGGGGTTCGCCACCGTCCGCACCCGCGGGTCCTCGGCCACCAGCTCGGCGGCGATCTCGTCGGTACGGTCGCTGGAGGGACCGAGGGCGATCACCACCTCCATCGGCCCCGGGTACTCCTGGTCCAGGATGCGCCGGACAGCCGTGCGCAGGTGACGTTCCTCGTTGAGCACCGGCATGATCACGGAAACAGCCGGCAGCTCCTCAGCAGCCTTGGTGTTCATCGGGGCCACCGTACCGGTGCGGACGCGTCCCCGTCTTGTCCCGGTCCGGGCGGCCGCGCACTCCTCGCGGCGCGGCACCGGCACTGTGATCAAGGTCACCGCGCTCTCCCGTCGGCGCGGGCCCTGACCGGGGCGGACGCGGAGTTGGTGGGGCCCTCGGCGCGGCACGCGGCAGGGGCCGGGTGCGGTGCGCACCCGGCCCCTGTCCCGCGTCCCCGTTCCGACGCCCCCCGGCGCCGGAACGGGTCCGTCGCGCTTCAGTCCGCGGCGATTCAGTCCGTCGCGATGGCGGTGAGGACGTTCATCCGTCCCGCCCGGAAGGCCGGGACGAGCGCGGCGACCAGGCCGATCACCACCGAGGAGACCAGGGTGATCGCGATCGTGGTGGTGGGGACGGAGAGCGTCCCGAGGCCCTGGTCCCGCAGGACCCCCTGGGCGGTGACGCCCCAGGCGAGGCCCAGCCCGGTGCCGAGGACGGCGCCGAACACCGCGATCACCACGGACTCCAGCCGGATCATCCGGCGCAGCTGGCGGCGGGAGAGCCCGATCGCCCGCAGCAGGCCGATCTCCCGGGTCCGCTCGACCACCGACAGTGCCAGGGTGTTGACCACACCGAGCACGGCGACCGTGATCGAGAGGGCGACCAGCCCGTAGATCAGGTAGAGCAGGGTGTCGACCTGGGACTGCACCAGCTCCTTGTAGCCGGCCCGGTCCTTGATGGTCAGCTGCGGGTACTCCTTGAGCCCGTCCTCCAGCGCGGTCAGCGTCCTGTCGACGTCGGCGCCGGAGGAGGCCTTGGCGAAGAAGGTCCACACCGGCGGCTGCTCGGCGGCGGGGACGACCTCGGCCATGGTGTCCATGGCGACGAAGGAACCGTCGCCGAACAGCTCACCCTTGGCGAAGACCGCGCCGACCGGCAGCACCTGGGTGTGGCCCTTGCCGTAGTCGACGGTCACCTGGTCGCCGACCTTCAGGCCGTGGTCCTTGGCGAAGGTCTCGCCGATCCCCAGCGAGCCGCGGCCGACCGAGTCCGCCGCACCGGAGTTGACGGTCGGACGGAAGTCGGTGCCGAGGAATCCGGGCGGCACGGCGGTCAGGTCGGTCTTCGCCTTCTGTCCGTCCGGCAGCCGGACCTTGGCGGCCTGGAAGCCCTTCTGGATGGTGACGTGGTCGATGCCCGGGGTGCGGCGCACGATGTCCAGCATCTCCGGGGTGACCTCGGTGCCGCCGCCCGCGATGATGTAGTCCACGCCCACCGACTTGTCGATCTGTGCGCCGGCCGAGGTGACGGCCGAGGAGCTGAACACCGCGGAGGCGATCACCAGCGCCAGGCCGATCATCAGCGCGGCGGCGGTGGCGCCGGTGCGGCGCGGGTTGCGCATCGCGTTGCGCTGGGCGAGCTTGCCGGACGGGCCGAACAGGGCCGGCAGCACCGCGCCGAGCACCCGGACGATGGCCGAGGCCAGCAACGGGCCGAGCACCACGAAGCCGACCAGGGTGAGCACCACGCCCAGGCCCAGGTACTGGCCGCCGGTGGCCGCCTTCTCCGACCGCGCGCCGAGCACCAGCAGGGTGCCGCCGCCCGCCGTCAGCAGCAGGCCGACCGCCGTACGGACCAGGTTGGCGCGGCCCTCGGCCGGGGTGCCGTGGTCGCGCAGGGCGGCCATCGGCGAGATCCGGCTCGCCCGGCGGGCCGGGAACCAGGCCGCGACCAGGGTGACCACGATGCCGAGCGCGTAGCCGGCGACGAACACGTCCGGCCCGATCTGCAGGTCGGCCGCCTTGAGGTCCATGCCGATCGCGTTCATCAGCTTGATCAGACCGACCGCGACGCCCAGGCCTGCCGCGACCCCGAGGGTCGAGCCGAGCACGCCCAGGATCAGCGCCTCGACCAGCACCGAGCGGTTGACCTGCCGGCGGCTGCCGCCGATGGCGCGCAGCAGGCCGATCTCCCGGGTGCGCTGGGCGACCAGCATCGAGAAGGTGTTGATGATCAGGAAGCCGCCGACGATCGCCGAGACGAAGGCGAAGCCGAGCATCGCGTACTTCATGAAGGCGAGGCCGCTGCCGACCTGCTTGGCGTTCTCGTCCTTCTGCTCGGCCGCGGTCTTGGCCTGGTAGCCGCCGCCGACCTTGGCCAGCGCCGCGGCCTTGAGCTGGTCGTTGCTCCGGCTGCCGTCGCCGAAGGCCTCGATCGACGTGTAGGCCGGCTCGCCGAGCAGCTGCTGCTGGGCGGTCGGGGTGTCCAGGAAGCCGAGGGCCGCGCCCGGGTTGGTGGCGGTGAAGGTGGCGATGCCGGCGATGGTGAAGTCGTGCTTGCCGCCGGAGTTCTCGACCCGGATCCGGTCGCCGAGGCCGAGCCTGGCCTTCTTCGCGGTGTCCGCGTCCAGCACCAGCTCACCGGAGTTCTGCGGCGCGTGGCCGGAGGTGATGGTGACCGGGTTGCGCGGGGTGTCGGTCCAGTTGCCGAGCAGGGTGGGCGCGCCGCTGGTCGGGCCGACCAGCTTGTTGGTGGCCGGGTTGACCAGGATCGCGTTCCCGACCATGACCTGGCCGACGGCCTTCTTCACGCCCGGCACCGCGGCGACCTGGTCGGCGAGCGCCACCGGGACGGTCGACGGCTTGGCGGCGGCCTGCTGCTCCTCGTCATCGGCCGGCTTGGGCGGCTGGACCGAGACGTCGGAGGCGGTCGCGGCGAAGAGCTTGTCGAAGGTACTGGTGGCGGTGTCGGAGAACACCAGGGTGCCGGAGACGAAGGCCACCGACAGCACGACGGCGATGAGCGAGAGCGCCATCCGGCCCTTGTGGGCGAAGAAGCTCCGCAGTGAGGTCTTGAGCAGCATGATCGTGTCGTCCCGTCGCTCAGCTGGTGCGCTTGCCGTCGAAACGGCGCATGCGTTCGAGGACGGAGTCGGCGGTGGGCGCGTGCATCTCGTCGACGATCACGCCGTCGGCGAGGAAGAGCACGCGGTCCGCGTAGCCGGCGGCGACCGGGTCGTGGGTGACCATCACCATGGTCTGGCCCAGCTCGTCCACCGAGCGGCGCAGGAAGGTCAGCACCTCGGCACCGGCCCGGGAGTCCAGGTTCCCGGTGGGCTCGTCGCCGAAGATGATCTCGGGGCGGGCGGCCAGCGCCCGGGCCACCGCGACGCGCTGCTGCTGGCCGCCGGAGAGCTGGGTCGGGCGGTGCTTGAGCCGGCTGGCCAGGCCGACGGTCTCCACCACCTGGTCCAGCCAGGCCTGGTCGGGCCGGCGGCCCGCGATGTCCATCGGCAGCGTGATGTTCTCCAGCGCGTTCAGGGTCGGCAGCAGGTTGAACGCCTGGAAGATGAAGCCGATCTTGTCCCGGCGCAGTCTGGTCAGCTGCTTGTCCTTGAGGCCGGTGATCTCGGTGTCGCCGATCCAGATCCGGCCGGTGCTCACCGTGTCGAGCCCGGCCAGGCAGTGCATCAGGGTGGACTTGCCGGAGCCCGAGGGGCCCATGATCGCGGTGAACCGGCCGCGCTGGATGTCGACGTCGACCGCGTCGAGCGCGGTGACCTTGGTCTCGCCGGAACCGTACGCCTTGGTGACCTGACGGGCCGAAGCGGCGACGGCGGAGGCTCCGCCGGGAAGCTGGGGGTCGTACACGGCTGCTGCTGCCGTCGTCACTGGAGTCTCCTAGAGGAAAAATGCGCTCACCCGTTGGCCCCCAGCCTCACGAGCCCGCCCGCCTCACGACATGGCGCGGGCGGTAGTCCTCGACCGGGAGTTGTCTCCACCCTCCCGGTGGACCTGGCCACCGGACGCGACCGGATCGGGCCGCTTCCTGGCGGTGGGGATGTAGGAACCACGTTAGGAGTGGACGGCGGACCGCTCGTCATCCGACGGAATGAAGCGGCTCAACCAAGGTTCTACGGGGCGCGGCGCGTCTCCCCCTAGGGGTCGCCGCGGCCCGTCTCGGGGACGCCCCGTACGGGCCGCGGCCGCGGTTGCCGGCCGGTCAGCGCCGGTCGGTAGCCGGTCGGCGCCGGTACGGGCAGCCGCTCCGGGGCCGTGGCGAGGCCCCCGACGACCGGGGCCGGCAGAGCAGCGCGTACTGCCGGGCGTCCGGGCCTTGGCGGACGTTGCGGCGGAACGATCCGGTACGTGCATCAAAACTGCTACAAGAGGCCTGGCCGGCCCCCCGGGGGGAGTCAGCCCGGCCGGGGTCGGGCATCCTCGACGGCATGAACACGTGGCAGGAGGGCCGCCCCGGGGGCGGCGGGAACCCGTACGGCGGCAACGGCGGAGGCGGCGGGAACCCGTACGGCGCAGGCGGCGGAGGCGGCACGGCGGCCGAGCCGCCACTGCCGTCCTCGCTGAATCCGCGCGGGCCCGGGGCGTCCACGCCGCAGCAGCTGGGCCAGGGGCAGCAGGGGCCCTCCCGGTTCGGCGGCGTCCCGCAGCAGGGGGCCGGCGCGCCCGGCGTCCGCCCCGGCGGCCCGGCCGGTCCCGGATATCCGGGCGGGCCCGGCGGCCCGGATGGGCCGAGTGGTCCCGGTGGTCCCGGTGGTCCCGGCAGTGCCCGGCCGGCCGGTGCGCCGGCCGCCAAGCGCTGGCCGCGGCGACGGATCGTGAAGTGGTCGGTCTTCGGCCTGCTGATCGCCGTCATGGTGACCTCCGTCTCCACCTGGTTCTGGGCGGACTCCAAGCTCAACCACGAGAGCGTGCTCGCCGACTACCCGGGCCGCCCGGCCGCGGGCAAGGGCACCAACTGGCTGATCGTCGGCTCCGACAGCCGCCAGGGCCTCACCGACTCCGAGCAGGACGACCTGCACACCGGGCACGACGAGGGCAAGCGCAGCGACTCGATGATGATCCTGCACGTCGGGGACAACGGGAACACCCTGATGAGCATCCCGCGCGACTCCTGGGTGCCGATCCCCGAACACCCGGGCAGCAACGGCAAGCCGGTCAAGGGCACCACCGCGAAGATCAACTCGGCCTTCGGCGCCGGCGGCGGCCGCCTGCTCGTCCAGACCGTCGAGCAGAGCACCGGCATCCACATCGACCACTACGCCGAGATCGGCTTCGCCGGCTTCGTCGGCATCGTCGACTCGATCGGCGGCGTCGAGATGAAGATCGACCAGCCCGTCAAGGACAAGGACTCCGGCCTCGACCTCCAGGCCGGCGACCAGACCCTCACCGGCAAGCAGGCCCTGGCCTTCGTCCGTCAGCGCCACCAGATGGCCGACCAGGACCTCGGTCGGATGCGCAACCAGCAGAAGTTCCTCGGCGCCCTCGCGCACCAGGCCGCCTCCCCGGGCAACCTGCTCAACCCGTTCACCTTCTACCCGCTGGTCGACTCGGCGCTCGGCACCCTGATCGTGGACGACGACTGCGGGCTGACCGACCTCGGCTCGCTCTTCCTCGCCATGAAGGACGTCAACGGCGGCAGCGGCAAGACGATCACCGTCCCGATCGGCAACGCGGACTACCGAACCAAGACCGGCGAATCCGCGGTGCTGTGGGACGCCAACAAGTCCAAGCAGGTCTTCGACGCCTTCAAGAACGACACCGCGGTGCCGGACGTCAAGTGAGCGAGTGGTGACTTCGAGTGACGACGGCGCCACAATGAGTGAATGTCACGTGCCACCGCACTGATCTACCGCCGTCGCCACCGCCTCCTGGGCCGCCTGGTCCAGGAGGCGCTCGCGTTCTACGGCATGGAGGTGCCGGCCGCGGGTTCACCGATGATCGAGCAGACCACCGTCACCTGCTCGTACGTCACCTCGCCGTCGTCGGCGCTCTGCTCGATCATCGGTGAACCACCTTGCCGGAAAGTCGAGTTCGACCGCGGTTCGACCCGCGTCCGAGGAGAGCGTAAGGCGACGGCGGCGACGGCCGGCGCGATTGCCCGGTTCCGGCCCGGACGATCGCACCCCCGGCTACCCTGCCCCTCCCGCGACCCGGCCGGGCCCGCTCCGGTCCGGCCCGGTCCGGCCTCAGCCGGGCAGGCGGTCCAGCGCGATGCCGAAGTGCTCGCGGTAGGCGGCCGGCGTCTCGGCGGCGGTGAGCTGCCGCTCGCTGCGGGTGCCGTCGGGGGCGGTGCGGATGAGCCGGGTGCCGCTGATCGTGGTCCGGCCGCCGTCCTCGGTGGGCAGGGAGCAGGCGGTCGAGCGGGTGAAGTGCGAGTCGGGCAAGGTGCTCTGCCACCAGCAGGTCGGGGCGAAGTCGGCGAGCGGGTACGGACGCGGGTCGAGGCGGTACTGCGGGGCGCCGTCCATCCGGACGTCCAGTTCGCCGTGGGCGCCGTGCGGGGCGACGGTGAACGTGCCGTGCGGGTCGGACTGCGGGCCGCGCTGGTCCAGGCGCAGTGGGTGCCGGGAGAACCGGCCGAAGCCGACGTCTGCCAGCCAGGGCTCGTCCAGGTCGACCCGCAACGCGAGGTGGCCGAACGGCGGGCCGGGGCGCTCCCCGTCGAAGACCCGTCCGGCCAGCAGGCTCACCCGGTAGCCCAGGGAGCGCAGCAACTCGGCGAAGGCGCCGTTCAGTTCGTAGCAGAACCCGCCGCGTCGCCGGTCCACCACCTTGGCCACCAGGGCCGCCGGGTCCAGGACGACGGGCTCGCCGAGGTGGATGCTCAGGTTCTCGAAGGGGACGGCCCGCAGGTGGGCCTGCTGCAGCCGTGCCAGCGCGCCCGCCGACGGCTCCCCGGGGTCCGGCAGGCCGATCCGCTCCAGGTAGGCCGTCCGTTCGGCGGGTGTCAGGCCCTCGCGCACCGTGTCGTGATCCATCCGCCCATTCCAGCCGGGACGGGGGCACCAGGCCATCGGTCCTTGGGCTTAGGACCTGGCGGCGGTGCTCCCGGGACCGGAAACGCCACCGCCCCGGAAAGGAAAGTCGGACCTGCTGACTTCCCACTCCGGGGCGGTACGCATTGCCAGGGCAGCGGTGATTACTCGACCACGCCGGACTTGGCGATCTTGATGGTGGCCGAGGTGCGGCCGCTCTGCGAACCGAACGACTCGATCTTCTTCACCAGGTCCATGCCCTCGACGACCTCGCCGAAGACGACGTGCTTGCCGTCCAGCCAGTCGGTGACGATGGTGGTGATGAAGAACTGCGAGCCGTTGGTGTTGCGGCCGGCGTTGGCCATCGACAGCAGACCCGGGCGGTCGTGCTTGAGCTTGAAGTTCTCGTCCGCGAACTTCTCGCCGTAGATGCTCTTGCCGCCGGTGCCGTTGTGGTTGGTGAAGTCACCGCCCTGCAGCATGAAGGCCGGGATGACGCGGTGGAAGCCGGAGCCCTCGTAGCCGAAGCCGTTCTGGCCGGTGGCCAGCTCGCGGAAGTTCTGGGCCGTCTTCGGGACGACCTCGTCGAACAGCTTGAAGACGATGCGGCCGGCCGGCTCGTCGTTGATGGTGATGTCGAAGAAAACGTTGGAACTCATGCAGGGATCATGGCATGAGCGGTCGGCTCCCGCGCGGTACCCCCGGGCGGGCGCGGGCGCGCCCCGCCGTGTTATCCGGCGTGCCGCCCCGCGGGCTGCCCTGCCGGCTGTCCCGCCGGCGCGGGGTAGTCGGTGTACCCCTCGGCGCCGCCGCCGCACATCAGCCCGTCGCGGAGCGGGCCGAGTGCGGAAGGCTGGAAGAGCCCCGCGGTTTCCGTGTTCGTCCTCATGCCGGAACGGTGGAAGCTAACATTGATGTCAGGTTCAAGAGGCCTTCACTCGGCTCGGCCAGGCACGGATGACGGGACGGACGGCATGCGGATCGGCGAACTGGCCCGGCGGACGGGCGTGAGCGAGCGCTCGCTGCGCTACTACGAGCAGCAGGGCCTGCTGGCGGCCCGCCGCACCGCCGGCGGCCACCGGGAGTACCCGGAGGCCGCCGTCGACCGGGTGGTGCACATCCAGGAGCTGTACGCGGCCGGGCTGCACAGCCGCACCATCTACAAGATCCTCCCCTGCATGCAGGACGCCGACGGCAGCCCGAGCGAGATCGCCACCCCGCTGCTGGTCGAGGAGCTCACCGCGGAGCGCGAGCGGATCGACCGGATGATCACCGACCTGCTGCGCTCGCGCGAGGTACTGGACGAGGTGATCGTCACCGCCTCCGGGCAGCCGGCGTCCGAGGTCGCCTGACCACCCGGTCAACTGCCGGCCTCCGGCTTGCGGGCCAGCAGGTAGGCCTGCGGGACCTTCTCCTCGCCGTCCGGCTCGCGGACCGTACGGCAGGTGACCGGCAGGCCCGCCTCACGGGCCAACTCCTCGACGTGCTCGGGCCGCAGGCGACGGAAGTCCAGCGACACGGGGTGGCCGAAGGGCTGCTCCAGCCGCAGGGGCTCGTCGCCGACCTGGAAGGCGACCAGCAGCCGACCCCCGGGGGCGAGCACCCGGGCGAACTCGGCGAACACCTCCGGGAGGCGCTCCGCCGGGGTGTGGATGATCGAGTACCAGGCCACCGCGCCGGTCAACTCGCCGTCCTCGAAGGGGAGGTCGAACAGCGAGCCGACGGCGAACGGCACCTCCGGGTAGGCCGCCCGCGCCAGCTCGACCATCCGCGGCGAGAGGTCGATCCCGCACACGTCCAGGCCGAGCCCGTGCAGGTGCTGCGTCACCCGGCCCGGGCCGCAGCCGAGTTCGGCCGTCCTGGCGTCCGGGCCCTCGGCGCGGACCAGGTCGGCGAAGAGCGCCAGCACGGCCCGGTCCGTCGGCATGGAGTCCATCGCGTCCCGGAAGCGGTCGGTGTACTCGATGGCGATGGCGTCGTAGAACGCCCTGGTCGTGGCGAGGAAGTCCGGCTCGGTCATGCTCCGGCACCCTACCCGCGGGCCTCGGCTCGTAGCATCACGTTCGCCAACCAACGGGAGGGGAACGGACGATGAGCACGATCGGGGTCTACCTGGCGCATCCGCGGCCGGGCAGCTTCAACCACGCACTGTACGACGCCGTGGTCGACGAACTGCGGGAGCGCGGCTGCGAGGTACGGGCCCACGACCTCTACGCGGAGGGCTTCGCACCGCTGCTGACCGCCGGGGAGACCGGCACGGTGGACGCGGCGGACCACGCCGACGATGCCCACCTCGCCCTGCACCGCGCCGAAGTGGCCACCCTGGACGCGCTCGTGCTGATCCACCCCAACTGGTGGGGCATGCCGCCCGCCGTCCTGGTCGGCTGGACACAGCGGGTCCTGGTCCCCGGCGTCGCGTACAAGCTCGGCACGGCCGACGGCGAACCGGCCGGGCTGCTGCGGGCCGGGCGGGCCCTGGTGCTGAACACCTCGGACACGCCCGAGGAACGCGAGCGCAGCGAGTTCGGCGACCCCCTGGAGCGGATCTGGGCGGCCTGCGTGCTGCCGTACGTCGGCGTCAGCGACGTACGGCGGACGGTGTTCCGCACGGTCACCGACTCGCCCGCCGCCGTCCGGGGCGAGTGGCTGCGGCAGGCGCGGGAGCAGGCGGCGGCGCTGCTCGACCGAGGGGGGCCGGGGGCCTGAGGGGGGAGGCTAGAGGTCCAGCTCCGCCACCGTCTGGTCGCCGCTCAGCTCGCCGGTCGGGCGGAAGCCGAGACGGTCGTAGAACTCCGCCGGGCCGTCCGGGCCGGGCACGTACGTGACGGTGGCGCGGGTGCCGCCGCGGCGGCGGATCTCGGCGCAGACCTGCTCCACCGCGAAACGGCCGTAGCCGCCGCGCTGCGCGTCGGCGTCGATCAGCAGACGCCACAGACCGGAGCGGGCACGGTCGTCGGGCCGCTCCGGGTGGAAACGGAGGTCGAAGAAGGCCATCACGAAGCCGACCGGCACCTCGCCGTCCATGATCAGCCGGGGCCAGGCGGTCTCCCCGTACGCGTACGCCTCGGCCAGCGACTTCACCACCGGCGCGACCAGTCCCTCCTGGTCGGGGCGCACCCGCAGGGCGAGGGCGGCGTCGATGTTCCCGGGGGTGACGGCGGCCAGGCTGAGCTTGGCAGAGGCGGAGGGCGTGGCGGTCGCGGAGGGCGTGGCGGAAGCGGAGGACATGGCGGGCAGCCTAGGGAGCGGGGCTGCCCGCCGTCGCGCGGTTTTCCTCAGGAGCGGGGAGGCCCCGCCGTCACTCGCCGGCCGGGAAGTCGGTGCCGCGGCCGACCGCCGCCCAGGCCTCGGCTTCCTGCCGCGCGCCGTCCAGGTTGCCGAGGACGGCGTCCACGGCGTCGCTGCCGAGCGCGAGCCGCAACGGGGTCCGCTCGGCGGCCAGGGCGGCCAGGATCGCGGCGGCGGCCTTCGCCGGGTCGCCGGGCTGCTTGCCGTCGGAGTCCGGCAGGCCGGTGCGGACCGGGCCGACCACCGGCTCGTACGCGGCGATCGGGGCAGTGTGGGCGAGCGCGCCGCCGCCCGCGAAGCCGGTCCGGAACGCGCCCGGTTCGACGACCAGCACCTTGATCCCGAACCCGGCGACCTCCTGCGCCAGCGCCTCGGACAGGCCCTCCAGCGCGAACTTGGTGGCCGAGTAGGCGCCCACGCCGGGGAACGAGAAGCGGCCGCCCATGCTGCTCATCTGCACCACCGCGCCGGAGCCCTGGGCGCGCATGTGCGGCAGCACGGCCCGGGTGAGCGCGGCCGGGCCGAAGAAGTGCAGGTCCATCAGGTCCCGCAGGTCGCGGTCGGTGTACTCCTCGACGGCGCCGATCAGGCCGCGCCCGGCGTTGTTCACCAGGACGTCGATCCGGCCGTGCCGCTGCACGGCCTCCGCGACGACGGCGGGGATCCGCTCCTGGTCGGTGACGTCCAGCCGGACCGGGATCACCCGGTCCGGATGCGCGGCGGCCAGCTCCGCCAGCGTCTCGGGGCGCCGGGCCGCCGCGACGACGGTGTCGCCGGCCGCCAGGGCGGCCTCGGCGATCGCCTGGCCGAAGCCGGAGTTGGCGCCGGTGATCAGCCAGACCTTGCCGGCCGGGTGCTGCTCGGGGGTGTTGCCCATGTTCCGTGATCTCCCGCGATTGTCGTTCGCTGCCTGTCAGTTGACGATCATTTATGACATCGGGTGCTGGGATCCGTCCAGGATGGTTCGATGCCGGACGACATGACGCGGGGCGACAGGACGTCGGACGGCAGACGGCCCCCGACCGCGGACGGGCGGTCGGGGGCCGTGGGCACCGGGGTCGCTCGTTGCGACCCGGCCGGATTACGGGAGGTTGCGGGCCATGACGATGCGCTGGACCTGGTTGGTGCCCTCGTAGATCTGCGTGATCTTCGCGTCCCGCATCATCCGCTC
>NZ_JBITFB010000050.1:0-42686 GCF_044455625.1 Kitasatospora sp. NPDC051164 | reverse complement strand
GTCACCACGGCCGGTGGTACCAGCAACGCCCTCGCCTACTCCTACGTCGCCGCATCCGTTCCGTCACTCAGTAGTCTCAGTCCGGCCTCCGGTCCCACGTCCGGGGGCAACACGGTCATCCTCAGCGGCGTCAACCTTTCCGGTGCCACCGTGGTGATGTTCGGTGCCAGCCCCGCCACCATCCTCACGGACACCGGGACACAGATCACCGTGATCGCCCCGGCCGGGCCGCCGTCGTCGGTCGGTGTCACGGTCACCACGGCCGGAGGCACCAGCAATCCACTGCCGTACTTCTACCTCGCCGCGCCCACCGTCAGCGATCTGTCCCCCCACCTCGGCCCGGCCACCGGAGGCAACACCGTCACCGTGCTCGGCAGTAACCTGACGCTCACCAGCGCCGTGACCTTCGGGGGAAGCCCGGCCACCAACATCCACGTGCTCTCCGACAACCAGCTCATCGTGACCGCTCCAGCCGGGCTCGGCACGGTCGTCGTCACCGTCACCACACCGGGCGGGACCAGCTCCGCGGCCACCGGAAATCCGTACTACACGTTCCTCGCTGCACCCGTCCTGACCAGCCTCACCCCCGCCCACGGCTCTGATCTCGGCGGCGAGGCGGTCGTGCTGGGCGGCAGCAACCTCACCTACACCGACGCGGTGACCTTCGGCGGCGTCCCGGCCTCGTTCGCGGCGATCTCCGACACCCAGGTCGTCGCGACCAGCCCGGTCGGGGCACCCGGCACGGTGAACGTCGTGGCGCACACCCCGGCCGGAAACAGCAACGCCCTGCCCTATGTCTACGACCCTTCTTGAGCCCAGCGGCTCCACGGAACGCAGCTGCGATGGATCAGAAAATTGGGAAGGGAGAGCGTCATGGTTCCGGTCATGATCAGCGTCAGCAGCACCATCCAACGCGCTCCAGCGGGAGGCACTTCGATCCCCGTCCGCTGCACCGATTTCACCGGTGCCTCGGCCGCCCGTATGGGCGGCGTCCCGGAGCCGGGGGGTTGTCATGGAGGCGAATGAGCCGCTGTTGACGGATGAGATACCAGTGGGGCACGCCCCCATCGTGGCGGCGATCACCCCGGACGGTCGGCACGTCTATGTGACCAACTTCGGGAGCAGCAGTGCCAGCGTGATCGATACGACCACCCGGAGCGTCATCGCCACGATCGGTGTGACCAGCGGGCCGTGGGGCGTCGCGGTCGCCCCGGGCGGGATGCGCGCCTATGTGGCCTGTTTCGGGTCCGACACAGTAGCGGTCATCGACACGACCACCAACCGGGTCACCGCCGGCGTCCCAGGGCTGGACAAGCCCCTCGGTCTTACGGTGTCACCCGACGGCTCCCGGCTCTACGTGGCCAGCCAGGGTGGGAACCGGGTAGATGTGATCAGCACGGCCACCAACACGCGCATCACCTCGGTACCGGTGGGCACCGGTCCGCGCAATGTGGCGGTCACACCTGACGGGACGCAGCTCTATGTCACCGAGGAAGGCGCGGACACGGTCACGGTCATCGACACCGCCGCCCTCAGCGTCACCGCGACTCTCCCCGGGTTCGTCTTCCCCCGAGGAGTGAAGCCATCACCCGACGGACAGCGCATCTACGTGACGGAGTACGGCGGCAACAGACTGGACGTCATCGACACCGCCACGCACAGCGTCGTGCACACGGTCACGGGGCTGTCCATTCCCTTCGGCGTGGCGCTCAGCCACGACGGGCTGCTGGCGTACGTGGCGTGCAACGGCGATGACAGCGTCTCCACCATCGACCTCGTCAGGAACGAGATCATAGATACGGTGCCGGGCTTCCACGCGCCGTCCTGGCTGGTGGTCACCCCGGACGACCTCGACGTCTACGTGGTCAACAACGGCAACGAGACGGTGCGCGTGCTGCCCACGGCGCCCGGTGCGTACCCCGACGTGGGGCCCCTGTCGGGTGGGACGGCGGTGAACATCATCGGGGAGGGGCTGGGCGACACCACCGCCGTCCGCCTCGGATGCGAGCCGGCCGCCTCGTTCATGGTCGTCAACGACCAGGAGATCCTGGCCATCTCGCCGCGCCTCGACACCGACGTCGAGATCGACGGCACTCTCGGGCAGCTCACCACCCGAACCGTAGGCCGCTTCTACTACCTCCCGGATTCGGTGCTGACCGGGATCAGCCCGACCTCGGGTCCGCTGAGCGGGGGCGGCACCCTGACCGTGACCGGCCGGGGCCTGGTCACCACCACATCGGTGCGCTTTGGCACCGTCGCTGTCACCCCGTCGTCCGTCCTGGACGACAAGGTCACCGTGACGGTGCCGCCCGCGCAGACAGCCGGCCCCGTGCCGGTCACCGTCGTCACGCGGAGCAACTCCTACGGACACTCCACCTTCACCTACGTGGGGCCGCCCGGCATCAGCTCCGTGACCCCGTCCTCAGGTTCGACGGCCGGCGGCGCCCGGTCCTGATCGTAGGCACCGAGCTCGCGTCCACCCAGTTGGTGACGATCAGCGGTGTCGCGGCCGCCTTCGGGATCATCTCCAACACCCGGATCGCCGCCATCACTCCCCCCGCGGCCGCCCCCGGCCCGGCGAACGTCACCGTGACGACGGCGGGCGGCACCACTACCGCGCCCGGGGCGTTCGTCTATACCTGATCGCCGGGGCCGGGCCATGCACTCCGCTCGGCCCGCCGACCTTGACAGTCGCCTGCCCCAACAGGTGGTTGCCTGGCCGGAGTGCAGGCCAGACGATCCGGCGCTGGCCGACGAGGAGCCGGCCGATCGGATGGTCCGCTGGTGGCGGCGGACCTGGCCGGGCCACTCCCGGGCCGGGTACCCGCCGGTCGCCCTGGTCGTCACCGGTGCCGAGCCGGTGGCGCTGGAGGGCCGGCAGCAGGCGGTGGCGGACCTGGCGGCCGCCGCGCCGCGCTGACGCGGGTGTGGCTGTTCGGCGGGGGGTGCGGTTTGTGGTTCGGTACGGGATTCGGCTGGGGGTTCGGTGCGTGGTGCGGTTCGGCCACCGGCCGCCGTCTCCGCTTGCCGCCTGTTTACGCAGCTCAGGGGCACTGGGGCGGCGTTCTCACCACTTCGACTTACCTTCCTTGGCCCCTTGCTGGTGGTTGTGGTGGGTGGGTTGGGGCGTTGGTCGGTGTGGTGGGTCGCTGCGCTGTGCTTCTTGTTCTCGCGTCCGGCTGGGGCCGGCCGCTCGTGGGTGTGGCGGGCTGGATGTGGGGGCCGTCCCGCGCGGGCGGGTCGGGCGGGGCCTCGCCGGCGGTCAGGTCGCAGCTGTTTCCTGGGGGGTGTCCGGGCGGGTGGCCTGCTTGAGTTCCATCTCGGCTTTGTGCCGGTTTCCCGTCTCGGCCCAGTGCGAGTGGGCGTACAGCTCGGCGCTGACGGCGGCGAACGCGAGCCGGTTCTCCTCGGTCGGGTCGGCGGCCCAGGCGGCCTCGGCGGCGTACCAGCGGCGCTGGAGTTCGAGCAGGTCAGCGGGGAATGCGGTGTCGGACACCAGTTCATCGTAGACATCGCACGGTGTTAGCGCGTCAAGCCGAGGGGGCGAATCCGCTGTTGACGATGCGGGTCCAGAGGGTGTGGTGCCAGTCGTTGGCGTCGGGAGCGGGCGCGGCGGTCAGGACCGGGTTCGGGCCTGTCTCGATGAGGTGTAGCAGGGTCCAGGCGACGCCGTAGCAGTCGTCCGGTCCGAAGCAGGCGACGAGTGCCTGGGCTTCCTCGCCGGTGACGGGCGTGGTGATGGCTTGGAGCTGCTCGACTCGCCGGTCGATCTCCTCCTCGTCGGCGTCCCAGTGGGGGAGGGGGCCGTCGGCTACGAACGCCTGCACTTCTGGTCTCATCCGCTAATGATCGACCGCTGCGGCTGGCTGGGGCATGGTGGGGTGGGTTGCCAGGTCAGATCGAGTGCGCTTTCCACTGTGGCGATGCTGGGTTCCTGGGAGCCGCCGGTGGCCGCCATCGCCGCGTTGTAATGAGGCGGGGGCCGACAAGGCCCTTGTGAAGGGCGAAGTCGTCGACGCCGAGCACCCGGACCTTCCCGGTCAGCGGGTCGGGCAATACGCGGATCAGGCGTATCAGGGCGTCCCGGCCGACCCCGTCCGACAGACACGCGGCCAGCCGGGCGCCGGCCCGGCCGCCGAGTGCGAGGGCGACGGTCTCGCGGACCTTCCGTAGCGACACGGTGCACCGCCCATAACGGAACGTCAGGCCCGGGACCTGCTCGGCGAAGGTCCGCTTCCCGCACTCGTCACTGTCACAGAAGAACCGGCGGACCCGCAGGTGAAGCACCAACTCCTGCCCGGAGACCGCGGTGTCGCTGATCCGCCGCTCGTAGCCGCTGTGGACCCGATCGGACCAGGTCCCGCAGCCTGTGCACGACGCTCCCGGTGTCCTGCCTCGGGCATGCACCCGGACCGACCGGCCCATCGATCTGACCAACTCGACGTGCAGCAGCGCGAACTGGGGGAACAAGACGGCCAGAAGATCAGCAACAGACACCCGACATGATCGCCAACCATCGAGATCCGCGGGCAGCTTTCACGGAACTGATGCTGTTGGTGATCTCCACCAGTCCCACAACAGCACCCAGGTCGCTCAGTGGTCGGAAGTGTCCGTCCGCTGCGTCATGCTCCCAGCGTGAACGAAGACGCCTTCTGGCAGCTCATCGAAGACTGCAGGCCCGCAGGACCTGACTCGGAGGCCGAACTCCACGTCCACGTCGACATTCACCAGCCGCTCCTGCCCCGGGCCGGTGCCGGCACCGGGACCTCGGACAGTTGTTGGACTTCCGGCCTGCCGTAGGCGGAAAAGGTGAACGCTCGCCGGAGGCTCAGGAACCAGCCACGTTTGCGGGCGCGGTCCAGCCGGTAGCTCGGATCCACTCGACCAGGTCCAGGGTGGCCGGCTCGATCGAGCGCACCACCGTGAGGTCCGAAGGGTCTTCCCTCGCCTTCGCGAACTCGCGGAACATCGCCTTGTCGAGGTCGTTGGGAAGCACGCTCAACGGGAGGGCCTCGTACCGTGCCGGGAGCCCGGCGTGCGCGCCGAACGCCTCGGCGATCTGGGGGCCCGTCAGCTCGTCGCCGACGAGCTCGACGACTCCGCCGGTCGCCACCGCGGTGTCGAGCAGGAGCGCGGCGGCGACCCGGCCGATGTCCCGGACCGAGATCATCTTCAGGGGGACGTCCTCCGGCAGCGGCATCCTCAGCACGATCTCCCCATGCTCCAGGCTCGGTGCCATCATGCTCGCGAAGTTCTCCATGAAGGCGGTCGCGCGAACCACCGAGGCCCTGAGGCCGGACTGCCTCAGGTGCTCCTCGATCGACTGCTTCGAGTCGTGGTGCGGCACACCCGACTCCCGGTCCGCCCCGAAGACCGAGTTGAACACGACGTGCGGGACGCCCGCCTCAACTGCCGCGTCGACGAGCGCGGTACCGATGCGGATCTCCGCCTCGACCTCTTCGAGGCTGTTCGCTTCCGGGGTCATGAAGGAGAACCCCCCGACCGTCGCCAGCGCGGCGGTCAGCGACGCCGGGTCGTCGGCCCGGACGGCCGCCAGCTCGACGCCGCGGGCGGCCAGCGCCCGAGCCCGGTCGGACTGCGGGTTGCGAACCAGAGCCCGCACCCGCGCGTTGTGGTCCAGCAGCGCGTCGACCACCGCCCCGCCCTGTTGCCCCGTCGCGCCGAAAACGGCGATCGTGCCGGTCGTCCGGGTGTTCATCGCTGCCACCGCTTCACCAGCGGTCTCAAGCTTGATCTGTTGTGACATGTCTCCACGATGCGGTCTGCGGTGCCAGGCGCACCACCGTTATCACGCCAGGATCTTCCGATAACCCGCCAGCGGCGGGTAGCCTCGATCGCGTGTCCGACCCCCGCGGCGAGCCGAGCTTCTGCACCGACGATGTGCCGTTGTCGGCGCCGCTGGCCCATGGCGCCGACGTGGCCGCGCACTTCCACGACTACGGCCAGCTCCGCTACGCCGCGCGTGGGGCCCTGGTCACAGCGACCCAGGTGGGCACCTGGGTGGCGCCGGCCAGTCGGATCATGTGGGTGCCGCCCTTCGCGGTGCACAGCAGCAAGGCGTACGGCGAGACGGACATCCGGGTGCTGTCGCTGCCTGTGACGCTGACTGGACAACTGCCGGCCGAGCCGTCGGTCTTCGTGGCGAGCGCGTTGCTGCGCGAGGCCTATCTGGCGCTGATGAGCGAGGGCGAGCCGCTGGAGAGCCCCCGTTCGCGGCTGCTGATCGACGTCGTACTCGCCGAGCTCGCCCGCGCCGCACAGGAGCCGCTGCGCCTCCCGGAGCCGAGCGACCGGCGTCTCAAGGCGGTCACCGACCTGCTCCATGCGGACCCGGCAAGCCCGGCGACGCTGGCCGAGCTGGGCCACCGCACCGGCACCGGCGAACGCACCCTGAGCCGACTGTTCGGCAGCGAGCTGTCGATGAGCTTCCGCCACTGGCGCACCCTGCTGCGCATCCAACGGGCGCTGATCGAGCTCAGCGACGGTGCCTCGGTCACCGACACGGCGATCCGGTTGGGCTGGTCGAACCCCGGCAGCTTCATCGACGCCTTCACCGAACTGGTCGGTCAGACACCGGGGGGCTACCGCTCGTCGGCTCGGTCCTCCCGCAGCTCCCATGGGTGAGAGGGGTGACTCCCTCCTTCACCACCCAGAGCGCCCGCCAGCTGACGGCGGCCGACCCAAGCGGTTCTGATCCACAGAAGTGATCCTGTTGGTGATCTTCACGAGCGACGAGTTCGAGTCCCGTCGCTCAGTTGTTGGCACAGGTGCTGGAAGCGGGTGGTTTGGCCTCGTTGAGGATCGGTTGATCTGGCGTCGTCGTGGTGCTGACTGAGGCGGATGATGTTGGTTCCGGCTGCGGTAAGGACGTGCTGGACGTGGGTCTTCGCGGTGCCGCGGTAGCGGCAGTTGCGCAAGCCGTGGGCGTGGACGGTCTCGGAGACGGTGGCCTCGCAGCCGGCCCTCATGGCGTATCGGTCCTGCCAGGGTTTGGTCTTCTGCTCTGTCCTGACGCGGTTTTGGATCTCCTGCAGGGGCTGTGGCAGGAGCAGGACGTGGCGGCCTTTGCCGTCGACGTTTCCCGTGCACTTCGGGCGGTCGTCGCAGGCCCGACAGACGGCACGGGGAAACAGCACGGACAGGCGCGGCTGTCCGTCGGCGAGGGTCGGTTTCCATGGCGGGCTGGTGGCACCGTTTGGGCAAGTAAGCGTTCGTTCCTCCCAGTTGGGGTGGAAGTCCTCCTTGTTGAAGCCCGGCAACGCCCGTGATCGAGGTGGGAGCCGGACGGGGCCAAGCAGGTCAATTCCGTACTCGGTCCTGGCCCGATGGATGGCGGCGGGGCTGGTGTATCCGCCGTCGACCAGGTGCTCGGCCGGAGCCAGGTCGCGTGCGGCGAGGTCGGAGTGGATCCGTTCCAGGGCGTCGATGTCCTGCTCGGGCGCCGGCGTGGTGGCCACGTGCACGATCACGTTCGGCAAGCCGCTGTCGCAGGTCTCGGTCTGGTGGTCCTTGTAGCCGACCCACTCGGCCTTGCCGGGCTTGTGGCTGAAGCGGGCCTGCGGATCGTGGGGAGAGATGATCTCCACCGACGACCACGGAACCCGGGCGGAGGCGGGATCGGGCCGCCCGTCGGAGGCGTCCGCGGTCGTCGAACGCCGAGGGCTGTGGCGCCGGCTCAGCCGGTCGCGAGTCTGCTTCGGGCCGCGCCAGCACAGATCACCGTGTTCGTCGTACCAGTACTGCTGGACCCAGACCTGGCGCATCACCTCGACCTTGGGCAGCCGCCGCAGCCGGGCCGGTGCGTCCGGGGCAAGGAGGGCCTGGAACAGGCGCATTCCGTCCTCACCGACCGTGAGCGCGTACTGCTTGCGCTCGCTCGTCTCCTTGGGCAGCCGGTCGTAGCGCACCGGTCGACCGTAACGGCGGGCCCACTCGTCCGTGACCAGGGCGGATATCCAGTCCTCGTCTGCTGCGGCCACCTCCTCCAGGGCCGCGCGCAGGGTCTCGCCGACCAGTTCGATCCGGTCCAGACGCCGCACCGCGGCCAGGACATGGGTGGAGTCGGTCCGCTGTCTCCCGCGCCGCTTCACCAGCCCCGTCTCGGCCAGCCGTTCCACCATCAACGTCAGCAGCCGGTCCGCCCGGTCGCCCTCGGCCATCCGGTCACGGAACTCGCTGAGCACCGAGAAGTCGAAGCCCGGATCGTCCAACTCCAGCCCCAGGCAGTAATTTCCAGTCCAGACGACACCGGACGGCCTCGGCGGCCTGACGGTCGGTGAGGTTCTGCGCGTATTGCAGCACCGACACCAGCGCCAATCGCGCCGGTGACAGGCCGCGACGTCCGTCTGCGGGATACCAATCGGCGAAATCCTCGTCCGTGAACAGCCCCTCCAAGTGATCCCGCACCCACATCGCAGCAGTGCCCCGAGGATTGCTCGCCTGTGCCATCCGCGCAGTCAGCGGCGGGATCTCCCGCCCGGACCATGAACCCATCGCCACCGCAGTCCACCCCTCTGAACAGGCCCGACCTCCAGGCCAGGACAGCAGACGAGCACTGGCGCATTCAGCCGATGGCGGCAATATCACTCTCGCCAGTGAAGATCACCAACAGCATCCGGAACTCGCGCCAGAGCCAGTCTGTCGTGTCCGCTGACAGCAGCGGGAGCAGGTACCGGATGCGCGCATTCTTACAAGCCATCTCTCCTGCTTGCCAGGACCCTTGTGCTGAAGCGCCCGACAAACGTGGAAGGTGTTTGTGCGGGCGCTTCCCGTCCAAGCCATGACGATGCGTTCCCTGCCTGAACTGCCGGTCGCCGAATGCGGGCGGGCCGGCCTTGAGGGCACGGGGCCAAACCAGAATGGGGGTTGCAGATGAAGAAGAGGCTTGCCGCAGTGGCAGCCGGGGTAGTGATCGCGTTCGGTGGGGGTGCCCTGATGGCGCCTGCGGCGGTCGCCGCACCCGCCCCCGCGGTCGAAGCCGCACTCGCGGGTGGCACCCAGTTCGACGTGGGTCCCTTCCCGGAGATCGCGACGTGCGAGGCTGCAGCCATCAGCCTGTACGCCTACTACACCAATCAGGGCTACGGAGCCGCGGCGTTTTGCTACCTCGCTGCGGGCATGCCGCCTTTCGGTGTGTACAAGGTGCGAGTCGTCCTCCGCTGGTGATCCCCAGCGCTTTCGCGGCGGTCGGTCCCAGTACTGTGCCCACCCGCACCCACCCGCACCCACCCGCTGGTGACTCACTGACGGAGCCGGACAAGCACGGATGTAGCTGGCCCCCCGCTGGCGCGCGTTCGGTGGGGGCCCACAATGAACCAGTCCCCCGGTTGGCCACGCTCCCGTCGGCCAACCGGGGGGGGTCGGTTACGCCGGCACCCCCCGTGGCGAGATCACCCACGACGTCGCCTGGCCGCTCGCGGCCCCACCAGGCCGGCACACCTGCCTGCATGCCGTCCCGCTGCCCTGACAACCCCGAGCACGCCACACCACAGCCGCAACGAGAACCGGGTCCTCCCGGGCGCTGGCGCGCGGTGCGGGACCGGGGGCCGCAGCCCGCCTGCGCCAGTGGTCCGCTACCGTCGCGCGTTCGCGCTTGCATCCTCGAGGGCGGCCACGCGGTTGCGGAGCGTGCCGATGCGTTCGACCTCGACCTCGACGACGTCGCCGGGTTGCAGATGGCGGCCGGAGAACACGCCGGCGCCGCGCGGTGTCCCGGTGAGGATCACGTCGCCGGGTTCGAGGGTCTGGTAGCGCGAGAGGAAGGAGATCAGCTCGGCCACGTCGTGGATGAAGCCCGCGGTGCGGTCGTCCTGGCGCAGTTCGCCGTTGACCAGGGTGCGCAGCCGCAGGTCGAGCGGCTGGTGGAATTCGTCGGGGGTGACCAGGCAGGGGCCGAGCGGTTTGAAGGTGTCGAAGCTCTTGGAGACGCCGATGGAGGCGGTCGGGTCGCCCGTCATCGCCCGGTGCTGGATGTCGCGGGCCGAGACGTCGTTGGCGATGGTCAGGCCGGCGAGGTGGCGCATCGCGTCCGCGGTGTCGACAGAGGTTGCGGAGCTGCCGATGACGGCGGCCACTTCGCCCTCGTAGTCGACCTGCCGGGACGCGACTGCCGGGAGGTGGATGTCGTCGCCGGGGGCGATGACCGCGGAACCGGCGACGACCTGGAAGTTCGGCTCGGTGGGCAGGGTGATGTCGGCCCGGCCCATCGCGGCGAACATCTCCAGGGCCTCCTCCGCGTGACTGTGGTAGTTCAGTCCGACGATCAGGATTTTCCCGGGCTGGGGAACGGGTGCGTGCACGCGGACCTCGTCGAGCGCGACCTGCCGGACGACCGCCGCCGTGCGAGCCGCCGCGATCCCCGGGCCGCGCAGGAGGGCGCCCAGGTCGGCGAAGGGGAGATCGAGCAGGGAGAGCTCGCCGGGGCTGTCCTCTCGGGCGATACCCAGGGCCGTGCTGTACAGGCGCATCAAAGACTCCCGCAGGTCGGGGGTGGCTTCTCTTGGATCAGAGTCAAGAGCCTTCTTGTTTCGGAGTCAAGAGCTAGTTCATCGCCCCCCCGGAGCCGCCGACGGATGGTGCGGCGGCGCCGCCTAGGCTTTGCTGTCATGCCGAGGAACCGTCAGCAGATCCCGAAAGCCGAGCGCGAGGCCGTCCTGGTCGAGAGCGCCTGGGAACTCTTCGCCGACCAGGGGTACAAGGGGACCAGCCTGGCCGAGATCGGCCGGGCGGCGGGCGTCGCGGCAAACGCCGTGCGCTGGTACTTCCCCACTAAGGACGACCTGTTCGCCGCCGCACTGGACCGCAGGTTCCTGCGCGAGCGGGAATACGTCGAGGCGGACCCCGCCATCGGGGGCGATCCGCGCCGACAGCTGGTGGCATGCCTCGTCGGTCTGGAGGCCTACCGCGGGCTGCACCGGGAGGCGTACGACCGCATGGGCGAGTCGCCGGCGCTGACCGACACCTACGCCCGCATGCAGGAGTGGCTGGAGGGTCGCCTGCTCGCGGCAGTCGCGGACCGGCTGCCCGAGGGGGCGGACGTCGCGCCGGTGGCGGATCTGGCGCACGTGCTGTTCGAGGGGCTGCTGGTCAGTACGCGAATGCTGGACCGGACGACCGGGGAGCTCGTCGACCTGCTCATGGAGGCGCTGGTGGCTGCCGCGGCGGCACGCTGAGCCGGGCCCTTGAGGGCTGCCGCGGCGGCGTGCCGAGCTACCTCTTGACTGCCATACAAGAGAACTCCTAAGTTCCTCTTGTATGGCAGCCAAGAGGGCTGCCGTGCTCCCGAGAAGGAGGTCGCCACCCCATGGCTTCTCCCGACAAGCTCGCCCATGTCGTCCTGCGCACCGGCCGCCTGCCGGTCATGACCGACTGGTACGCGAACGTCCTTGAAGGCCGGGTCGCCTTCGCCAACGAGCTCCTCGCCTTCCTGACCTACGACGACGAGCACCACCGGGTCGCGCTGATCGCCACCGGGGCGTCCGAGCGTCCGACCGAGGCACACACCGGCCTCCACCACATGGCGTTCACCTACGCGACGCTCAAGGACCTGCTCGACACCTATCGGCGGCTGAAGGGCGAGGGCATCCACCCCTTCTGGTGCATCAACCACGGGCCGACCACCTCGATGTACTTCGAGGACCCCGACGGCAACCACATCGAGCTCCAGATCGACAACTTCGCCACTGCGGAGGAACTCGACGAGTGGTTCCGCTCCGGAGCCTTCGAGGCCAATCCGATCGGGGTCGACTTCGACCCCGACGACCTGCTGCGACGCTTCGAGTCCGGCGAGTCCCCCGCCGACCTGGTCCGGCGCGCATGAACGACTTCGACACGCCCGTCGTCATCATCGGCGCCGGCCCCGTGGGCCTGGCTACCGCGCTCGTCCTCGGCCGGCACGGCGTCCGCAGCGTCGTCTGCGAACAGTTCGGCGGGATCAACCCCCACCCCAGGGCCCACGTCGTCAACACCCGGTCCATGGAACTGTTCCGGGCCTGGGGCATCGCGGACGCCGTCCGGGCGGACTCGGTGGACCCGGCGCAGGCCGGCACCATCCTGTGGAAGCAGACCCTCGCCGGGGAGTCCCTGGGCCGGATCGACTTCGCCGAAGGCCCCCGGATCCTGGAGCGGATACACGCCTCGGCCGAGCAACTCGCCTCCTGCGCACAGGACCGGGTGCAGCGGCACCTGCTGGACGCGGTCGTCGCCCAGGGAGCGGCCACCCTCCGCTACAACACCACCGTCAAGGAGGTGACCGACCACGGTGACGCCGTCGACGTCACCGTGGAGGGGGCGGACGGGCGGCAGACCCTGCGCACCCGCTGGGTCGTGGCTGCGGACGGGGCGACGGGCGGCATGCGCGACCGGCTCGGCATCGCGATGGACGGCGCCCCGGTTCTCGGCCACCAGCTGAACATCTACTTCCACGCCGACCTCTCGCCGTGGACGCACCAGGACCCCGCCCTGCTGGTCTGGCTGATCAACAGCGTCTCCCCGGGCGTGCTCATCGGCATGGACGGTGCCCGCCGGTGGACCTTCCAGCGGGCCTTCGACCCGGCCGTCGAATCGCCGCAGGACTACCCACCCGAGCGCTGCGCCCAGATCATCCGGGACGCCGTCGGAACCACCGAACTCGACGTGGACATCCGCTCCGTGGGGTCGTGGACCATGACGGCCCGGACCGCCGCGACCTACCGCCGCGGCCGGGTCCTGCTCGCCGGCGACGCGGCGCACCAGTTCCCGCCGACCGGCGGCCTCGGCATGAACAGCGGCCTCGCCGACGCGGACAACCTCGGCTGGAAGCTCGCCGCCGTACTGAACGGTCACGCCCCCGAGGCCCTGCTCGACAGCTACGAGCGGGAACGCCGCCCCATCGCCGTCGACAACGCCCGCCACAGCATGATGAACGCCATCAAGATGGCCGACGTCGGCATCGGGACCGGCACGGCCGTCGTCGCCGCGCGCCTGGAGAGCCCGGACCCGCAGGTCGCCGCGGCGGAACGCCGACGGATCGCGGAAGCCGTCCCTCTGCAGCGCCCGCACTTCGACGCGCTGAGCCAGGAGATCGGGTACGTCTACGGAGCGGCCCGGTGGGCCGACGGCGCCCTGTCCTCGGACGGCGACCGCACGCCGACCGCCGTCCGCGGGGCGCGACTTCCGCACGCCTGGGTCGAGCGCGGCGGGGAGCTGGTGTCCACCCACGACCTCCTGGTGCCGGGCTTCACCCTCTTCGCCGGGCCGGGAGGAGCCGCCTGGGCGGACGCGTTCGCGGTCGCCTTCGAGGAGTTTTTCCCCGAGGGGCCCGGGGGCGGCATGGCGCAGCGGACCGTCGTCGTCGGCGACGTCGCCAGCGCGGACGGCGCCTGCCTAGACCTGCTCGGGATCGGCGCGGACGGAGCCCTGCTGGTCCGGCCGGACGGTCATATCGCGTGGCACAGCGCCGAGGGATCGGCTCCCGTGTCGGCTCTCACCGGCCTGCTCCGCGGAGCTGAACGGCCCGCCCGGTAACGCTCCGTCAGATCCTGTCCCCGCCGGGCGGGGGCCGCGACCGCGGCTCCCACCCGGCGCTCCCTCCCCACCGCCCGGCCGCCCGCCCCCACCGGGCAAAGCCCGGCGGACCGGCAAGCGGGCCCGCGGGCCCGTACCCGCCCCGCCAACCGATGCCCCACCCGGAGGAACACAGTGGTGACCTCTCAGAACCCGACCGAGCCCCGGCCCTCGCTCCAGGACCGGTACACCCTCGAAGAAGGCAGCGTCCACCTCACCGGCATCCAGGCGCTCGCCCGGCTGCCCCTCGACATCCGCCGCGCCGACCGCCGCGCGGGCCGCAGCACCGCCGGATTCGTCTCCGGGTACGAGGGTTCGCCGCTCGCCGGATATGACATGGAACTCGCGCGCTGCCGCCCCCTCCTCGAGGAGTACGACATCGTCTTCCGCCCCGGCGTCAACGAGGAGTTGGCGGCGACGGCGGTCCAGGGCACCCAGCTCGCGGCCGAGCAGCCGGACAAGCGCGTCGACGGCATCACGGCCGTCTGGTACGGCAAGTCCCCGGGCCTGGACCGCGCCTCGGACGCCATCCGGCACAACAACCTGATGGGCACCCACCCGGCCGGCGGCGCGCTCGCCCTGGTCGGTGACGACCCCGCCGCCAAGTCGTCCACCGTCCCCGGCGCCTCCGAACTGCTCCTCGCCGACCTCGGTCTGCCCACCCTCTACCCGTCCGACCCGCAGGAGGCGCTCGACTTCGGACTGCACGGCGTGGCGATGTCCCGGGCGTCCGGTCTGTGGGTGGCGCTGAAGATCGTCACGGCGGTCGCCGACGGCTCCGGCACCGTCGACGTGAGCGCCGGCCGGATCTCGCCGGTCGAACCGGACCTCGTCATCGACGGAGTGCCGTACCGCCACACCGTCGGCTCCCGGATGGTGCAGCCGGCGCTCGGCGACCTGGAACGCACCCGGGAGGGCGCCCGTCTGGAGATCGCCCGCCGCTACGCCGCCGCCAACGGCCTCAACCGGATCACCGTCTCGGGGTCCGAGGACCGCGTCGGCATCGTCGCGGCGGGCAAGACCTTCCTCGACGTCCGTCAGGCCCTGCGCATCCTCGGACTCGACGACGCCGAACTGAACCGGCGGGGTGTGCGCCTGCTCCACCTCGGCATGATCCACCCGCTGGAACCCACGGTCGTCGAACGGTTCGCGCGAGGACTGAGCCACATCGTGGTCGTGGAGGAGAAGCGGCCGCTGATCGAGACCGCCCTCAAGGAACTGCTCTACGGGCATGGGAACCGGCCGGCCGTCTCCGGCAAGCGCGCACCCGACGGTTCGGTCCTCTTCCCGTTCGACGGAGAACTCGATCCCGACACCGTAGCCGCACGGCTCGCCCACCGGCTGAACAGCCTGGGCGACTTCCCCACCGTGCGCGCCTGGTCGGACGTCCGGCGGCCGACGGTGGCCGGGCGCCGGGCGCTTCCGCTCCTGCCCATGGCGACGCGCACCCCCTACTTCTGTTCCGGCTGCCCGCACAACCTCTCGACCAAGGCGCCCGAGGGCGCCGCCGTCGGAGCCGGGATCGGCTGCCACGCCATGGTCACGCTCATGGACCCCGCCCAGGCCGGGGACGTGATCGGCATGACACAGATGGGCGGCGAGGGCGCCCAGTGGATCGGGATGCAGCCGTTCCTCGCCCGCGACCACCTGATCCAGAACCTCGGCGACGGCACCTTCCACCACTCCGGCAGCCTCGCCATCAGGGCGGTGGTCGCGGCCGGGGTGAACGTCACCTACAAACTGCTCTACAACTCGGCGGTGGCGATGACCGGCGGGCAGCAGCCGATCGGCGTCATGCCCGTGCCCGCGATCGCACAGGAGCTGTTGGCGGAGGGCGTCGGACGCGTCATCGTCACGACCGAGGACGTCAAGCGCTACCGGCGGGTCGCGCTTCCGAAGGGCGTCGTCGTCTGGCACCGCGACCGGCTGCCCGAGGCCCAGGACGTGCTCGCCCGGACCCCCGGGGTCACCGTGCTCATCCACGACCAGGAGTGCGCGACGGAACTGCGACGCAAGCGCAAGCGCGGCCTTGCGCCCGAGCCCGCCGAGCAGGTGGTGATCAACGAGCGGGTGTGCGAGGGATGCGGCGACTGCGGACAGCAGTCGAACTGCCTCTCCGTGCAACCCGTCGACACCGAGTTCGGGCGCAAGACCCGGATCGATCAGTCCTCCTGCAACAAGGACTACGCCTGCCTGGCAGGGGACTGCCCCTCCTTCCTCACGGTCGTGCCCGCCGGCGGGAAGCGCGCCTTCACCGCCACCGCCATGCCGGACACCGCCGCCCTGCCCGATCCGGCACCTGTCGTGCCGGCGTCCCACACCGTCCGGATCACCGGCATCGGCGGTTCCGGCGTGGTCACTCTCGCGCAGATCCTCAGCACCGCGGCCTCGCTCGTGGGCCTGCACGTCCGGACCCTCGACCAGACCGGCCTGGCCCAGAAGGGCGGTGCGGTGGTCTCCGACATCAAGATCACCACGGACCGGACCGACCAGGCGGGCAAGGCGGCCCTTGAGGAGTGCGACCTCTACCTCGGCTGCGACTTGCTCGTGGCCGCGGAACCCGGAAACCTGTCAGCGACCGCCCCGGCGAGAACGGTGGCGGTCGTCTCCACCACAGAGGTCCCGACCGGACGGATGGTGATCGACCCGAACGTGACCTTCCCGCCCGCCGAACCACTCAAGGAAAGAATCCGGGCCGGGGTGAGGGACAGCGTCTTCCTGGACGCGCGGCGGCTCGCCGCCGACCTGCTGGGCGAGGACCAGTTCGCCAACCTCCTGCTGACGGGTGCGGCCTACCAGGCCGGCGGGCTGCCAATTCCGGCGCACGCCATCGAGGAGGCGATCACCCTCAACGGCGTCAAGGTCGAGGCCAACCTCAAGGCGTTCCGCCTCGGCCGCCAGGCCGTCGCCGACCCCGAAGCCTTCGCCGCCGCCCTGCCCGGGCACGCCGCTCCCGAACGGCGCCTCTCCGCCGCCGTCCGTAACGTCCTCGCGTCGGCCGGGGCCGCCCCCGGGTCGGAACTCGCCCGGCTCCTGGAAATCCGCGTCCCGGACCTCATCGCCTACCAGAACGTCGCGTACGCAACGAGGTACCTGCGCTTCGTCGAACAGGTGCGGCGAACCGAGAACGAACGCGTGCCCGGCTCGACCGCACTCGCCGAGGCCGTGGCCACGTACCTGTACAAGCTGATGGCGTACAAGGACGAGTACGAGGTGGCCCGGCTCTCCCTTGACCCCGAGGTCGAGCGGGAGGTGCGAGCCCGCTTCGGGGACGGCGCGCGAATGTCCTACCGTCTCCACCCGCCCGTGCTGCGGGCCCTAGGAATGACCCGCAAGATCGAACTCGGCCCCTGGTTCAAACCCGCCTTCCACGCCCTCGCAGCCATGCGCGCCATCCGCGGCACCCGCCTCGACCCGTTCGGAGCGGCCCGCGTGCGCCGCACCGAACGCGCCCTGGTGGTCGAGTACCGAACCACCATGGCCGAGGTCTGCCGGCTCCTCGGCGAGGACGTCCACGGCCTGGCCGTCGAGATCGCCTCACTGCCCGACACCGTGCGTGGCTACGAGGAGATCAAACTGGCCTCGGTCGCACGGTACCGGGCCCGCTCCGAGGAACTGGTCGGCCGCTTGCACTCCCTGACCGGACTGCAAAAAATCTGATCATTGGCGCGCCAGCGCGCCGGAGACTGCCATGACGGGCGCGAGCAGCCCACTCTCACCGGCCCGCTATCAGGTCCGCTTCCCTGTCCACCGCCTGCCGCCCCACCGCGCGCTGCCGGGGTGGCCAAGGCCGTTCCGCCGCCTCTTACGCCGTCGCCTTTGGCGGGGGGCCGGCCGGTCGGCGGGGGGAGCGGGCGGTGAGGCGATGCATCGCGACCCGCTACGAGAAGACCGCCACGATCTACCTGGCCGGACTCCACATCGCCGGCATCTCCCTCTGGTCCGCCAGATGATCCAAACGAGACCGCCTAGTACCAATGCCGGTGACTTTGTGGTCTGTGTGTCGTTGGTTGTGGTGTGGCGAGGGTGGGGCAGGTCAAGTCGTGTGCGGGTGAGCGGTTGTCGGATCGGATTGCGATCGGGGTGCTGACGCAGGCGTTTCCGCCGGGTCTGGTCGATGAGGTGATCGCAAAGACCGGGCGGGGTGAGAAGCGCAGTCGTCTGCTGTCGGCGCGGGTGGTGGTGTACTTCGTGCTGGCGATGTGTACGTCCTGGTCGACGGAACCCTCGCCGAGTGCGACCGTGTCGGCGACGGACGCGTCGACTACTCCGGCAAGCATCGCCGCCACGGCGTGAACCTGCAGGTCATCACCGGTCCGGCCGGCGGGCTGGTGTGGATCTCCCGCGCTCTGCCCGGCCGCACGCACGACCTGACCGCCGCGCGCACCCACCGCATCGTGAAGACCTGTGTCCGACTTCGGATCCCGGTCCTGGCCGACATGGCGTACACCGGTGCCGGCGGAACGTTCGCAATGCCGGCCAGACGCCCGCCCCGGAACGAACTCACTGTCGGGCAGAGATCGCTGAACCGGGCCCACGCCCGCCTCCGCTACCCCGTCGAACGTGGCGTGGCCACCGTCAAGCGCTGGAAGGTCTTCCGCCGCGCACGCTGCAGCCCGAACTGGTTGACGTCAGCAGCCAAGGCCGTCCTCACCTAGAGCTGCATCGCTGAAAAGGCTCAGTGCCAGCAGCCCGACCGCGTCGGCAGCCTTCTCATCAAGCTGTCGCTCAGGCAGGCGGCCGAGCAGGTTGAGCGCGTCGGTGGCCAGGGCGTCGACCAGGCCGGCGCGGGCCTGCTCGTCGTTCCAGGCGATGCGGGGCTTGCCCGCATCGGCGTAGTCGTGCGCGGTGCACCAGGTGGCGGCCACGCGCTCGGCCCCGGGCACATCGCGGATCACGCGGCGGATTGCGGCGACGAGTTGGGTGACGGTGTCCTGGGTTGCCACCGCGTCGTCCAGCACGGTGGAGTCCAGTGCCCGCCGGCGTTTGCCCTTGAGTACGCCGGTGGCTGCCACGACCCCCTTGACCTTGGCGAACAGCCGCATCGGATCCCCGGATCGTTGCAGGCGGCGCCGGATGGGGTCAGCAGGGACGCGTCGAATGCGGTGTCGTTGAGGCCGAGACCGCAGGCGGCCTTCCACCGCAGGTCGCAGCGCAGTTCCTGGACCGTCACGAAGTCCGACAGGCCGTGCAGGCTCTGCAGCACCACCGTCGCGGCCAGGACCTGCGGCGGCATACTCGGCCGCCCGTTCGCCGACGTGCTCTCGGATTTCGGCCGGGGTTGTTCTTCGTTCCCCCTGCGGTCGAAAGTTCAACGGTGGTCGGAGCCGCGCGCCTTCGGAGGGTCCGGGCAGGGTCGCCCTTGTGTCTGGAGCGGGGCTGACCGGGGCGAGGCGGGGTGCGCTGTCAGCGGTCGCCGGTTACGGGGGCGAAGGGTCCGTCCAGGGCTGCCCATTGCAAGAGCAGGATGGTCTTGCCGTCGGTGATGCGTCCGTCGCGGGTCATGGCGAGGGCTTGGGTGAAGGGTAGTTCGAGGACCTCGATGTCTTCGCCGTCTTCTTCGAGTCCGCCGCCGGTCCCGGTTCGGTCGGCCGGGGTGTAGGGGGCGGCGAAGAGGTGGAGGCGTTCGGTGACGGAGCCGGGGCTCATGTAGGTGTCGAGGACGTGGGTGAGTGGGCCGAGGGTGACGCCGAGTTCCTCTGTGCTCTCGCGTCGGACGGCGCTCTGGGGGTCGTCCGCGTCGAGGAGTCCGGCGGCGGCTTCGATGAGCATGCCGTCCGGGTGGTCGTTGACGTAGGCCGGGAAGCGGAACTGGCGGGTGAGCAGGACCTTGCGGCGTTCGGTGTCGTAGGGCAGGACGGCCGCGCCGTTGCCGCGGTCGTAGGTCCCGCGCTGCTGGGTGACGGTGCGTCCGTCGCGGCGGCGGTAGTCGAAGGTGGTGCGGCGCAGGACATGCCAGCCCTGGGAGGTGAGTTCGACATCGCGGATCACGACGTCGGGGTTGCGGGCCAGGTCCCGTCCGGCGCGGTCGAGGTCGGTGCGGCCGCGGTGGTCGGGGGTATCGATGCCGGGGCGGGTCTTCACGCGGTCTCCTGCGGGGTGCGGTGCGGGATGTCGTTCACGTCGTGGTAGACGGGCAGGCCGCGGCGGCGGGCGATGGCGACGTCCTGATCGGCCCCGGTGGAGTCACCGGGGAGCCGGAGCACGGCGTCGCAGTGGGCCAGCAGGCGCTCCGCGGTCGGGTAGAGAACCTGGTCGGCAAGGGGATCGGTGAGGCCCGCACCGGCCGAACGCAGGACGGGCAGGGCGACCCACTCCCCGATCATGGGGACGTGGCCGGCGGCGAACACCGGCCATGCTGCTGCTTCGAGGCGGGCGAGGTTGGCGGCCATAGCCTGCGGGTCGCCATCGGTGCCGGAGCGGTAGGGCCCGGCGATGAGGATGAGCATCGGCTTGTCGGTCATGGTGCGCTACAGTACACGCAGAAACGTGCAAGAACAGGAGAGAATGCGGATGCTGGCTGCCGAGAGGCGTGACCACCTGCTGGGCCTTCTCGCCCGCGAGGGCAAGATCGTCGCCAAGGACGTCGCTGCCGACGTGGGCATCTCCGAGGACAGCGTGCGCCGCGACCTGCGCGACCTCGCCGCCGAGGGGCTGTGCCAACGGGTCTACGGCGGCGCGCTGCCCGTCTCCCCGGCCGTCGTGGACTACACGGCCCGCCGGGCCGTCACCCCCGACGGCAAGCGGAAGGTCGCCGCCGCGGCCGCCGCGCTCGTGCGGCCCGGCAGCGCCCTGATCCTGGACGGCGGCACCACTGCCCTCGCCGTCGCCCACGCGCTCCCGGCGGACCTGGCGTGCACCGTGATCACCCACAGTCCAACGATCGCGGTCGCTCTGTTGGAGCATCCGCAGGTTGAGGTCTTCCTGCTCGGCGGCCGCGTCTTCAAGCACTCGGCGGTCGCCTCTGGCGCCGCCGCGGTAGAGGCCGCCCAGAACGTCTCGGCCGACCTTTGCCTGCTCGGCGTCACTGGCGTTCACCCGGAGGCGGGACTGACCACCGGCGACGCCGAGGAGGCCGCGATGAAGCGCGCCCTGGCCGCACGGGCCGCAGACACCTACATCCTGGCCTCCTCCGAGAAGATCGGCACAGCCTCCCGGTTCCGTGTCCTGCCCTGGGAGGAGATCAGCGGACTCATTACCGACGCCGACCCCCACCACGCAGTCGTCGAGCAACTCACAGAGCGCGGCGTGGAGGTCCTGGCAGCCGACTGAAAGCCACGGACCGACCGGGGGACCGCAGGAGAATCAGGGCACTGCCCCGCCAGCGTGATCTCGCTGACGCGGTGGGCGGCGGCGACATCTCTGCGGAGTTGGCCTTCACCTCACGGATGACACCCATTCTCTACGAGAAGCTGCAGGGAAGTCCCCGCCGCGTCAAGCGCTCATCAGCGACATGCGGGTGCGCCAGTCCGTCGCCGGCTGTGGCGGGTCGGTGGTTCGCTGGTGGGTCTTGTTGGCGGGCTGAGGGTTTATGGGTTGGTTGAGAAGGACCGGGCCGGGGTCTGTAAAAAGAACGGCTCTTAGAAGCGATTACCAAACCGTGTGACACGGCTGCCGTTCGAACTCTTGCGCGCATCACCCTTGTTCAAGTGAAAGCTTGTTGGCGCACGCATAGGAAAAGGGCCTCCTGCACAGCTCGGTGATGTCGAGTCAACCGAGAACCAGGAGTTGTCCCACTGTGGCGTGTCCGCCCCGCTCGCGTCCAACTCCGGCGTGTCGCCGTGCGACTGCCTCGCCCACCGCTTGGGCAACGCCGCCGACCAGCCCGACCGAACCCGCCGCTATGGCTCCGACCTCACCGACGCCGAATGGGCCCTGGTCCGACCGCTGCTGCCGGTTCCAGCCTGGATGAACGGACGCGGCGGACGCCCGGAGGGCTACTGCCACCGCCAGATGTTGGACGCGGTGCGCTACTTGGCCGCCGAGGGTACGCGCTGGGCCAGCCTGCCCGCCGACTTCCCCAAGTGGCGCGCGGTGTACCGGTTCTTCCGCCGCTGGCGCGACAACGACTTCATCAAGGAGCTCTACAGCCGCCTGCGCACGATGCTGCGCGCCCTGACCGGGAAGAAGGAGGAACCGACCGCGGCGATCATCGACTCGCAGTCGGTGAAGGCCGACGCCACCGTCGGCGCCGCCACCCGCGGCTACGACACCGGAAAGAAGATCAACGGCCGTAAGAGGCACATCGCCGTCGACACGCTCGGCCTGCTGCTGGTCGTGATGGTCACCGCCGCCTCGGTCAAGGACAACGACGCCGGCCGCGACCTGCTCACGCGTCTGCGGGCCCGGTACCGGGCCGTCACCTTGGTCTGGGCCGATGGCGGCTACACCGGCTGGCTGGTCACCTACGCCCACGCCGCGCTCGCCTTGGCCCTGACCATCATCAAGCGCCCCGACGACGTCACCGGGTTCGTCGTGCTGCCGCGCCGCTGGGTCGTGGAGCGCAGTTTCTCCTGGCTGATCCGGGCCCGGCGCCTGGCCCGCGACTACGAGACCCGCGAGGGCATCGACGTGGCCGCCGTCGACGCCGTCTGCTTCGCCGACCCCAAGAGCTCGGTCATCGACATCGTCCAGGCGGTGGGCCGCGCGCTGCGCCAGTCCTACCGCCAGGGCAAAGTGTCCTGGGTCATCATCCCCGTCTACCTCCCGACACCCGCGGTCGGCGACGACACCGCCACCGCCGACCCAGCCGAAGTCACACGCCGACGAGGCCGTGAAGGCCGAAGCCGACGCCGAGATCGGAGCCTCCAGCTTCCGCACGATCTGGCGCGTCCTGCGCGTCCTGCGCGTCCTGCGCGCCCTCGCCGCCCACGACGCCCGGGTGGTCGGCCGGATCACCGAGTTGCGCGCGAGCCGCTCGCAGGGCACCGCGCACACCACCGCAGCCACGCCGACCGAGGGCGAGGCCGTCTCGGCCGGGGATGGCGAGCAGCAGCCGGCCCCGGCCGAGTCGCCGATCGAGTGGCTGCGGATCAACGCGAAGCAGCACGGCGCGGATCCTCCAGACCGTGAAGCTGCGGGCGTTCAACCCGCGCGCCGTGGAGTGGCAGCGCATGCACGCGGTCGCGGCGGTCTTCCACCTCCAGCACGGCCACCTCGACCCCACCGACAAGACCAAGCATGCCGAGCTGATCTCCTGGCTCGCCCGCCAGCGCCACCTCTACGGCCAGGGCCTGCTCGACGCCGCCCGGATCTCGGAGCTGGACGCGCTCGGCATGATCTGGTCAAAGAACGCCAACGCCTGGGAACGCGGGGCCGCCTACGCCGCCGCGTTCCACCACCAGCACGGCCACCTCGCCATCCCCGCCACCGCGAAGCTGGACGACTACGCGGTGGGCGCCTGGATGCGCCGCCAGCGTAAGGCCGACAACCTCACCGGTGACCAGGCCGCGAAGCTGGACGCGCTGGACGAGCTGTGGCGCCTGGAGCACTGGAACCGCTCCTATTGCCGCATGCTCGCCTACCTCGCCGCCGGCGGCACCCTCGACGGCCCCGCCAACCGCACCGGCGGCGAAGCCGACCCGGCCTTCCGGCCCGGCACCTGGCTACGCAAGCCGGACAAGGCCCGCACTGACGGCAAGCTGACCGAGCAGCAGACCGCGCTCCTGGAAGCCCTCCACCGGCACGCCGAGACCGTCACCGGCTGACCCACCCCGCACCGCCCCCGCCGTCTCGCCCCAGGACGGCCCACTTCCCGGAGGAGACGAAGGACCACACCTACTACCCAGTCGCCCAGGGTCTCCTGGTACGCCCAGTGGGAATGCGCCGCCTGCCGCGACGACGGCGACGCGCTGTTCGAGGACGGCACCCTGGTCGACGCCGACCACGACTGCGACCGTCATGGGTGGAGCGGACCCGCGTCGCTCTGCGGCTGCTCCGCCGCACTCCCCTGCCATGAGGTCGGCAGGGTGGCTGGGCAGCGGAGCGATGGGGTGCGGGGCTGCGCGAGGGGTCGGGGCGCCCAGAGTCGAGCAGGTGCGTACCGGCACCAAGAGTCCGCAGGGGCTGGAAGTCTTCGTGGCAGTGAAGGTCCTGCGCCCGGGGGTGCCCCTCGGCAGCCCATGGTGTGGCGAGTCCGGCCGCGGCCCGAGAGGCGGGGCTGGCGCCGGCAGCGCCTCGGCCCGGACCGGGCGGCTGCCGGTCCGGGCCGAGGAAGGGGCTGGCGGGTTAGCGGGGGGCCTGTGCCTCGGCCTCGTGCTTGAGGTTGGTGACCCAATGGTGGAGGGAGCTGTCGAGGGCCGCTTGGAGCACGGCTTGGTTTGCCGTGACCGGCTCGCCGGTCCAGGACTCCTCGGTGTGGACGAGGACGCCGTCGCGGGTGGGGGTGAAGGTCCAGACGTGGACGGCGGTGATGCCCTGGGCGGGACCGCCCCACACGAGGCGCTTGCCGGGGACGACCTGCTTGACGGTGGAGGTGATGTCGAGGCCTTCGGTGCTCCAGCGGAACACCGAGCCGGGGCGCAGACGGCCGGGGGTTTCCTTGGTCATGCTCTCGACGTTCGGCTGCCAGGCGGGCCAGTTCCGGACGTCGGTCTGGATGTTCCAGGTGGTGCGCAGCGGGGCGTGGATGAGGATCTCGGTGCGGGTGATGACGGGGGCCTGCTGGTCTATCTGCACGTCGCCCGGGCGCTTCGCGCTCGCCCGGGCCGTCGCGGTGGGGCGGTCCGTGGTGAGGGCGGAGGCGGAGGTGGAGGTGGTCACCAGGAGTGCGCCGGTGACGGCCACGCTGACGGCCGCGGTTTTGACTGTGGTGAGCGTGCGCAAGTCTGTGCTCTTTCGTGGGAGGTGTGGGTCTGCTGGGCGCGTCCCCGGGGCGGTGGCCGTCCCGGGGTTCGTCACAGGGTGCCGTCGGGGATCCAGGAGCCGTGGATGCCGGCGGTCACCCGTCGCGGGAGGTGGACGGTGGCGATCCGGTCGAGGCCGGCGGCGTCCAGGACGAGCAGTTGGGAGGCGTCCTGCTTGAGGTCGGAGACCACGGTCAGTAGGTAGCCGTCGTCCTCCCGGGTGCCACCGGCCGCGGGCACGAACACCGCCTCGCTGGGTAGCCGGGCGTCGCCGGCCTGGTGGATCCGCCGCTCCCCGGTGCTGCGGTCGTACTTGACGATGCCGTAGCCGCCGAAGCCGTCCTGATCGGGGAAGGAGATCGCGTACTGGTAGCGGTTCTCCAGGCCGAGGTAGTCCTCGTTGAGCGTGGGGAACTCGATGGGCAGGTCGTCGATCACGAGCTCCTGCACCCGGCCGGCGGCCAGGTCGACGATCCACCGGCGGTTGTAGGAGCGGGTGTTGGGCTCGCTGCCGCGGCCGGGGGCGCCGACCCACCAGTTCCACGACAGCTGGAAGCCCTCGCGGTCGACGGTCGGGCCCTCCAGGACGATGCGGCCGTCGGCGTCCTCGTAGGCGTTGGCGACGTGCAGCATGTTTCCCGGCTCGATCGGGAACCAGCGGACGGCGGCGGCGCCCTGCGGCCCGCGCGGCATGACGCCGATCCGGGCGGGTTGTGCGTCCTGCCAGGAGTACGGGATGCCGGAGTGCTCGGCGGGGTCGAAGGTGACGGTGCCCTCAACGAAGACCACGTGGTTGCGGGTGACGGCGAAGTCGTGCTTCAGGGAGGCGGTGGCGCCGGGGATCTCGGCGCTGTGGGTGATGTGCCCGTCGGCGTGCGCGACGTGGTACACCATGAACGGCGGGAAGGGCGAGGAGCCGAAGAAGTGCAGCTCGCCGGTGAGCGGGTCGCTCTTGGGGTGCGCGGTCATCGCGCTGCGCAGCTTGCCGTCGAAGTCGAACGGGCCGACCGTCTCCAGGTCCTTGGTGAGTTCGAAGGGGAAGTTGGCCTCGCACAGGGCGAGCAGTCGGCCGCCGTGCTCGATCACGTGGGTGCCGGCGGTGGAGGCGGTCAGGTCCGGGCCGTTCTCGGTCATGTACGGGGCGCCGTCCAGCGCGGGGGTGCGCACCCAGCGGTTGCGGTACCACTCGGCGCGGCCCTCGCGCAGCCGGACGCCGTGCACCATGCCGCTGCCCTTGAACCAGTGGGCGGGGGTGACGCCGGGCTTCGGGTTGTGGCTGTTGCGGACCAGGCGACCGGTCAGTTCGGGCGGCAGGGTGCCCTCGACGGTCAGCTCGGTGGCGGTCAGCTCGTCGGCGATCGGGGTGTAGTGGCCGGTCAGGAAGGGTTTGTCGGTCATGGTCGGTTCCTCAGGGTCTCGGCGCGGTGGTGTGGGGGAGCGGGCTGGGCGGCGCGGCGATCGGCGCGTGGCGGTGCGTCAGGCACGCTGTTCGGCGCGGTTCTTCAGGCAGGTGAGCCAGTTCTCCAGGGAGGTGCGCAGGGCGGCGCCGAGCTGGTCGGCGTCGGCCTCCACGGGGGCGCCGCTCCAGGACTCCTCGGTGCGCACGAGCACCCGGTCGCCGGTGCGCTCGAAGGTCCACACGTGAACGCCGTCGATGCCGTGAGCGGGGCCGCCCCAGACGATCCGGGCGCCGGGTACCAGCTCGTGGATGGTGGAGGTGATGTCCAGCCCGTGGGTGCGCCAGGTGAACGTGGTGCCCTCGGCGAGCGGGCCGTCCAGGCGGGCTTGGTCGATGTCGGTGTTCCACACCGGCCAGTCGCCGATGCCGGTGTGCAGGGCCCACACCCGGTCCAGCGGGGCGTCGATCTCGGTGGACAGGCGGACGATGACGGGCGCGGCCTCGTCGATGGTGGTCATGGCGGTGTTCCTTTCGGTCGGTGTGCCGGGGGGTCGGTGGTGGATCGGGTGGTCAGTGCCGGCCGGGCACGACGCTCCGGGGAGCGGGATCCGGGGTGGTGGCGGCGGTGCGTCGGGTCAGGCGGGCCGCGAGCAGGGCGGTGGCGGCCAGGACGGCGGCGCAGGCGGCGAAGGCGGTGCGGTAGCCGGAGGTCAGTGCCTCCAGGTGGGGCTGGTGGTCGGTGGCGTGCGCGGTGACGGTTCCTGCGACGGTCGCGAGGACCGCGAGCCCGACGGCGCCGCCCACCTGGCGGGTGGTGTTGACCAGCCCGCCCGCCAGGCCCGCGTCCGCCCCGGCGACGCCCTCGACGGACAGGGCGGTCAGCTGCACGAACGCGATGCTGAGTCCGATTCCGACGAGGACACTGGGGCCGAGGACGTCGGTCGGGAAGCCGCCGTGGGCGCTGATGCGGGAGAGCCACAGCATCCCGGCCGCCTCGGTCAGCAGGGCCCCGACCGCCACGGCCCGGTTGCCGACCCGCCGGGCAAGGGCGGGGGCGAGGGCGGCACCGGCCATGTTGGCGACCGCGAGGGGGAGTTGGCCGAGCCCGGTGGCCAGCGAGTCTTCGCCGAGGACCTGCTGCTGGTAGAGCGGAAGGAAGTAGAACAGGGCGATCCACGTCGAGCCGAACAGGGCCATCAGGAGGTTTCCGGCCGCCACGTTCCCGCGGGCGAACAGGCGCGGGGGAACCAGCGGGGCCGGGACGCCGCGCTCGATCCGGAGGAAGAGCAGCGCGAGTGCGGCGGCGGCGACGAGCGCGGCGAGGACCCGGGTGTCGGTCCAGCCGGCCCGGCGGGCCGTGGTCAGACCCCACACCAGGGCGGTCAGGGCCAGGGCGCTGGCAGCGGTTCCGGCGAGGTCGAAGCCGGCCCTGTCCGCGGGGGCGGCGGACGGGACGAGCATGACCGTCGTCGCCAGGACCGCGACCGTACCGATTGCCACGGCGTGGAAGATCCAGGGCCAGCCCCATGCCTGGGTGAGGAGCCCCCCGAGGACCACTCCCGCCGCACCCCCCGCACCGGAGACCGCGCCCCAGACCGCGAGTGCCCTGTTACGGCCGGGGCCCGGCGGACGGAGGCCCATGGCCAGGGCGAGGGCGGCGGGGGCGATCGCCGCCGCACCGGCGCCCTGGGCGGCGCGGGCGGCGATGAGGACACCGGGCGAGGAGGCCAGCGCGGCGGTGGCGGAGGCGGCCCCGAACGTGCCCAGACCGACGAGCAGCACCCGGCGCCGGCCCAGCAGGTCGGCGGCGCGCCCGCCGGCCAGCAGCAGCGCGCCGAAGGCCAGGCCGTAAGCGTTGACCACCCAGGTGGTGGCGGTGTCGGAAAGGCCGACGCCGTCACGGATCTGCGGCAGCGCGACGTTGACGATGGAGGTGGCGAGCATGACGGTGAACTGGCCGGCGGCCAGTACCGCGAGGACGGCGCCGGGAGGCGGTTTGCGCATGCGAAGTCCTTGACGAGCCGGGGTGGGACGGGGAAGGCGGCGGCGTTCCGCGCCTGGCGGGTGCGGCGCTCAGCGCGGGGCGCGTTCGGCGGCGGACTTCAGGTGGAGGAGCCACTGGAGCAGGGACTGGTCGAGCGCTTGCCCGATGCCTGCGGGGTCGGCCCGTACGGGCGCGCCGTCCCAGGACTCCTCCGTGGCGACGAGGGTCGCTCCCGCCCGAGGCGTGAGCGTCCACTGATGGATGGCGGTGACGCCCTGGGACGGGCCGCCCCACAGGATCAGGCGGGGTGCCTCGAGCGCGTACACCGTGGAGGTGATGTCCAGCCCGGCGGTCCGCCAGTGGAACACCGCGCCCGGCGCCAACGGGGTCAGCGCCCGGGCCTCGGTGATGTCCGGCTGCCAGGACGGCCAGTCGGGAACGGAGGTCAGCAGGTCCCAGACAGCGGTGGCCGAGGCACTGATCGGCAGTTCACGACGGGCGATCACCGGAGCGGCCCGGTCGATCCCCGAGGGCGTGTTCTTCATGGGATCGAGTCTCGTCCGACCGGCCCCGCTCCCTCATCGGCGAAAGTCACCTAGGCGACTGCCTAATCCCCGCGTAGACGGCTACCGAGACCGGCGGCGGCACCGGGCCCCGCACGACCCGCCGGGCCGCACCGGCTCTGAAGGCCCTCGTTCCTTTCCCGCCGCCCGCCCGGGAAGCGGGGCGCCGAACCCGGTCTTCGAGGCACCCGCGGAACAGTCCGCGCCCCGGGCGCCGGAGGGCGTCCCCCTGGGTGGGTACCGGGGGACCGGTCCCCTCCCGCCCCCCACGCACATGGTCGGTTGGACGAGCGCCCTACGTCGCCTGGCCGAGGACGGCGGCGAGCTGGCGGCGGGAGGTGATGTCGAGCTTCTTGAAGACGCTCCGCAGATGGGCGTCGATGGTCCGGGGGCTGAGGAAGAGGCGGTCGGCCACCTCGCGGGAGGTCGCACCGGTCGCCACCAGCCTGGCGATGTTGAGCTCCTGACCGGTCAGCAGCTCCATCACCCCGAGCGCGGCGGACCTGGCCTGTTCACCGGCGGCGACCAGCTCGGCCCCGGCCCGTTCGGCGAACCCCTCCGCCCCCATCGAGGTGAACAGCTCGTGGGCCGCGCGCAGAACCTCACGCGCCTCCCGTCGACGGCCGTCCCGGCGCAGCCACGCCCCTTGGTGGAGCAGGGCCCGGCCGTGCCACAGCCGCAGGTCGGCGGCGTCCAACCGTGCCACCGCCTCGGCGTGGAGCGGCCCGGGGTCGTCAGACAGCAGAGCGGCGAGGTGGGCCCGCACGCCGAGCGCCCAGTCGGTGCCTGCGGCGCGGGCGTGGTCCGACAGCCGGGCGAACGCCTCGCGGGCGGCGTCGTCCTCGCCGCAGCGCAGTGCCGCTTCGACGAGTTCGGGCAGTGCGAGGCTGGAGACCCCGAAGTCACCGTCTGTCAGGGCAAGCCGGGCCGATGCCAGTGCCGCGCGGTGGTCGGCGGTTCCGTTGGCGTAGACGGCCGCCGCCGCGTGGGCGGTCGCGGTCAGCATGCCCTTGTGCCGCGCGTGGGACTCGGCCAGGACCCGGGCGATCAGCGGTTGCGCCTCGGCGGCTCCTCCGCGCAGCGCGGCGGCGAACAGGCGGCCGTACCAGTGACGCGGGACTCCTGTCACCTCGGCTATCGCGTCGGCCTCGCTGTTCAGGGCGGAGGCGGAGAGCAGGTCACCGCGTTGGACGGCTGCCATGGCCTGTATCCAGAGCCCGACCGGGAGCGTCATCAGCGTTCCGCCGGCACGTGCGGCGTCAACGGCGCGGGTGGCGATCCTGTCCTCCAGGGCGACGTCCCACAGTTCGATGGCCAGCAGTGCAGCGAGGGACAAGCGCCCGGTCCAGAACGGATCGGTGACGTTCGACAGCAGTTCCAGCAGCCTCGGGACCGCTGCCAGGTCGCCGTCGAGGTAGGCGACGAGCGCGTCCAGCAGTTCGTCGGCCGTGGTGCGGTCCCCCGCCGCGACAGGGGCCCGCCGGGCCGCCTCGAGTGCGTCGCGTGCGGCTGCGGAGGCGCGGCCGACGACGAGCCCCGCCTGCAGGGCGTCCAGCAGGTGGAGCCGGGCCCGGTCGGGATCGAGACCGGCGGCCTTGATGAGATGGCCGACCGCGTCGGCCGCGCCGTCCCGGAAGAATGCCGCCCGGCCGCGCAGGAGTTCGGCCTCCACCCGGCCGGCGCCGTCGATCGCGCCGTTCTCGGCCGCTTCGACCAGCGTGATCGCAGTCTCGAAGGAGCCGGCCTCCAGCGCGGCCCGGGCCGCGGCGAGGCTACGGCCGGCCCGCAGGCACGGATCGTCCGTGAGGGCCGCTGCCTGTTCCAGGAAGGCGGCCTCGGCTGCGGCACCGCCCCTGCTCCGGGCGCGTTGCGCGCAGCGCAGGAGGTCGGCCGCGACGTCCTCGTCGGGACGGGGGGCGGCCTGTGCCCGGTGCCACGAACGTCGGTCGGGCGCCGTCAGCGGATCGGTGACATCGGCGAGTGCCGCGTGGACGCGGCGGCGCTCGGCCGCTGACGCGGACGTGTACACCGCCGAGCGCACCAGGGGGTGCCGGAACCGGGACTGCCCGCCCAACGCGATCAGGTCCGTGGCTTCGGCCTCGGTTCCGGCCTCCGGCGGCACGTCCAGCACGTCGGCGGCCCGCCACAACAGGCCCGGATCCCCTGTTGGCTCCGCGGCCGCGACGAGGAGCAGCGTGCGTGCGCCTTCGGAGAGTCGGGAGACCCGCTCCTGGTAGCTACGCTCGATGCGGCTGGCCGGCGAGACCGGAGCGGGCAGGCCGAACCCTCCGGCCATACCGGCGGGCCCGAGCCGGCGCGGCAGTTCCAGCAGGGCGAGCGGATTTCCGCGTGCCTCCGCGAGGATCCGTTCGCGGACCCGCTCGTCCAACGGGCCCAGGAGGCTGGTGGACAGCAGGGCCCGGGCCGCCTGGTCAGGCAACCTGGACAGCGTCAGCGACGTCAGCCCTTCGAGTTCCGCGACGGCGTGCGGCTCACGGACTCCGAACACGATCGCCACCGACTCGTCCGCGATCCGCCGGGCCACGAACGCCAATACCTGCGCCGACGCCCGGTCCAGCCACTGCGCGTCGTCCACGACGCAGAGCACCGGCGCCTCGGCGGCGGCGTCGGCCAGCAGGCCAAGCAAGCCGAGGCCGACGGTGAAGCGGCTCGGTGTGCCACCGTCCCGCAGTCCCATGGCCACAGCCAGGTCCTCCCGGTGTGCGCAGGGCAGCCGCTCGATGCGATCGTGCAACGAGCGGGTGAGCTGGTGCACCGCCGCGTAGGCGAACTCCGCTTCGAACTCGGCCCCATTCACCCACAACAACCGCACGCCCTCCAGCCCTTCGGTGGCATGGCACAGCAAGGTGGTCTTCCCGATACCGGCCTCGCCGCGAACGACTGCCGCCCCACCCTGCCCCGCTCGCGCGGTGGCGAACAGCTCAGCGAGAGCGACGCGTTCGGTGGGCGGAAAGTACTGAGAGCCGGTCACGGGAGCCACCCCGAAATCATGACATGCGCTCTGAGCTGGACGGATACCGGGACCGGAAGCTGTCTCCGAGCCCTTCGTACCCGGGAATGCGCCGGATGAGCGCTACGACCCCGACCGCGACACCCGCCCGTCGCGCTGGTCGTCACCGGTGCCGGACCTGTCGCGTTGGCCAACCGGCAGCAGGCCGTCGTGGACCTGTCGGCGCAGACGTGGCGCGGCCGGTGGTGCAGGGAGGTCCGCGACCACGACGACGGCTGGCGTGAGTACGACGACTCGGTGCCCGTCGTCGCGACCACGCGGGAGCTGCTGGCCGCCCGCGGGCTGCTCGGGCCGGTGTGGTGGCGCTTCGGCCGCTCGGGCCGGCACTCCCTCCTCGAGGCGCTGGAGAACCCGAACAACCGGGCCGCCTACGACCTGCGCCAGGCCGCCCGCGAGGACGAGGAGCACCCGGCCCACCAGGAGCTGATGGACTCCCTGGTCTGCATCGACTGCGGCGACGTTCCCGAGGAGGAGAGCACCTGGGAGTACGGCCCCCAGGGACAGGTCGAGTGGACCCGCCGCCCGGGTGGCCGCTGCTGGACCTGCCACCAGGACCGCGAGGAACGCCTGGAACGAGAGGCCGAAGAACAGCTGGAGGCCGCCCGCACGGCCAACGCCGCGCTGCGCCCGTGCTGGACGTGCCGGGGCTCGATCGGCGGGAAGGAGGGCTCGGAGCTGGAGCTGCGGGAGAAGGCGCGGCCGGACCGGCTGGAGTGCCCCGAGTGCGTACAGGCCCCGCGCCGCAAAGGACTTGGGCCCACTGATGCTGCCGGTCCCGACCAAGCGCGAGCTGGTGGCCGCGCTGGTCTCCACTCCAGACGATCCGTGGTGGGAGGACCGCGTGCTGCACACGAAGCTCTACCCGGCGAGGGGCCGCCGTGTGTGACCTGTTGGTGATTGTGGCCCTGGCGCCGGTCCGCCGTCCGGGCCGCCGGCCTCGGCGGCTCCCCGCCTCCCCCGGTGCCCGCCCGCCCGCTGCTGGGCCCTGGCCGTCGTTCTGGTCGGCCGTCCGGGCCGGTCCCGCTGCGCCTGGCTTGGCCGTCCTGTCCCGCCATGCCCGCGCTGGATACAGTGGCCGCTGCCACGGTGCAGGCGAGGGGGACGACGTGAAGCGATGGCAACGCGGTGCTGTGACTGCTTGGGCGGTGCTGGTGGTCGGCGGGTGTGCCGTGACTGTCCTTCTCGGAGGCACGACCGATGATTCACAGCCCGCAGGGCCGCCGACCGTTCCGACCTCACCTGGCAAGCAGGCCTCGCCCTTTCCCTGCCCGACCAATGCGGTCTGTTCTGCGTACATCGTCCCGGGCGGTTGACCACGGGTCAGGCGGGTCCGTCGGGGCGTGGGCGGGGGCGTGCTGTTGCCGGGGCCGGCCTTCTCCTGGCGGTGGTGCCCGGCGGCCCCTGCGCCGCGGCGGCGCAGGCGCCGTACCAGCCCGTCGCCGATGCCCCGCCCGGGCAGGAGGCGGTCGTCAGGAGAGCGTGGAGGAGCCCGGGCCGTCCTGGCCGGTGCCGCTGGCGACCGCGGAGCAGGGTGCGTCATCGACCTGGCGGGGGACGGTACTGCCTCATCGAGGTGCTGGACAACCCGGACAACCGTGCCGCCTACGACCGGCGGCAGAAGGCCCGGGCGAAGAAGGCCTGCCAAGCCCGCCGCGAGCCGACGCGGACCCTGGCCTGCACCGACTGCGGCAACGGCCCCCGGGGAGACCTCCTGGGAGTACGGCCGCCGCCCCGGTCGGCGGGCCGTGGGCCATGCGGCCAGGCGGCCATCAAGTCACTTCCGGGGGAGTCGAGTTGGCGTTCAATCGGTTTGTCGTGGCCGATGCGGGCTATACGGCGGACATGAGCGGCAGATACCGAGGAGCGGGCGCGGCCCGCGCAGTCATGCTCGTCGCCGACGTCCTCGCGGGCGTCCTGGGGCTCTGGATCGCCCTTTCCCTCCTGGGCGCCAACCCGTCCAACGACCTGGCCCACGCCGTCCACGAGGCCGCCGACTGGCTGTCCACCTGGGCACGCGACCTCTTCACCCCCTCGCAGGACTGGCTGCGTACCCTGCTGAACTACGGCATCCCGGCGCTCGCCTACCTGCTCATCGGTCACATCGCGGCCGGCTGGCTGCGCCGCGTGGACTGACCGCCACGGCCAGGTCGAACGTCCGGCGGCGCGGGTACCCTGGGTACCCGCCAGCCGTCCCCGGCCCTTGCCCCCGGGCCGTCGGTCTCACGCCGGGGGAGTTCGTGCCGGAAGGCCGCCGGCGCCTCCGGTTCCTGCGGCCGCGCCGTTGCCGCCGGTGGCCGCGCCGTTGGGCAGGTCCGCGCTGACGGCGGCGGGGACCGAGGCGGTGGGAGATGAGCCTCCGGCGCCTCCGGTGCCGGAGGTCGCGCCAGCGCCGTCGCCCGCCGGCTCGCGGCCGTTGTTGCCGGATCCGTTCGCGCCGGGTCGGCCGGGGCGCCGGCGGGGCCCGGTCTTCCGGGGTTGCCGGTGGTGGTGCGGGCGGCTTCGTCGTACTCCACCTGGCAGTCGCCCGAGGTCGCTGCGCCGCCGGAGCCGGGGCTTGCCGGGGAGCCTGGGCTCCCGGCTGCGCCGCCCGCGCCGCCGGAGGCGCCGATCTTACCGTCGCAGGTTGCCGACCGCGCTGGCCGACACCGACGGTGTCCCGGGGCGGGTCGAGCTGACGGCGATGATCGACGGGGCGACGCGCACCCTCACCGCGGCGGGGTGCTGCGGCCGACCACGAAGGCAGTTGACGCGAGCGTGCTGCTGGCCCGCACCGTCACCCCGGAGCTGATGCGGCCGGGCTGGGCGGATGCCCTGCGGATGTCGCGTTCGGTGCTGCCGCACCGCCGACTGTTGAGCCTGGATGAGCGCCTGGAACACGCTGCGGCCCGCCCGGTGATCGTCCCGGAGATGATCGTCTGCGACCACGGGAAGGCGTTCATCTCCCGCAAACTCAAGTCGTCCTGCCGGTTCCTGGAGATCGACTTTCAGCCCGCGCGCAAGGCTTCCGGCTTCGAGAAGGGCCACATCGAGAAGATGCTGGCCTCGATCGCGACGCTGTTCGTTCAGTTCCTGCCCGGGCACCTGGGTCGCAGCGCGGACCACCGCGGCCGCCACCCGGAACGCGAGCGGCTCTGGTCGTTGCTGGAGCTCCAGGAGCTCCTGGACGAGTGGATCGTCGCCGCATTTACCGACCGCGAGTTGTGCTGCCCGTGATGTCCGTCTGGGCCTGTGACATGGACGTGATGGGCTCGTTTACCGACCGGGACCGGGACGTCTGTCATGTTCCGGAGTCGGTACGGAGGACGAGTGGTACGGCACGTGGTGATCGGGGACTTGAGGGTCCAGCAGATCGAGCGGAAGGACGGGCGGCGATCGTGGACGATCGTGTGGCCCGAGGGCGCGGAACACACCGAGGCGGACCGGTTCCTGCGCGTCCATGACGGCTCGGGGACGCAGAGAACGTATGCGTATCTGCTGGTGGATCACCTGCGATGGCTGGAGCGTGAGTGCCTGGCCTTCGACACGGTCCAGCTGCGGGACCTGGAACGGTACATGGGCATCGTCGGCGCCGAGGTCCGCATGCCGCTCGGCGAACCGTGGCGAGTCGGCAAGCGTCCCTATGGCCGGTCCGCGCTGTCGGCCGCGGCATCCTGTCTGAAGGGCTTCTACCTGCACCAAGCCTCGCTCGGTGTCGGCGTCGAGCTCGGCGAGAAGCTGGACAGCACCCGACTTCCGTCGCGGGTGGACCGTCGTCGCTCGTTCCTCGGTCACGTGAAGTCGGCGATGCCGGCGAACCCGCTCACTCCGAAGGGCCCGCACCGTCGGCACCCGAAGATGCTCCCCGACGGTGCCCGGGAGAGTCTGCTGGAGGTCGTGAACGCCGCCCGGGACCGACTGGTGGTTACATGGCTCGCCGACGGCGGGCTCCGCATCGGCGAGCTCTGCGGGCTGCACCTGGTCGACCTGCACCTGCGGGAGAACGCGGCCTGCGGCGAGTGCCGCAGCCCTCACCTGCACGTCTGCCACCGCCCGAGCAACCCGAACCGGGCCGAGGCCAAGACCAAGCACCCCTGGCGGGTTGAGCACGGCACGGTGACCGGCGGGCTGATCAAGAGGGTCAGCCCCGCGATGGTGCACGCCTACTTCGAGTACATGACGACCGAGTACCCGCGCGGCGCCGGGCACGGCATGCTCCTGGTCCAGCTGCGCGGCGCCGATGCCGGGCAGCCCTGGGCGCCGGTCGGGGCCCGCCGGATGCTCGGCCGGGCCGGAAAACGTGCCGGCCTGGGGCTGGTGAAGCCCCATGCCTTCCGTCACACGTTCACCTCTGCGGTTCTCGACGCCGCCGACGGCAACCTGCTGATCGCCCGGGACGCCGGCGGCTGGGCCTCGGCCACCACGGTCGACGAGGTCTACGGGCACGTCGACGTCCACGACTCCACCTTCGACGCGGCCCTGCGCGCGGTCTGGGGTGAGGCCCGGTGACCATCACGTCGCTGCTGCCGCGGCAGGACCCCCGCACGGGCCGGGACCGCCTGGAGGTCCTCACGGCGCTGATCAACGCGCCGTCCTTCGACCCGCTGTTCCGCCCGGACCTCATCACGATCCCGCCTGATCACCCCGTCTACCGCTGGAACTGCCTGGTCACGGACTGCGAACGGACCACGATGGGCCACGGCGACCTGTGCTCGGCCCACGAGATGCTCTGGCGTCGGCAGCGTGACGCCGGAGCATCACGAGCCGAGTTCCTGCGCACCGCACCACCCGCCGGCCCCGGCCAGGAGGTGGAAGAACGCCCCTGCCAGATCTGCCCCGACCGGCCCGCCCGGCACCTGACCCTGGACCTCTGCCACCACCATCAGTTTCGGTGGTATCACCACCGTGACCGCCATGGCGCCGACGCCGACTTCGACTGCTGGCTCGCCGACCAGCAAGCGGCCCCCGGCTACGGAAACTGCCTGGTCCAGGTCTGCCCCGACCTGGCCGACTCACCGCTGGGGCTGTGCTTCCGCCATGACCGGAGCTACCGCAATCAGCACCGCCCCGGAGGGGCGGTGCTGCCCAGTCAGTGGGGCAATCGCTATGAACGCACCGGCCGGCCCACTCCGGTCGAGTACGTGGACGAGTCGGCCTTCCGTCGGTGGTGCACGACGGCCGCAGCCGTGCTGCGGCCCGCGCAGGTCAATCTCCGGGGACTGCACCCGCTGCTGCGAGCCGAGATCCAGTGGGGCATGTTCTGGCACACTCAACGACCCTACGGCCGATGGGAGTTGCCGCCACTGCAGCGGCTCGTGAACTACGCACGCGCGCACGGTCTGCGTTCCTTGACCGACGTGGGCTGGGACGACGCGGACCAGCGCAAGGCGGTCACCCGCGAGGGTGTCTACATCGCCCAGGCCATCGCGGGCGCCTTGCACCCTCTCTACGTGACGCCGGAGGAGACGCGCGAGCTCGGCTGCATCCTCACCGAGCACTTCGGCCGCAAGCTCACCGGCCGCGCGATCCGCATCGACCTCACCGGCGTCTCCCAGCAATGGCTGCGCGACCTGACCTGGGACCACCTGGTCGCGATCCTGCGTTCTCCCAGCTGCCCCCGCAGCGGAGGCACCTTCGACGACATGCGCCGAGCCGGTCTGGAGCTGAGCACCTTCCTTGAACTCCACGCTCCCGCGCAGGGCCACAACCCACGGGCCTTGACGGCCGAGCACATGCACCAGTTCGTCGCCGACCAGCGGCAACGCGAACGGGACGGTCTCGTCTCGCTCGCGGCCAGGGGACTCCACGGCAAGCCGTCGATCGTGACCGCCAACACCCGGCAGCGCGTCTTCCACCGAACCCGGCGGCTCCTGCGCGGGGCCCTGGAATCGGGCGAGGCCGAACGCCTTGGCCTGGACCGGGCCTTCATCGCCGCCATGCCCGCCCCGGGACGGATGATCAGCCGTGCTCGGCCGCCGTTCGCCGACGAGGTCGCCCGCGCGCTCGCCGCGGAGAACAACCTGGGCAAGCTCGCGGAAACCTACGATCCCTTCGATCGTGGCCTGCGGGACGCCTGGGAGACGATCATCGTCACCGGCCGCCGCTGCAGCGAGGTTCTCAAACTCCGCCTGGACTGCCTCGGCCGCTACGGCGGACTCCCCATGCTTTGGCACGACCAGACCAAGGTCGGCAACTACGACCAGGCCCTGCGGATCCCCGAACGGGTCCACCACCTCCTGCAGGACCGCCAGCTCAAGACCCTCGCCCTGTTCGAGACCCGAAACAACCGGCCGCCCACCGCCGAGGAACGGGCTCAGATGGCACTGTTCCCGACCAACCAGCGCAACCGCAACGGACGCACTCCGCTGTCCTACAACTGGTTCCACAAAGGCTTCAAGCCGTGGATCGACGAACTCGACATCGGCCGGTGGGTCCCCCATCAGGCCCGGCACAGTCTGGCCACCAGCCTTCTGCGGGCCGGCGCGAGCCTGACCCACGTCCGTCGCTACCTCGGCCACGTCTCCGAGCGGATGGCCGAGCACTACATTAACCCTCGGGAATTGCATCAGACGGGCGAGAAGTCGCAGGTCGCCAGCTCACAGAGACGCCCTGACGCTCTCGAAGGCTACTACGAACTAGCCGTCTGATCAGGCGGTTTGCCACGCTCATCCCATCTGATGCAGGATCTGCCCTCTAGAAGGGATGGTCTGCGTGGCGCAACAGCGAACGGCGGCCCTGGCCGGTGCGGCTCAACTGGAGCTGGTCTCCGGAGTGATCCAGCTGCGTCCGGAGGACGCGATGGTTGAGGCGATGCTGCGCGGATGGCGGGCCCAGCAGCTGTCCCGCGGCCTGAAGGAGGACACGATCGCCGGCCGTGAGCGTCTGATCCGGCGCTTCCACGAGTTCACCAACGAGTACCCGTGGCAGTGGCTGCCCGGCCACATGGACGAATGGTCGGCCTCGCTGACGGGTGAGAGGCACCTTGCGCCGTCCACGATCCGCAGCTATCAAGGCGACGTGCGGCAGTTCACCGAGTTCCTGATCGACGGCCGCTACGGCTGGGCGACCGCCTGCGAGGACGCGTTCGGCACGCACCCGGTGGCGATTTGCCACGAGTGGAACACCATCGCCCACCTCAACGACTACGAGGGCGACCCCGAGGCCCGGCCGTTCACCCGCGACGAGCTGCAGCGGTTCCTCGACTACGCCGACGACCAGGTTGACCGGGCGGTGCGGTCCAAGCGCAAGGGGGCCTTGGCCGCTTACCGGGACGCCACCCTGTTCAAGGTCGTCTACGGCTGGGGCCTGCGGCGCACGGAGACCTCGAAGCTGGACGTGGTCGACTTCGGCCGCAATCCGAAGGCGCGTCAGTTCGGCCGGTACGGCACGCTCAACGTGCGTTACGGCAAGGCGAAAAGAGGGCAGCCGCCGCGGCGTCGGAACGTGCTGTCGGTGATGGACTGGGCGGTGGACGCCGCCCGGGACTACGTGGAGAACGTCCGCCCGCGCTTCGGCTGCGAGGACCACCCGGCGCTATGGGTGACCGAACGCGGCGGCCGGGTCAAGCCCTCGGAGATCAACGCCCGGTTCGTCGCCTACCGCGACGCCCTGAAACTCCCCAAAACTCTGGTCCCCCATTCCCTCAGACATTCATATGTCACACATTTGACCGAAAACGGTATAGATAGGCGTTTTATCCAGCAGCAAGTAGGCCACGAGTGCGACAGCTCCACCGCCGTATACACCCACGTCAGCGACGACTTCATGAACACTGCTCTGAGCAACGCACTCAACCCGGCGTTCGACGAGGCGCCGACCGGGAAGGACCGATGATGGCCGCCAAGCTCGACTACCGCTGGCACCTGCGTCACCTGATGGCGGACCGCGGCATGTTCTCCACCACCGACCTCCTGCCGCCACTGGCCCAGCGCGGCATCAACCTGTCCTCCAGCCAGGTCTACCGCCTCGTCGTCGAGCGCCCCGAGCGCCTCAGCCTGAAGATCCTTATGGCCCTGCTGGACATCCTGGACTGCACGATGGACGACCTCATCGAACCCGTCGCCCCAGCCGGCGCCGCCCAGAGGCCGAAGAAGGCCGCCGCTGGAGGGACAGCCGCCGAGAGCATCGGTGATCTGCGGCCCAAGCGTGCTCGGATCGCCCCGGTGGACCGGTGACCGAGACCATCGACGAGGCCCTGGTGGACCCGGTCGGCCTGATCGTGCGGCTGGTCTCAAAGGTCGAACCCGGTCTGGATGTCGCCAGGATCCACGAGGTCGTCGTGGATGTCGCCGGCGGCCGCGCGAAACGCCGCCGACTGGCCCAGCTCCTCTCAGACTGCCCGCAGGTGCTGACGACCGGCGGGCCGCCGGTCGCGTGGTCGGTCGGACAACTCCTGCGAGGGCTGCGGGCCGTCGGCGCAACGTCGATAGCCGCCCCACGGTGCGGTGAATGCGGGCGAACATTGACCTACATGATCAGCCGGCGTGGGTACCTGCTCTGCTCGCCCTGCCGCGATACGGCCCAAACCTGCGCCGCCTGCGGAGACCAGCGGCGAGTCAGCACCCGCGACCGTCACGGACAGCCTCGCTGCGATCAATGCCCCGACGACCAGGGCGACCCGATGGTGCTGCTGGCGGAAGCCGTCACCGTGATCTCCCCGGACCTCGACCCGGCCGACGTCAGGGCTGCACTGTGTCGGGCAACGGTCCGCCCGGCCGGGCAACGTCGGCTGGCCTGGGCGATCGTGAACCAGCCCTCGCTGCTGACCGGCGCGGGCAGCGACGCCCCCACCCCGGCGGTCCTGCGCTTCATCGACGAACTCCTCGCGGCGGGCGCCAGCAACATCGCGCGACCGTCGTGCCCGCGCTGCGGTCGGACCGTGGCACTGTCGAAGCTGCTGGACGGGCAGCGGATCTGCCGGACCTGCTTCGCGCACCACCGGGCGGTGCCCTGCGCCGGGTGCGGAGCGGTCCGTGAACCGGCGACCCGCGATGCCGAGGGCCGCCCGCTGTGTCCGAACTGCCTCAGCAGCGATCCGATCAACCTCGAAGACTGTCGTGGCTGCGGGCGGCGACGTCGCGTCGCGGCCCGCACCCCGGACGGCCCGTGGTGCGATCATTGCCGGCCTCGCACCGCCGCGACGTGCGGGATCTGCGGGCGATCGACACTCTGCGAGATCTCCGCCGCGACCGGCGAACCGTGGTGCGACCGGTGCCAATCATGGTGGGCCCGTTGCAGCGGTTGCCACACCATCGCCTCGATCCGCGGCGGTACACGCAAGGCGCCGTTGTGCGCGAAGTGCCTCAATCCCGATCCGGATTTCTGGGAGCGATGCCCGGTCTGCAAAACCACCTGGCAGACGAGCGCGCACCGGCCGTGCCATCGCTGCACTCTCGCGCAACGCGCCGACGAGGTGTTCGCCGGCCCCGACGGGTCCGTTCGCCATGAACTGGCCCCTCTGCATGCCGCGTTGATCGGAATCGACCGGCAGGTCACCGCAGTCGCCTGGCTGTCGCGGCCGGTCGTCACCGGGCTGCTGAAGGAGATTGCAGCCGACCAGCGCGCGGTGACCCATGACGTCCTCGACGAGCTCGCGGCGGGCAAGACCCTCGACCATCTGCGGGCCGTCCTCGTCGCCGGAGGCATGCTGCCTGACCGCGACGAGCGGCTCGTCAAACTCGAGCGCTGGACTGCCCGGATCGTCGCATCTCGTGGCGACCACGACGAACGGGCGATGCTTCACCGCTACGCGGTCTGGCACCACCTCCGACGCCTGCGGCAACGCGTCGGCGCCGGCCATGCCACCCACCTGCAGACGGCCAACGTCCGCAGCCACATCACCGCCGCCGTCAACTTCCTGGACTGGCTGACCAGCAGAAGTCTGACCCTCACCACCTGCACCCAGCTCGACCTGGACCAGTGGAAATCACGCGAGGACCTCAGCTACCGGGACCAGACCGGCCACTTCATCCGCTGGGCGACCAAGAACCGGCTGGCAAAGGGGCTGACCTTCGGCGCCGAGCGTTGGCAGGGCCCGGTCGGCCCTCACGATTCCGAAGGCCGCTGGGACGACGCCCGCAGACTCCTCCACGACGCAACGCTGACCACCGCCGACCGGGTCGCCGGACTCCTCCTGCTCTTCTATGCCCAACGACTCAGCACGATCAGCGCCCTCACCGTCGACCAGGTCAGCGAGGCGAACGGCCGGGTTGCGATCCGGCTGGGGACCGCCCCGACGGTCCTGCCCGAACCGCTCGCCGCACTGGTCCTCGACCTGATCGCCACGCGACACCCCTTCACAGTGATCGGACACACCGATCAGACGCCCTGGCTGTTTCCCGGCCAACGCCCAGGCCAGCACATCAGCGCCGCTCGTCTCGGCAAACGGCTGATCAGCGTGGGGATCCAACCTGGCCAGGCCCGGTCAACGGCCCTGTTCGCCCTCGCCGAGGAGGTCCCGGCCGCGATCCTGGCCCGCATGCTCGGCATCCACATCCAAGTCGCTGTCCAGTGGCAGAAGGCATCCGCCGGCGACTGGGCCGCCTACGCCGCCGACGTCAGCCGCCGTCTCCCGGAGAACCGATGAAGCTACCCATCACCATCCACCAAGCACGGCTCGGCGCCGTGGAGTTCAAAGTCATCCGACCAGCCCAGCCATTGATCCACGCCGTGCTCGCCGACCACGATCGACACCTGGACGCCCATCTCGATCAAGACGCCGCGCGGCGAATCGGCGGTCTATGGACGCTCGCTGCCTCTTCACCGCGCTCACTGGTCCACCTGCCGATGCGAGGCAACCAAGCCCCCTCCCGCGAGCTGCCGGAAGACGGCATGCGTCAGCTTGATCTCGTACTGCTGCATCACTCGCTCCAGTTCGCGCCTTCACGATGGAAGGAGGTGCGCGGGCGACTCGGCCCGGGTCGTCCGCAGACCGTGACGCTGCCCGATCCGGGACATACAGGCGACGCCGTGATTGACCACGAGGCACGGCACTACCGGGAGAACCGGGACCTGTTCCACCAGCATCTCCACGCCGAGACCCTGTTCATGACCGGCAGCGCGAAGGTGTTCAGGGAAACCGCCCGGCACTTCCTCAACGTCGCGCGAAACGGTCCCAGCTACGTCCCCGTTCATCCCAGCTACCCGTACTTCTGCACAGAGCTCCACTCCAACGACGGCATTCTCGGCGACGCGCGCGAGATCCACATCGAGTACTGCGACCAGTGGGACTCAGAGGACGTTAAGTCCCTTTTCTCTCGGTTCGTGATCGCTCGTTCGTGTGAACGTCAGCCGTACTGGCGTGCCAGTCGGGGCTAGGGTGATGTTC
>NZ_JBITFB010000049.1:0-44329 GCF_044455625.1 Kitasatospora sp. NPDC051164 | reverse complement strand
GGGGCGGGCCGCCCGGCCCCGTGGGGGTTCGCACCCCCCCGCGCGGGGGGGCGGGGGGGGGCGCCAGGGGGGGGGGGGGGCCCCCACCCCGCCCCCCCCCCCCCCCCCCACAACTCGTGCCGGAGGTGGGCTTGTGTCGCTTGGCTAGGCGCCGCAGGGGGTGTCGTTGATCTTCAGCGAGTGCGTGACGTCGTTGAGCTGGTACGAGCGCAGGTCATGGATGGAGCCCCCGTCGCTGCCCACGCACACGTGCCGGCCGAAGTAGTTGTCCTTCTGGTAGACCCGCGCGGTCCGGCCGCTGTTGTTGATCACCGAGCTCCCCGCTCCCCGGATGTAGTCCGGCAGGTGCCGCACGCTCCCGTCGACGGCCCGCTTCACGTACGGCTGACCGACGAACTCGATGTCGGGGTAGATGCACACGAACCCGCGCGGACACGCGATCTTGTCCCGGACCTGCGCGACGGCCGTGCCGGCGCCCGAGGCGGCCTGGGCCGGCGAAACACCGGCGAACGCCGCGGCCGTGCCGGCGAGCGTCGTACGGACACGCATGCTGCCCATGAACGGATCCCTTCGACGAGTCTTGACCGGCAGACCCACAGTGCTGGGACCGGACCGGCGCTGCCCCGGTACCTCGCGATGCCGCACCCCTCGCCGGCACGCCGACCGTCCGCACACGCCCCTCGCGAAGGGGCGGTCCAACCGCACCAGTCCCCATGCGGCCAGCCGCCAGGAATCCCGCGACGAGCTACTCAGCAGCCCGGGCAACGAGATGACCACCCACCGCTTCACCGTGCCGTCCCGGGGGCGGCGCCAAGCGAGGAGCAGCTCGCGGCGTAGGTCGGCTGGAGGAAGTCGAGCGGCGGCCTCGCACGCCAGATGGGCCACCCCTTGCTGGGCGAGCTTGCCCGCAAAGGGCCGGGAGCCGCCGCCACAGCGAGCTCAAGCAGGTCGACGACGAACCGGCCAAGACGGGGGCGTAGCGCGCCAGGCGCCGCCCGACGTGTGACGGCGCCGGTCACCAGCAGGTGATCGGCGGCTTCGTGCCCGACGTCAGCAGTGCAGCGGCAGATCACGAGCGCCAGCGCCCCATGCCGCATATCTATACGAACCATGGCAAACTGGGCGTAAGTGATAGCGCTCTACAGAGGAAAATCACCCATGACTCATGGAGCCCACCCCCACGCTCCTACCATCCGCGCGAACATCGACCGGGCCCGCGACTGCGAAGAATGCCGCAGCTGGGGCACCGTGATCACACCCGAGGGCCGCCACGAGCTGTGCCCCAAATGTCAGCACCCCGACTAAGCACCCGACCTCCGCTCCCTGACCGGCGACCTCCAGGCCGCCTCCAACGAATTCGGCCAGCAGCCAACCCCCACCCCCGCACACCCAGGAACCCCTGTACAAGCGCCCTGAGCCGGAAGCAGATCACACCGGGCGCTTCCAGACGGGGTAGAGCTTCGCGTGGAGCACCCGCAGCTCCCACCACGAATCGTCCGAAGCGGACACCAGGGCGGCCACCTGTTCGCGCTTGGTCGGGATGGGCAGCACCAACGGACCCAGGTTCTTCTCGGCGCGGTCCCTCTCGCACCGCGGGCACTCCAGCCGGTCCGGGCCGGCCTTCCCGGTCAGCTCCAGCACCGAGCCTTTCTTGCCGCCGATCGAGCCCCGGCACGTCCAGCACGGGCGCAGCGTGGCGTTGGTCGCGCGGGCCGCCTCCAGCTGTTCTTCGGCCTCCCGTTCCAGCCGCTCGTTGCGTTCCTGGTGGCAGGGCCAGCAGCGGCCACCCGGGCGGCGGGTCCACTGGCGGCTGCCGGCTCCTCACCTTGCTGCGGAACAGCTCGCGGTAGGCGGTGAACTTCGCCGCGACCCGCTCCACCGCCATGGTCGAGCGGTCGACCACCACCATCAGCACCGGCACCCCGATCTCCGGGGCCTGCCACACCGCGTCCGGGCGCACCTTGTGCCGCCCGCCCGGCAGCGCGAACTCGACCTCGGTCGCCCAGTCGGTCACGGTGCCCACGCCGCCCGGGGCGTCCGATGCGGTGCCGCCGAGGAGAACGCGGCGATCGTCTCGTTGACCGCCATCGCGTGCTGGGCCCCGGTACGGCCGGCGCCCCGGGCCGTTGAGCCCATCTCGGCGCGGGGTACGCCGAGCACTTGCCCGGCCGCCTCCAGCCCGGCCGTGCCCTCCAGCCGCCACGTCTTGTTCCGAGCGGCGGTGTTGCCGTCGGAGGCGACCAGGCCGTGCAACGCGAGGTCGCCGAGGGTCTGCCGGATCGCCTTGTTCGACGCCGCGCCGGGGCGCAGCAGACGCTGCGTCTGGTGGCACGAACGGAGCCGCAGTCTGTATGCAGCACCGGCTCAGGGATGCCGTTGGGCTGTGCCGGAGGCACTGTGAAAGTAGGGCTATTTCGAATGCTGGGGGTGAGCAACGATGCCGTTGGAACCGTCCCCTTTCCTGGTCCTGGTCCTCCCGGCTGCGGCTACCCATCTTTCCGCGTCCAGCGGAGGCTCTTCAGACGCCAGCTCGACGCCCCTATGGGCTGCGATCTTGGCCAGTTCCGTTGTCAGCGCATGCATCGCCAGCGTGACCAGCATCCTCACCGCGCGCTGGAGCAAGAAGCAAGCAGCTGAAGGGATAGAAGCGGCTACGGGTCGGGCGGCCGAGTCCGCCCGCCTGGAGGAGGCCGAACGACAGGCCTCCCACGCGGTGTGGGTGGATGAGTTCCGGGCCTCGCTGTCGGGCAAGGACCGCGTCGAAGCCCGCAGCCGGCTCAAGCACATCGCCGACGAGCCGGTCGAGGCCGCCGTGGCGGCGTAGTCGCAGATCGGCTCGTATGTCGAGCTCTGGCCCGTTCTGGGTGCGGAAAGCGCGGTCACCATAGCGGTGGACCGGCGCTTCGAGGTTGGTACTCGGCCATACGACGTCAGCTCGCGAGCGCTGCCGAGTCCGGCCCCACCCAGAGTGAGACCATCGGGATGTCCTGGGCACGGCTCACCCCCGGGCCCAATCCTCCGACCACTGTGACGCCCGGGGTGTCCTGGACCGGTCCGTCGATAAAGCCGCACCTCATGCCGAAGTACAGGCGGTGGTCCATCCCCTCCCGCTCGAAGTAGAACAGCGGGGTTTCCTGGAGGAACTCGTAGCGGCTACGCATCTTCTGCTCGTCGGTGCCGGCGAAGAGGGCGACGTTGAGCCTGGCAGTGCCCTGGCCTGGGGCCGGAGCCAGAAAGTCAGCGTTTGTCATGGTCGCTTCGGCGCCCGCTCCAGCAACGGCAACCCCGCGAGGTCGAAGCAGACGATGGACGCGACGTGGCCGCCCGCCGGATCGTCCAGGGGCCTGCCGTGCACAGCAGGCAGGCGGTTTCCCCGGCGACGGGGGCCGACGTAGACGTGGGTCTGCCCGCTGTGGTGAATCGACATCTTCGCCTCGTCGAACACCGCGTTGATCTCGCGGTCCGCTTTGACCGTCAGGTCGGTGCCCGGGGAGACGGTTTGCGTGACCGCGCCCTTCGCCGTCTTTTACGGAACTCGCGCCAGAGCCGATTCCAACTGGCCGCTGACAGCCCGGTGATGGTCACGCCAGGAGACAGTTGAGACACTGCATGAAGCCGGAGGCACCACCGCGCTTGCCGTTGAACCTGGTGCGCAGTCCAGCTCCGCCAGGAACCGGCGCAGCACCGTGGGCTTGCCAGGGAAGCCCTTTCGGCCGGGCTGCCGGCTCGTCGGCGGTGGAGAGCTGGGGCGCAAGCCGCCGATCGAGCCCCGGTACGACCAGCACGGGCGCCGCTTGGCGTTGGCCGCTCGGGCCGCCTCCAGCCGTGCGTGGGCCTTGGCCTCGCGCTCCTCCTGCCGCTGGTGGTGCTTATCGTGGCAGATCCAGCATGTCGGCGGTCACGCGATTCCCCACAAGCTGCGGTTTCGTGTCGGCGTAATTCCCCACTCTCATGGTCACGAGTCCCCGTGGGGACGGTGACCGCCACCAGGTGCATGCGGTGCCGACGTCCGAGGCAGGTCAGGCGGGTGTGGTTGGCTCCGCGTTGGTGAGTTCCGCCCACCGGCTCACCTCGTCGGCGTGGCTGCCTGCGGCTGTTGCCTCCGCAACGGCCGCGACGGCCTCGGGCGTCGGCTCGCCATTGCGGAAGAGAAGAGCAGGGCAAGAGGCCAGGACGGAATGTTCGGCTGTCCGCCATCGAACGCGTTCCAGCACCAGGGAGCGTCGAACTTCCACGCGCGCCCGTCGCGGTCGACGACCTCGTCGCCGGCTTCCAGGAACGCGAAGGGGCGGAAGAGCAGTTCGAGCTGGAACGGCACGCCGCCGACCGGGTCGATCGAGTAGCCCTGCTCTTCGAGCCTGGCGTCATAGGACTCGCCCTGCCGCAGGACGTCGAGGTAGGTCGCAGGTCGTGGCAGCCAGCCTGTCTCCGGAAGCGGATCGAAACGGTGGACCGCCAGGACGTGCACCTCGGTTGGAGGGATCCCCACCAGGCACCTGTCGCCGGCCTTCAGCGTGTCCTCCGCCGGCCTTATCCGGAAGTACTCGCTCTTCCAGTCGTCGTCCGCCGGCGTCGGAAGAGCCACGTCGCCGTTCCACTCGATCCCGTCCGCCGCCGTGTCGATCTCCCACCATGGCCAGCGCACCGAGACGTGGTACCGGGAGACTTCAGTGACGGTGACCTCGGTAAACGGGCATCTCAGTCACGAACCGTCTGCCCGTACGGGTCGCCGTGACGAGTTCCTCAGTCGTGGTCCGCCGACGCCATCCGCCAGTTCGGCGAACACCGACTCGCCGACCTCGTCGCCCGCCACCCCCAGGTGTCCGCCCTGCCGCACGCCGGGCCGCTGCCTACGTGATGTGGCGCAGCAGGGCGGTGACGGGCGCAGACACCTGTCCGCGGGGATGCACCACCATGACTTTCCAGGTGGGTGCGTTTTGGGCGAACCGGCGTGTCGTCAGGTCGGGGAAGCGGGCGGCCAGGGATTGGGGCATGATGCACACGCCCAGGTCCTGGCGGACCAGGTCGGTGGCGGTGAGGATGTCGTTGACGTCGAAGGTGGCGGCGCGGTCGACGAGGGCGGTACGAAAGGCGCGGTCGACGGAGTGCCGGATCGCCCAGCCGACGGGGAATTCCACTAGTGGTAGGCCGGCTACCTCGGCGAGGGTGACCGGCCGTTCGGGTTGCCCGGTGCGTCCCGGCGCTGTGATCAGGACCATCTCCTCCTCCTTGAGCACGCGGGTGGCCAGTCCTCGCTGCTGGGGGCGGGCCAGTGCCACGACGGCCACGTCCAGGGTGGCGTCGCGCAAGGCCTGCAGGAGGTCGTCCGCCGGCGCCTGACGAAGCCTGATCGTCACCTGTGGATGCTGGTGGCGGAAGGCGGCCAGCGCCTGGGCGAGGCCGGTGTGGAGGCCCTGCATGACGCCGATCACGATCTCTCCCCGGAGCTCTGCTTTGGTCAAGTCAACGGCGGCTCGGGCCTGTTCGGCGGCCTGTAGCGCGGCGCGGGCGGCCGGGAGGAACGCCTGGCCCGCCGGGGTGAGGGACACCCGGTGGGTGGTCCGGTGGAACAGCGATGCGCCCAGCTCGCGTTCGAGAGCGCGCACCGTGGTGGAGACCGCTGACTGCACCACGTGCAGGCGTCGCGCCGCCGCGCTGAAGCCGCCCTCCTCGGCGACCGCGACGACGACCTCCATCTGCCGAAGATCCATCCCACCCTCCGTACGGCCGAAATCCCAGGCTATCTCCGATAGAGATTACCGTCATCGCGAACCATCTCCCCGGCATGGGAAGCGACCCCTGCGGCAGGGGGTTGAAGAGGTCATCGGCAGCAAGGGCGCTGCTGGTGAAACCAGGACATTCGGCCCGGTGCCGGACGCCCGCCCTTACCCCCCATGGAGACATCATGTCGAGCAACACCGGCCTCATCGACCCCGCAGACGCCGCGGTACTGCTGGTGGACCACCAGAGCGGTCTGCTGCAGATCGTCAACCACACCAACGTCCGCGACCTGCGCAACAACGTGGCCGTACTGGCCAAGGCCGCCACCCTGGCCGGCGCCCCGGTGATCGCCACCGCGTCGGTCCCCGAGGGCCCGAACGGCCCGCTGATCCCGGAGGTGTTCGAGAACGCGCCCCAGGCGACGTACGTCCAGCGTCACGGCGAGATCAACGCGTGGGACGTGGAGGGCTTCCGCCGCGCCGTCGAGCAGACCGGCCGCCGTACGCTCCTCGTCGCCGGCATCATGACCAGCATCTGCGTCGTGGAGCCCGCACTGGCGGCCCTCGCCGAGGGATACAACGTGTACGCCGTCATCGACGCCTCCGGCACCTACTCCGACGAGGCCCAGCGGATCTCGATCGAGCGCCTGAGCCGGGCCGGCGTCAAGGTCATCGACGTCCTCGGCGTGGCAGCCGAGCTGCAGAAGACCTGGGCACGCGAAGACTGGGCCAACTGGGGCGGCATCTACGCGAGCGTCAGCCCCGGCTACGCCGCCGTCATGGAATCGGTGGGCCGCGCCCAGGCGGAGGCCACCGGCAGCGAGGCCGCCGGGGCCGAGGTCAAGTGGGCCCAGGCCCACGGCCGGCTGGCCTGAATCCCGTCGTTGCCGCCCCGGGCCAGTGGGCCCGGGGCAGCGACCGGCCCCCACGGCCGGCGTCGATCCCGGACGCCGGCCCACGACCTTCACGGAATCGGAGCAGTCACATGTCGCTGTCCGCACCCCGAACCGCTCTCCGGGCACCCGCCGAGCGCGGCGACACGCACCACTCGGCCCGCAGGCACGGTGCCGGGTTCTGGATGATCGCCTCGGTGTTCGTCACGGCCATGGCGTTCTCCACCGTCCCCACCCCGCTGTACCCCCTGTACCAGGCACGCGACGGCTTCTCCACCTTCACCGTCACCATCGTCTTCGCCGTCTACGCCATCGGCGTACTGACCAGCCTGCTGCTGGCCGGGCACGTCTCGGACTGGGTCGGCCGGCGGAAGGTCCTGATCACGGCGCTGACGCTCGAACTGCTCGCCGCCGCGCTGTTCCTCACCGAACCGGCCCTGCCGGTCCTCCTCCTCGCCAGGCTGGTCACCGGCCTCGGTATCGGCATGCTCACCGCGACCGCCACCGCCCACCTGCACGAACTGCACAGCGCGCACCGCCCCCGCGCATCCTCGCAGCGCTTCGAGACCGTCTCCACCGCGGCCAACATCGGCGGCCTCGGCTTCGGCCCGCTCGTCGCCGGCCTCCTCGCCCAGTACCTCGACGCGCCGCTGCGCCTGCCCTACCTCGTCTTCGGCGCCCTGCTGCTGATCAGCGTCGCCGCGGTCGCCCTCACCCCCGAGACAGTCAAGAAGCAGCCCGTCAGGCCCACGTACCGACCGCAGCGCGTCAGCACCGACCACGGCGACCCCACCGGATACGTGGCCGCCGCAGCCGCGGGCTTCGCCTCCTTCGCGGTCTTCGGCCTGTTCACCTCGCTGGCCCCCGGGTTCGTCGGCCACACCCTGCACCACCCCTCCCGCGCACTGGCCGGGCTGATCGTGTTCGCCGTGTTCGGTGCCGCCGCCACGGCCCAGTCACTCACCGGCCACCTCGATCCCAAAACACGCAGGAACATCGGCCTGTACGCCCAGGCCGCAGGAGTGGCCGCACTCGCCATCGGCATGCGCACCGCCAGCCTCCCCCTGTTCCTGGCAGCCGGCATCGCAGCCGGCATCGGCGCCGGAATGCTGTTCAAGTCCGCGGTCGGCACCGTCGTCGCCATGGCCACCCCCGCCAAACGCGGCGACGCTCTCGCCGGACTCTTCCTCATCTCCTACCTGGGCCTGGCCCTGCCCCCGATCGGCCTCGGCATCGCCACCCTCTACACCACCGTGACCACCGCGATGACGTGGTTCACCGGCGTCCTGCTCATCCTGCTCACCACAGCGGGTGTCCTCGCCCGCCGCCCCGGCCGCACCGACTGAGCACACCATCCGCCACCGGGTCCAAGACCCGGTACCGCCCCGTGCCCGGCCGACGCGACCAACCCGCCCCCAGGTGCGGGGGTACACGATGACAACGACGCCGGTCTCCCCGCCGGCCCCCGGCCGAAGCCGGGAGCGACCGATCTCGACGGCCGCTCCCGCGCAGCAACGGGATCCCGTCCGAGCGCACCCGGGCCGCCCTGGAGGTGGCGAAGGAGGCCGGCGTCCGCATCGCCCTCGTCACCGGCCGGCCGCCGCGGTGCGTTCGGCCCTGATGGAGGGCATCGGACCGCCAGACCCGCACGCTCGACCTCAACGCGGCCCGGCTCTCCGCGCTGACCGCGGGCGTCGCGTTCGTCCCGCGCAGCGCCCACCTGGCGGCCGGGTACTTCGCGGATCCCCGCCGCGCCGTATCGCGCTGGCGATGCGCACGGGCGCGGCCCGGCCGGCCGAGTCGAGGAGCTCGCCCAGGTGCTGCGCGAGGCGATGGCCGCGCTCCCGGTCCGGGTGCTGCCCGCGGTGGCTGAGGTTCTCCACCCGCCGCGAGGGTGACGGGTGCCGGGGGCGCCGCAGAGGGGCTTCTCCGATGGGAAGCCCCTCTGCGGCCACGTAGGGTTGCCCCGTCTACTCCGTGCGGATCCCCTCCGGGCGCATCATGCGCCACAGCGGCGGGAGGCTGAGGGCGGTCACCAGGAGGACGACCGCGGCGCCGACGCCGGTCATCACCGTCACGGACGTCCAGTCGAAGTGCACCGGCCGGCTCACCATCTGGAGCAGCACGGCGCCCAGGGCCAGACCGACGCCGCAGGCCAGGACGAGGCCCAGGACGATCGGGACGGCGGTCTGCCACAGGACCGAGAGGCTCAGGGTGCGGCGGCGGGTGCCGAAGGCGACCAGGGCGGCGAGGAGCTTCCTACGTTCGCGCAGCTGCTCCATCTGGGAGACGAAGAGGCTGGCGCCGATCAGCAGCAGGACCGCGGCGGAGCCGATCAGGAGGCCCTTTTTCACGGTGGCGAACCGGCCGTTGACCTGCACCGCCTTGAGGGACATCGGCATCATCAGAGGATGGGCCCGCGCCACCGTGTTCCGCACGTGCTCCTCTGCGTCCGCCACCGAGGGGTCGAGGTTGACGAAGGTGCTGTAGCGGAGGATGTCCAGCGCCTCTTTCGGCAGCGCGCCCGGGGTGGCGATGAGGCCCGAATGGGTGAAGCCAGTGGGGTCCGGGCGGGATGCGGCAGTCTTGATGTCCGTCGGCATGGTCCAGGCGATTTCCGCGCCGCGGACTCCGGCGTCGGAGGACGGGTCGATGACAACCTCCTGGCCCGGCTTCGACATCTCTTGCGGGTGCTCGGGGTCGGGCAGCAGGAAGGCGTCGCCGTCGGCGCACTTGTCCAGCTTGGCGATCTCACGCAGCGAGGCGCAGTCGCCGATCGTGACGGATTGGTAGTTCTCCGGGTTGCGGGCCTTCTCGCCGAGTCCCGTACTACCGAGGGAGATGGCCTTCCTCACGCCCTCGGTGGAGGCGATTTGCGCGGTGATGGCGGGCATACGCGAGGGCTCCACCTGCGACGGCGTCAGCACTTGGAGCTGTGCCCGGTCCGTGTCGATGCCCGTGTCCGTGGCGTAGGAGCTCTCGATGCCGGTGAACAGGGCGTGCAGGGCGATCGCCCCGGCCACGGCGACGGCGATGCCGTTGACCGGGCGCACCGCGACACCGCTGGCGAGCTGGAGCCGCCGGACCGCGAGCTGCCAGGAGACCGAGCCAGCGCCGAGCCGGTTCACCGCGACCTCGACCAGCCAGGGGAGCAGTGCGGTGACCCCGATCAGCAGCAGTACGACACCGCCGCTGACCTGCCACTGGTTGAACTGCTCCCCCGTGCTCTGCCCCATCATCGGGTAGAGCAGGGCCAGTCCGGCCAGCGGCATCGCCAGCCGCCACCACAGCCGGCGCCGGGGCGGTTTCGACGTACGGACCACGCCGAGGGGTTCGATCACGACCCCGCGCATCGCGAGCAGGGTCACGGCCACTGAGGCGATCGGCACGGCGAAGGCCACGAGCAGGGCCAGCACCGGACTGGCGGCGATGTCGATCGGGTACATCCGGGTTTCGTTGATCGGGAAGTCGGCCACGAACTCCCGGCCCACGGCGAAGAGGGCGGCGCCGACGAGCACACCGAGCACGGCGCCGCTGAGTGCCTCGCCCGCCGCGATCCTGCGGGTCGTGGCCCCGTCGGCGCCGACCAGGCGCAGCGCGGCCAGCCGCCGGTCGCGGCGCTCGCCGCCGAAGCGGACGGCAGCGGCGATGAAGACGGCCACCGGGAGCAGCAGGACGACGCAGGTGATCAGTATCAGCAGCAGCAGGACCGGGTCCCAGGGTTCCTGCGGTTCGGGGTTTCCGAAGCCGTGGATCCGCATGACGAAGCCGTCGCCGGCCTTCATGACGTCGCTGCCCGCGTAGTACGCCAGCTCAGCTGGGCCGCGCAGGCCCGGCTCCGCGATGGTGCCGACCTGCTTGTAGGGAGCCGGGGCCCCAGCAGCCGCTTGCCCTCCGGGGTGTCGAGCAGCGCCGCCAGCGCTGGGGAGACCGTCATCTCGCCAGGGCCGGGCAGCCGGGAGAGACCGGGCGGCAGCACCGGCCTGGAGCCCTCGGCGCGAACCATCCGGCCGAAGACGTTCTTGTCCTTGTACGTGCTGTGGGTATCGGCGACGAGGAGGGTGTCCTCGTTGGCCTTGTCGGCGGAGAGGTAGGTGCTGCGGTTGCTCTCGCGGTCGCTCAGGGCCTCTTTCGCGGCCGGGACGGCGGCGGTGAACAGCAGCAGTGCCACTCCGAGTCCGAGACCGAGGGCGGTCAGCAGCGTCCGTATCCACCCCTCCCGGCCGCCTGTCACCGCGAACTTGGCGCCCATCGCGAGGTCCTGCGCCCAGGTGGTGCCTCTGTTGGTGCGGGCGGTCACAGGGCGGGCTCCATGTCACGCGACTTTCCGTCGCGTACGACGATCTCTCGGTCGGAGTAGGCGGCGACCCGTGTCTCGTGCGTGACGAGGACGACCGCGGCGTTGGTGGAGCGAGCCGCGTCGGTGAACAGCTGCATGACGAGCTCGCCGTTGAGGGAGTCCAGTGCCCCGGTGGGTTCGTCGGCGAAGAGGACCTTGGGGCCGGTGACCAGGGAGCGGGCGACGGCGACGCGCTGGCCCTGGCCGCCGGAGACCTCGCCGGGCCGCTTGTGGCCGAGGTTGCCGACCTCCAGCCGTTCCATCCAGGCCCGTGCGGTGCGTTCGGCGTCCTTGCGCTTGGTGCCGTTCAGCCGCAGCGGCAGGGCGACGTTCTCGACGCAGGTCAGCTCGGGCACGAGCTGACCGAACTGGAAGACGAAGCCGAAGTCGCTGCGGCGCAGCGCGGAGCGCTCGGCGTCGCTCATCGCGGTCAGGTCACGGCCGGCGTAGGTGATGGTCCCGGAGTCGGGGGTGACGATTCCGGCGAGGCAGTGCAGCAGGGTCGACTTCCCGGAGCCGGACGGGCCCATGATCGCGACGATCTCACCGGCGTGTATCGAGAACGTGGCGTCGTCGAGTGCGGGGGTCGGTCCGTAGGACTTGCGCAGGGCTTCGGCGGTGAGCAGGGCACCGGCGGGGCTCATCGAAGTATCTCCTTCGCGAGACCGTCGAGGCGCGCGGCGGTCAGTTCCAGCCAGCGCAGGTCGGCTTCGAGATGGAACAGGGCGTGGTCGCACACGAGTTTGTCGGCGAGGTCGCCGCGGAGCTTGCGGTCGGTGAGGATTCGCATCAGGCGCAGGTGCTCCGACCGCTGGATATCCAGCAGCTCGGCGGCGCTGCGCCCGGACAGCAGGGCGAGGACAACCTTGGTGTAGAGCGTCGACTGGAGGTACGACTCGGGCTTTTCCGGGGTCGTGAGCCACTGGGTGACGTCGGTGACCCCGGCGTCCGTGATCGCGTACCGCTTGCGTTCCGGACCGTCACCGGCCTCGACGCCGTCGACCTCGACGAGGCCGTTCTTCAGCAGCCGGGCCATGGTCGAGTAGACCTGCCCGTAGTGCAGTGGCCGGTCGTGGCCGAACTTCTCGTCGAAGGCCCGTTTGAGGTCGTAACCATGGCTGGGGCCGGACTCCAGGAGTCCTAGCAGTGTGTGACCGATGGACATATCCAGGGCTATACATGCCGCGTATACACATGGCGTATACGCGGGGTGCCTAGTGTCCGGGCCGTGCGCCATCTTTGATGGTCAGCGGGCTATGCCACCGGTCCTCGCAGGCCTCGCGCGCCGTGCGGCGGGCCAGTTCCGCCCATCACTCTCCGCCATCATCGGCGGGCCCCGGCGGGCGAACTCCGGCTCGCCGTGAGGCACGGGCGCGAGCACCTGCTCGACGTCGGCCGGATCCACTCTGCCTTCGTCGCCGACGCCCGCACCCGCGGCGAGGCCTGCGGCCCGCTCGACCTCCTCCCCGCCACGGAGCTGCCGGTCGAGGGCGGCGGTGTGTACCGGCCCGCCGCCGAGCTCGCGTACACCGCAGGGACCGGCGAGGAGCGGCACCGGCTGCGGGCGTTCGTCGAACGGCACCGCCCCGGTGCGGGCGCCGAGGAGACCGCGGCGCAGCTGGCGGCCTGCGCCGCCCTGTGGGAGCAGTCGGGTCCGGGCGGCCGGGGTCGGGCGTGGGAGCGGCGCTGGCGATCCTTCCCGCGGCTGCTGGTGGTCCTGGTCGGCACGGCGGCCTCCGGGGTGCGCTCGGCCGTGGCTGACCTGCGGCTGGCCGCCGAGGAGAACCCGGCCGTCACCGAGATGCTCACCGCGTCCCGGCCGGCGCCGCCCGAATCGAGGACCTCGTCCAGCGCGGCCCGTCCGCACCGGTCTGGCACCCGCTCAGCAGCAGCGGGCGGGCGTGCGGGTGGACGGAACTGTAGGCGGCGAGCGGGAGCCCGCTGGATGGCCTGCCGCCGGCCGTCCTCCTCCTCGCTCCTCCTCCCGGCCGGTGGCGCCGCGAAGCGGGCCGCCGGGCCACCGCGCAGCGGACCACCACCACGCCGTCGGCGCGCAGCATCAGGTTGCCGGGATCTTGTCTCCGCTCCTGCTCTGCGCGCCGACTCTCCTGCTCTTCTTCTCCGACGCTCCGGTGCCCGGACTTCACCCAGCACCCGCCAGGGTGCCCAGGGAGTAGTCGGCGCCCGCCGGCCTACGGACAACGGGCGCTGAGCTGCGCAAACCCGCTTCCGGTGGCACCGCCTGACGCAACCCCGAGTAGCAGCCCCGAGTAGCAAGCCCGAGTAGCAACCTCAAAGGCAACCCGCACCGGGCCAGCTCGTGTGTGACTGTGCACCGTAGATGGCCACTTTCCAGGGTTGATGGCCAAGGTTTTCACGCTACCTGGCCAGTCTGAGCAGGCTGGTTGGCCACGGGTCATCACGCGGCTGCTGGCCGCGTTCGTGGAGAACTGCGGGTTCAGCGGCCAGCCGCGTCGTCGGCCCGCGGCGGCCCGACTTGCCCGCGGCGGTGCGGACGGGCAGGAACAGCCCACCAAACTGACGGCCCGGCTGGTGGGGGCCCCGAGGCGGCTGTGCCTTGCGGCGCAGCCGCCTCGGCGTCCTCCGAGGCGAGTTGGTCTGCGGCCCACCCCGGTCAACGAGTTGCCCGCCCGCTGGCCAAGTAGCGTGCAAACCTGGCCATCTACCGTGCACAGTCACAGCAGGGTAGATGGCCACTTTCCAGGGTTGATGGCCACAGTCTTCGCGCTACCTGGCCATCACGGGACGTGTCGGGGCACCGGAACGGCCGCGGGCCCTCGCCCGACTACGACCAATAGGAACCGCGGCTATCAGTTGGCAGGAACATAATGCGCTCTGCCCGTCCAGTGTTCACACTTCTGCCCAGGGCCTCCGGTGGTCGGTGGTCGGGAGGGAATCAGCATGAACCTCGGAAAACGACTCGCGGCTGGCGCGGCGGCGCTCGGCCTCGCCGGTGCGGGCCTTGTGGCTGGGGCTGGGTCGGCGAGCGCGAACACGACCTGCGTCTACTACAGCACCGCCTACGGCGCGACCGTGGGCATGTGCGTGAACACCTTCACCGACCAGTCCGGCGGCTACCTGCACTGGACGGTCGACACGTCCCACGCGAGCACGGACGAGCGGCTGTACTTCACGCTCCGGAGCGGCGGGGGCTGCTCCAACAGCGGTAACTGGAACGACTACCAGGCGAAGAGCGGCGACGTGTGGTTGTTCTGCTCCACGCCCCTACAGGGCATCTCCTATTCCACGGAGAGCGGGCAGAACAGCAGCGGCGGCACCCACTACACGGGCTGGATCTACTGACGGTGCGCCAGTAGGCCCGCCGACCAGCATTCGGCTGGGGAGTCCGTGCGGCCGGGGTGCGGTTCCCCTGCCCGGCCGCACGGACCGCTGTACGGCTCACCTCAGAGACAACACCTCCGCGCCGGTGAGGCTCCATGTCACCGTCCGCTGACGGTGTGCCCACCCTTCCGTCAGATCCAGGGCACAGCCGTCGTCACGCTCCAGCTCGAGCAGAACGAACAGCTCGTCCCACCTCACACGACGCCGACCAGATCCTCTGTCTCGTACAGGCCACGGCAGGGCCTGCGGTTCCACCGACGCAACACCGCTCCGGACCAGGCGCCGCTTCCAGCTGACTGGCCAACTAGCCCGGAAACTTTGGCCAACTACGACGCACAGTCACAGTGCGCGCGGGAGGTCAGCGCCACTGGTAGGACGTGGTGGTCATCGCCGGGAGCAGCACCGGGCCGCCCGCGACGGGCCGGACGGCCTGGTCGAGGACGGCGCCGACGTCCGGGTACAGGTGGAGGCCGGCCGCGTCGGCCACCGGCAGCCAGACCACCGGGGCCTGGCCGGCGTCGTCCTGCTCGACCGCCGCGACGGCCTGCACCAGGTGGTCGGGCAGGTGGGCGACGTAGACCAGGTGCCGGCGCCGGAACGGCGTGGTCTCGCCCGGCCGCTTGGTCTCCTGGTCCTGGACGAAGTGCAGGACCAGCGGCGCGGGCAGCACCGTCAGGTCGAGGCCGAGCTCCTCGAGGAGCTCCCGGCGCAGCGCGTCGGCCGGTTCCTCGCCGTCCTCGTCCTCGACCACGCCGCCGGGCAGCGAGTGCTGGAGGCCGGCCTCCCGCTGGCGGCGGATCAGACACACCCAGCCGTCGTGGACGAGCACCGCGCACACCCGCACCGGGACCGGCCCGGCCACCGTGTCGGCGGTCACCGCCGGGCCCAGGCCGGGCAGGCCGGCTCGTGCCAGGTGGTGCGCACGACCACCCCGCCCGGGGTCAGGTGCTCGCTGGACCAGGTCCGGCAGCACTCGGTTCTGCCCGGCCGGGTCGGGGCCGGCGGCCATCCGGCGCGGACCGGAGCGGCGGGCGCGGACGCGGTGGGCGCGGCCGGGCGGCGGCGACGGCTGCGGCGCCTGGTGATGGGTGTCGTCATGTCGCAGGCTCTGCCCACCACGCCACCGAGCCGAACCCCGCCGCCACCCGGACGGCGTACCGCAGGCCGTTCTAACCGGCCGCTGACCTGCGACGACACCCGAAACTCACCGGGGCCGAGGCGAGACTCACCAGCGGCCCGGGGCGAAACTCACCGGCCCCGGGGCGAAACTCCCCAGTGCAGGTCAGCGGGGGTGCCGAAAACTCCCCAGTGCAGGTCAGCGGCTTGTGCTCGGGGTGAGGCCGGGTCAGGACCGGCGCCACCACGAGCCGGTGCGCTTCGCCTCGGCGGCCGCGGCTTCGGCGGCGGCCCGCTCGCGCTCGGCGGCCTCCTGCGCCTTCCGGTCCGCGTCGGCCTGGCGGCAGCCGGCGCACAGGCCGTCGTCGTTCCAGCCCCGTTCCTTCTCCTCCCACCGCTCGTCCGAGAACGGCGCCGAGCAGCGGCGACAGGCCGGACGGCGCCGCTCCCGCTCCGTCGCCTCCCGCGCCCGGCGGGCCCGATCCGCCTCCGCCCGCTCGACGGCCAGCAGCTCGTCGCCGTCCGGATTGTCGAGCGCGTCGGTGAGGGTGTGCCAGCCGCGGCGACCGAACCGGTGCCACACCGGGGCGTCGGCCCCGTGGCGGCGCAGCAGCGGCAGGGTGGTGGCGACGACCGGCAGGGCGCGGTGGTGGTTGTGGGCGTGGACGGCGTCGCCGCCGTACGGGGGCGCGTGCCAGATGTCCTCGGAGGCGGCCTCGGCCGCGGTCATGCGGTTGAGCAGGCGCTCGTGGTCCTGCTTGGCCTTCTCCGCCTTCTGCTGCGGGGTGAGCCGCTTGGTGCCGAGGCGGTCGCGCTTGCGGCCGGCCTCCAGGACCAGGGCGACCGGCGGCAGGCCCTCGCGGCCGGTCGGCGGGTAGACGGTGGGCCAGTGCGTACGGTCACCTCGGCGGCGCAGCGAGGCCTCGAACGCGGCCTTCGCCGTGCCCTTCGCCGGGAGCTCGCACCAGGTGCGGTAGGAGGTGAGCTTCTCCACGAGCGTGCCGACGCCCTCGTTCTCTCTGTCGACCTCGACCAGGAGCACCGGCACGTGCGAGCCGGGGTCGCGCAGCACGAGGTCGGTGAACAGGGAACGGCGGTGCGGGATCGAGTGCTCGACCTCGGTGGAGAACGCCTCCAGGTACCCGAGCCCGGCGCGGGCGAGGAGGCCGGCGGTGGCGACGACGTCCAGGGCGTGCTCGGAGAACGCCGTTGCCCGGCCGTCGCGCTCGGTGCGCAGCTTGGACAGCTTCGTCCCGGCCGGGAGCAGCCGACCGGCTTCGCGGCGGCCGGCTGCGGTCAGGGTCCATAGCTTGCGGTTGTCCGGCAGGCGCAGTTCCTCCCGCACCCTCCCGGCGGCCTCCAGGTCGACCAGGGCGTCGCGGGTGGCCTTGTCGTTGCGCTGTCCCGGTAGGACCAGGTGCCAGAGCTCCCTCGCGGTGGCGCGCTGGAACAGGCCGAGCGACACCAAGACCCCACGCCGCACCGGTTCCGTCGAGTCCGCCTTCCACCGCACCTCAGCAGCAGGGGGAAGAGGGTTGTCGCCACCGCTTCGGCCCCTTGTCCGGGGCTGCTGGCCTGCGGAAACGGCCCCCTCGGCCGCCGGGGGCACGGAGGTGCCGGCGGAGGTGCCCATGGAGGCCGGGTCGGGCCCCTTGTCCCGGCCGGGCGAGGCCTTCGCCTGGCGGGCCTGGTGGTGGTCGGCGGCCTGGTCGCCGTCGTCCGGACCGGGCGTGGCGAGCGAGGTGGTGGTCATCGAGTGGCCTTCCGTCAGCAGGAAGCCGGGGCCTGCGGGGTGGCCGGCCCGGCACCCGGACGGGCGTCCGGGTGCGGCCGACACTGCACACCACCCCCTTGTCCGCGGCCTGACCACACCCCTTGTCCGACCCCTTGACCAGCGTGTTGTCCCGCCCGATTCGCCCCGGTCAAGGGCCTCCTGGTATGTCCGTGACCGACACCACAGACCGTCAGGCCGCGCGCCCAGGCGCCGACGCGCGCGGTGCGGGGCGCGCGTCGCGGTGCGGTGCGGGGCGCGCGGCGCGGGGCAGGGTCCGCGCGGTGCGGCGGTGCGGTGCGGGACGGGGGCGCGCCGCACCGGCCGATGCGGTGCGGCGCGGTCGCCGGGCTCCGCGTGCGGCACTTTGTCCAGGGGAAACCTGCCGTTGTCCAGGGGAAACGCGGGACCGCACCAGTGCGGCGGACCAGCGCGCGCCGCACTCTGCAGGGCCTGTCCAGAGGCGCGCCGCGCGCTGCTGGAGCTGTCCATCGCGCGCGGCCGCGTCGGCTCGGTCTACCAGCGGGTGAGGTGCTCCTCGAGCGCCCGGCGCAGCAGGGCGAGGGCGCCTTCGGCGTCGGGGCAGCGAAGGGGTTCGCCGCTGGCGGCGTTGGCGACGAGGCTGCTGTCGATCAGGGCGGTCCAGGTGCCGTGCTGGACGTCGTACTCCTCGATCCAGCCGACCGGGCGGCCGCCTTGCTGGAGTTCCTGGACGCCCGGGTGGTCGGGCCAGGTGAGGTGGACCAGGCCGTCGTCGAGCGTGGCGCGGTCGGGCTCGCCGAGGCCGCGGTCGGAGGGCGTGCTCCAGCCGGTCGGGCGCTTGAGGGCCAGGTGCTGCACGTCGGGCATCGCCCGCTTGGCACGCTGCCGGTCGATGTGCGCGCGGTGCAGGACGTCCAGGGCCTGGCCGACCGTGCGGTGGGTGCGGTCCCCGCTGGCGGGGTCGGTCAGGATGTCCGCGGCCTGGGCGTTCCGGTGCGCGGCGGCGATGTGGCCGGCCTGCCCCCATGGGCCGTCCGACAGCGGGGCGGTCCAGCCGATCGGCTGGCCCCGGTAGAGCAGCTGGTGGACGTCCCCGGCCTGCGGGTCGTCCCAGGAGGCCAGCAGCCAGCCCTCACCGACCGTCAGGTCCAGGTCGTCGAGGCGGTCCGGCTCGCCGAACCGCACCGTCGGGATCGTGCAGGCGACGCGGCGCAGCGCCTCGAAGGCCTCCGCCCGCTGCTCGGCCGTGGCGGCCGGAGCGGGCACGGCGGCGCCGGGGCGGATTTCGGCCCGGGCCGTTGTCCCGGGTGTGCCGGGGCCTGGCGCGGGGGCGGCGTTTGCGGCTCGGGCGTTTCTCCGGGCTTCGGCGCGGCCACGGTGGCGGGCGCATTTACGGCCCGGGCCGCAGAGGCCAGGACGTGCGGGGCGACGCGGGCCAGGACGTCCGGGCGCATCAGGTCTTCCTCGGCCCGGCGCAGCTCCAGCGCGTCCCCGGTCAGACCGGGCCAGCGGACCTCGTCGCGCGCGTCGGCCGCCGCCGCCCGTACCCGGGCGTCCAGCCGCAGGTACTCCTGATAGAACGCCTCGTACGCGGCCACCGGGTCGGTGTCCACGGCGGTGAAGAAGGCCCGGGTTGTGCTCTCCATGGCGGCGAGGTGGCCCAGCATCGCGGCCTGGACGCCCTCCGGCGCCGGCGGCTCCGGGACCGTGCGGCCCGCCGCCTCGGCGGCGGCCTTTGCCTTGGCCTTGGCGCGGGCCATCTTCGACTTGCACGAGCGGGAGCAGTGGAGGGTGGGCCGGCCCCGGCCGGACTCGGCGACCGGCACCGGCTTCCCGCAGCCCGGCCGCACGCACACCGGCGCGGCCGGCGTCTCCGGCAGCACATCGAACAGCACGTCAGCGCAGGTAGCCGAATTACGGCCCGGGTCGTTACTCACGGTCGGGATCGTAACCTTGACGCCCTCCCGCGCCGATCCCTTTACGGCCCGAGCCGCAAAGAGCGGGCGCCTGTCGGCCCGACTGGAGCCGGGATTTCGGCGCGGGCCGCCATTGCCGCACGCTGTGGCCGGCTACGGGTGCGCGTTGGCCAGGCGCTGTCCGGCGAGGACGTGGTCACGCCAGGGGCCGGGGCCGGTGCGCTCGCCGGCCTCGAGGAGGGCCCCGTCGCTGACGGCGTGCCAGCCACCCGCCGGGCTCTGCTCGACCCAGCCGGTGACGTGACCGTGGTCGAGGACCCAGTAGGCACTGGTGCCCGCGCCGCGGCCGGAGAGCTGCCAGCCCGGCGCCAGGTCGATGACGGGCTCGCAGCCGCCGAGGGTCAGCGCGAGCGGCGGGGTGAGTGTGGTCGGCAGCGCTCGCTGGGCTGGGATGCCGACCTCGCGGCGGGTGGCGAGGACGGCCTGGTGCAGCAGATCCTGGTGCAGGACGGACAGGGCTTCGGTGAACTGCTCGGCCGTGGCCGCCGGGTCGAGGCCCGCGTCGAGGTCGTCGACGAACTGCACCGCGGTGCCGTGGACGGCGGCGGCCAGCCGCAGCACCTCCCCGAGCGGCCCATCCCGGTCGGCGGCAGGCCGCACTGTCGCGCGTGCCGCGGCGAGCTGCTGCTCGACGGCGGCGGCGCGACGAATTCGGTACGCCTTCGACGAACAGGAGCGTGAGCAGTAGGACGGCCGCTGCCCCGCTCCCGGCTTCCGTAGCTTCGTCCCGCACACCGAACACCGGCCCGCCGAATCAGGCGGACCGCCAGAATCCGGGCGCGGGTGGCGTCCGGCAGCCGCTGCGGCGACCTCAGCCTGGTGCACCTCAGCGCTGCGCTGGCGGGCTGTACGCGACTTGCAGGCCTGACTGCAGTACTCCCGCGGTCCTCCCCGCCTCGTCGCCGTGATCGCCGCCCCACACCCGCCACAAGCGGCGGACTCCACCCGCCCTTCCCCATCTGTAGTCACCACAAAGCAGAGAGTATCGGCGCCAGCGCCCGACGGTTGCCCGCTTCGGCTTGTCAGCGAGGCCAAGGGACAGCCCGACGATGCTGCTGGGTGGCAAGGGCGCCACCCGTGCTGCACAGCCGCCCTTCCACTGCCGTGGTGCAGCAGCAGCCGAGCATCCTGCTGCTGCACGTTGTCCCGCTGCCCGGTGCAGCAGCGCTGCATGTTGTCCCGTCACCGGCCGTAGTAGCCCGCCCCCTTGCCCTGCTACCCGCCGGCCCCTTGTCCGGGGTTGTCCCGCGCAACGGCCCGGTTGTCCCGCTGCGCATGCGCAACCCGCTGCGCAACGAGCTCTTGCGCATGCGCAACGGCCCCCTCGCCACCATGCGCATGCGCATCCGGCCGGGGCCCGGCACTGTGCGCAGCCGACCCGGCCGACCACCCGGCCAAGGCCTGCGGCGCCTGCCACTGCGATGCCCATCGCAGTGCCCCCCACCTGCGGCATCGCACTCCGCGCACCCGGCCCGCACCCGCCCTTGCGCATCGCGGTCCGGGCGGTTGCGACCCGGATCGCACCGTCGCACCCGGCTCCTGCCGCTGCGCAGCCGGCGGTTGCGCGGGCCGTCGCAGTCGCAGCACCCGGCGGTGCAGCACGCCCGCCGGAAGCAGCAGCGTGTAGCAAGGGCCGCCTTGCTACACGGGGAGCAGCAGCACGCCCGGGTGCAGCAAGGGTGACCTTGCTACACCCGTGACCGTCCGGTCCGGCGGGCGGTTGCACCGGCATGACGACTTCCCCGCTGCGAAAGAATGAGCCGGGTGACCAGCACCCAGCCCCTGCCCCGCGGCATCAACGCCCTGATCCCGAACACCCGCGCCCAGGCGACGCCCGGCGAGCTCGCGGCCGCCCAGCTCCTGCACCTGCGCTCCGCGACCGTCCCGGTGCCGGTCCTCGCCGCGGCCGCCGCGCTGATCGCCCCGTAGCTCGAAGACCCGGACCCGGCCACCCGCGAGGCCGCCGGCGCCGTCCACGCCCGCCTGCTCGCCGCCATCGAGGAGGCCCCGCCCGGCCGGTGTCCCATGCCAAATGATCTTGACCGTTTGCCAGATGGTCTTGATGGACGGCGGGTGTCTGCCACTTGATCTTGACTTGTGGAGGCTGAAGCAATCGATGGATGTCGTCGCGGCCAGCGAGCGCTGTCCCGCCTCCGCAATCAGCCCATCGGCCTGGTTGGATCTCCGCATGACGGATTGGTCGCAACTCAGCCATGCCTACGGTGCCGCCGAGGACATACCGGCCTTGCTGGACCGGATCGCAGCAGAGCCGAACGCCGAGCTCTGGAACGACCTGTGGTCGGCTCTGTGTCATCAAGGCAGCGTCTACTCGGCCAGCTTCGCGGCACTGCCCTGGCTGGCCGACACGGCCGAGAGCGGGAACCGGGAACAGGCTGTCAATGCCCTGGTCCTGGCGGGCGCGATCGTGGCCCGCGCCAGTCAGCGGCCCAGGGCGGACGACGCCCGCTCAGAGCATGCGGCGGAGATCGCGACACTGCTGAGGACTGTGGATCACTACCGTCGGACCGCTTCGAACCGCGCGGAGTACATCCACCTCATGGAAGCCATGCTGGGCTTCGAAGGTGTCGTGGGCTGGAGTGAAGACCTGGCCTGGGGGCTCGGGAGCGAGGAGTACGAGGTCTCATGCCCAGGCTGCGAGGCGAGCTTGTTCATCGCCTTCGGCGAACGCGGCTTCTTCTCGACCGGCGACGACTATGCGATCGCGGACGGCGACATCGAGACGAGAGCCCTGCGCCCCGCAGCTCCCACAGACCTGGACGGCATCGGCCGACGACTCCATGACCTCGCACTCGCCGAGGGGCAGCGCGAGGTCGCATACGCGCTGACTCACGTCTTCGGCCATGCGACCTGCCCCGACTGCGAGACCGACTTCTCGATCGCCGACCAAGTCAGCGCCGATTGGTGAGCAAGCCCGCGCCGGCAGTCGAGATCACTTGGCAATCGGTCAAGATCACCTGTCACAGGACAGCCGGTGCCCTCTGACAGGCAATCTTGACCGATTGCCAAGTGACTATGAAGCACACACCCTCTCCGGGTACACCCTCAAGGACATCCCGCCCGCCGACGCCGAAGCCGCCGCCACCGCCTGCGCCCAGGACGCACTGGCCACGCTCGCCGCCTCGTGACGCCACAACGCCACCAACACACGGTGCGGCTCGCGGCTCACCTCGGCCCAGCACGGCGACGCCGAACCTCAGGGCGCCGGCAGTGGCGTGGCCCGCATGGTGACCGCGCCGCCTCGATGAGAGACGGAAGGACGTGCCAGGCGGTGCGGGCGTAGTCGGCCGGGCGGCGTCCGGACCGTTGCGAGCTTCCTCGACGACAGTGATCCCGGCTCGGTGCCGTGGACCGAACTCACATCATTCGAATCCGACGGCCAGGACCCGGCAGAGGTCGTGCCGCCACCGTTCCCGGTCTGGACGCGTCGAATCGGGTGCGATACGTGACCAGCCCCCTCGGTCTCGAAGCCGGGGAAAGCCAGTAGCCGCACCAGCCGAGGCCATGCGAACATCCCCAACATGGAGCCCCAGGATGACCAAGCGGCAGGCGAGGTGCTGCACGGGCGCGGCTGGCGCAAGGCATTCACCGTCACCGAGATGGTTGACCAGTGGGCTTCGCTCGTCGGGACCGTTGAGAACGGCTACGAGGACTTCATCGACGAGTACACAAACGACCTCTACAGTCGGAACTGGCTCCACGAGGCGTGGGTTCTCCTGCCCGGGCACGTGCTCGTGACCTGGAACCAGCGGATCCAGGGACTCGACGACCGCTTCCGGACTGCAACCGTCTTCGACGACGGCCAGGCAGTGTCCCAGTTTCATCGGATCAGTCGGTTCGATCCCGACGATATGTGGTGGTGGCGCCGCCACCCGCGGATTCTCGTTGGAGACCTCGGCCGCACGCTCCGCTCAGCCGGCGCCGTTGACCTGTCGCCAAGCCCCCATGACCTGCCCGAAATCCGTTAGCAGCTTGGACCGGGTCAGGCTTCAAGGCCATCTCGGACGACGAACTCGAGAACCACCCCACCGGACGACAGCAGAAAGTAGTGACACGTCGTCACGGACATGTAGTCTATGAATCGTCGCAGTTCAGAGCGGGTTTCCGAGCTCCTGCGGTCGGTAAAATCGACGAGATCCACCGCCTCAAGCCCCGCACCAGCACCGGCGCCGAAGCCGCCGACCTCCTCAAGGACCTCACCGAACGCATCGGCGCGACCTTCGTCTACGCCGGCATCGACGTCACCACCACGGCCCTGTTCAGTGGGGTCCGCGGCGCTCAACTCGCCGCCCGCGCCAGCCTCCTCGAAACCGGCGCCCTACCCGCCCGCCTCGGCAACCGCCGCCCGTTCACCGGCCTCGTCACCGACCTCGAAGCAGCCCTCGACCTCCGGCGCCACCGGCCAGGCACCCTTCCCCGCCACGCCCCCTACCTCCACCAGCGCACCGCCGGACGCATCGGCAGCCTCGCCCGCCTCATCCGCGAAGCCGCCCTCACCGCGATCCTCGACGGCACCGAACGCATCACCAAGAACACCCTCGATGGCGTGCGCCTGGACCACCAAGCGGAAACCCACCCCACACCCGGCCCCCACTCCCGCGGACGGACCCGGTGAAGGGGCACCGGCCATAGAGACCGGCTGAGAAACCCTCAGAATCATTGAGAACACCGCCCCGGACGGCCGGGGCCAGCCCGCCCGCACCCGACATGAGCCGAGAACACCCCGAGATCAATGAGAACAGCCCACCAGCGAGCGCCCGAACAGACCCCACGACACCCCACCTGACCAGGTGAAACAGCCCTGACCAGCTAAAACATGAAAGCAGCCATTACGACACCCCACACCCCTCAACACCGGCCGCCACACTCACAAAACCCGCGATACCCCCAGCTCACAACCACCGCCCACACCACCAACCCCCACTCACCCGTTCTCATCCCACTCACAAAACCCCAGCCCACACACCACCCCGCATCCGAACTACACCCCCCTCAAACCTCAGCCGCAACCTGCCCACCACCTCGGTCCAGCAACTGAAGACCGGGCCGGACGGCCGCCTCTACGCCGCCACCTTCGGGCGCGGTATCTGGTCCATCGACCCGCGCGGCCTGAACGAGGACAACGACAACCAGGGCGACGACAACCGGAACTGACCCCGTCGGCAGCCCTCGGGTGCCCGGGGCGCGCCGCCGGCGCGGGCCGGGCACCCGTGTTCCCGGGGCGCGGGCCCCGCCGGCCGGTCAACGACCGCGGCTCGGTCAACCGAGTCGCGGGGTGGCGGAGCCGCTTCTCGACGTGGCACGCCAGGCGAGCGTCAGGGCGACCGCGCCGAAGCCCACGCACAGCCAGAAGGCCGACCCGCCGTCCGTCCGGTCCGCCAGCCATCCACCGCTGAACGCTCCGATCGTCGTGCCCGCCCCCATGCCGGACGAGGCCCAGCTCATCCCCTCCGCGGCACCGGCCGTCCGGCGGCCGAGGAGGGAGAAGCCCGAGCCGATGGAAGGGGCCGCACCGATGCCGGCGAGGAAGCAGGCGCCCACCAGGGGCAGTCGGGGACCGACCAGGGGCAGGAGCAGGCCGCTGCCGGTCATCCAGGCCATGGCGGAAATGAAGATCCGTTCGGGGGCCAGGCGGCCGAGGTACGGCCCGGCGAACAGGGCGGCCGACGCACTGCCGCAGGCCCAGGCCGCCAGCGCGTAGCCCGCCCAGCGCGGCTCGCCGTCGGCATCGGCGAGGGAGACCAGGAGGATCTCGATCGAGCCGAGGTACGCGCCGATGCCCACGAAGGCCGCGACGAGGTCGCGCGAACCGGCGAGCGGAACGGCACGCGGCCCGGACGGCCCGGTGCCGCTCTTCGCCAGGGACGGGGGCGCCGTGCTGGTCTGGCCGGCCAGCAGCAGCCAGCCCACGGCCGGACCGAGCAGGACGACCGCGGGCGCGGCCCAGCTGCGCGTGGCGGTGACCGCGGTGATGGCCATGGGCGCGAGGATGAACATCAGCTCGTCGATCACGGATTCGAGCAGGAAGGCGGTCTGCTGCGAGACGCGGTCCGGCGCGGAATGCGCCCATCGGGCCCGTACCGCGGAACCGATGTCGACCTGGGAGGCGCCGGCCGCCGCGGCGGCCGCCAGGATCCCCGGGGTCTGCCACCATCCGGGCGCGCGGCAGAACAGCATGAGGCAGGCGAACGCCGCCGCCTGGACACCGCCGGCGACGAGTAGCACCCGGCGCTGGCCCATGCGGTCCATCCGGCGGGCGTGCAGGGGAGCCATGACCGATGCGGCGATCACGTACAGCGCCGAAGCGGTGCCGGCCATGCCGTAGGAATGCGTGGCGCCGCCGGCCGCGAGGACGATCGCCACGCCCGCCCCCGCGAGAGGCAGTCGGGAGACCGCGCCGGTGACCACCATGCGGCGTCGGGCGCGGGGGATCAGGAGCGTGCGGTAACTGACGCGCGCGGGGGCGGGGAGTGGTGTGTTCATCGCCTGTGTTGCCGTAACCCTTGCTCGGTGCGCGAGTGTTCAGTACGCGACGGTCGGTTTGCGGACGCCGCCGAGGAGGCGGGACCGGGCCACGTAGTGGGCGGTCTCCTCGTGATTGGTCGATCCCGCCAACTCGGCGAAGCCCTCCTTCCAGCACAGTTCCACCGTCACGGGACTGCGGCGGGGCGCTTCGCTCGGCCGGTCCTCCGCTGCACTGTGGCACATCCCCAGGACGTCGTAGGCGTAGCCCCGTTCGGCGACGAGTACCTCCTCGCCGTCCCGGACCTCGGCCAGGGCGCCGTACGGGCCGCGGGCCGCGGCGTCCGGCAGCGGGCGGGAGTCGAGGTCGAAGCGGATGAGTTCGGCCAAGGGCTCGACCCACGGGGCGGCCACGAGGGAGGGGCCGTTCGCCTTCCACCAGCCCGTCACGAGCTCGTCGAACTCCGCGGAGGTGAAGCAGAACTCCAGTGCTGGTGACAGGGAGTCCGGATCGGCCGTGGAGTTGGCCGCCGCTCCGCGCAGGAGCTGGGCGCCCGCGGTCCGTTGGGCCTCGATGTGGTCCGCGACGGAGAGGATCACCCGGGACTGGCGGACGCCGCCCGCGGCGCGCAGTGCCGGGAACACCCGGCGCAGGACCAGGTTCTCGGCCAGCAGCCGGGCCCAGAACAGGAACCGCTGCATGTCGAGGTTCTGCTGGAGGGTCATGTCCTTGTTCGCCAGCACGTACTCGAAGTCGTCCCGGTCGCCGCGGACGGTCACGAAGCCGTAGAGGTCCTTGCGCTCCACGTAGTCGGTGTTGGGGAGGAGGATCAGCGGGTAGGCGGCGATCCGGGAGACGTGCTGGGCGAGTTCGTCGTACCCTTCGAGGAAGGACTCCGGCGTCTCGCCCGGGGCACCCCAGATCAGCTCCGCGTAGATGTCCATCCCGTCCGCCGACAGGCGTTCCGTCAGGTCCTTCCAGGCGTTGATCTTCATGTTCTTGCGGTTCATCGTCGCCAGGGCGTCGTCACTGAGCGTCTGCAGGGCGAGGGTGAAGGAACTGCGTATGCCCTCACGGCGCATGATGTCGACGATCTCGTAGAAGGTCTTCGACTTGTTCTTGGCCCAGGAGGTCTCAAGGGCCCTGGGGTAGCCGTAGCAGCGCCGCACTTCGACCAGGTCCTCGACGAACTCCAGGTCCGAGCGCAGGATCCCGAAGTTCGCGTCGCACAGCACCACCGTCTCGGCCTTGGCCCGGGCGAGGGCGTCCAGTTCGGCGCGCAGGCGCTCGCGGGAGAAGGACCGTACGCGCTGGCCGACGGCTCCGCCCCAGTAGCAGAAGGAGCAGTGGTACGGGCAGCCGCGGTTGGTCTCCAGCAGGGCGACGTCGTAGCGGAACGCCCCGTTGTCGTCATGGAGGGGAAGCACCCCGGACAGGACCGGCGACGGGATGATGTCGAGGTCGTCGATGCGGGCCCGCTCCGCGGTCGTGCGGACGGAGCCCAGGGCGTCCCGGTACGAGATCCCCTCGACCTCGGCGAGGTCGCCGCCGTCGGCGATGCGGGAGACCAGGTCGACGATGGTCAGTTCGCCTTCGCCGTTGACGATCACGTCGACCTCGGGCCACTGGCGCAGGGTGCGTTCCGCCTGGTTCGAGACATGGTTCCCGCCGAAGACCACGATCCCCTTCGGGTTCACCTGCTTGAACGTTTCCGCCAAAGCGCCGAACTGGCGGACGTTCCAGCCCAGCACGGAGAAGCACAGGACGTCCGGAACATCGCCGCCGAGAAGCTCGGTCGCCATCTCCCAGGGGCTGGTCGCGCCCGAGTAGTTCAGGATTTCCACCTGACATCGGGTCGAGAGTTCCGGATCGTTCTGGAGCATCGCCGCGAGGTAGCCGGCCGCCAGGGGCATCGACTCCTTGGACATGTGCCACACGCCCTGCTGAATGATCTTCACTTTCAGCATGGTTCCCCCTCTGGGTCAGGGACATGACAGTCCCGAAACGGTGGGTCACGCGTTCGCAACATTACGCATCCTAGTTCGAGTTGAGGCGTTCATGGCAGGATGTCACCAGTTCCGGGGCACCCGCTCCAGGACGCCCGCGCCGAACAACTCGTACAGCGGCAGGGTCTCCAGGTGGACGTAGCCGATGTGGCAGTCACAGACCGGCAGCGGGCAGGCCCGAGGAGCCAGGCGGGCGCGGTAGCTGCCGCCGTAGAGGTTGCCGAGGACATCCCGGCGTTTCGATCGCCCACCACCACGAACCGCGACAACGACTGACAGCGAGATCACGACTGGCCCTCAACTGAACCGTTGGAACCGGCCCGTTTGCAGCCGTCGCCGACAAGCTGCACCTGTCCCCGCGAACCGTCGAAGACTCGTCGAGCGTGCGGTAGCACTTGGCGGGCCTGCGGCTTGCAGACGGTGACGGCGGCCACCGTTCCACAGGCCTTGACCGTGACGCGTTTGGGCTGCCGCCAAGCGGACGGATGCGAGATCCGCGCAATTCCGGCCCAAGGTGCAGGAACAGTGACGAAACGTGGATCCAGAGCCTCGGGCCACGCCCCTGCCGTAGGTTCGTGATTCGCCTCGCGGCGGGCTGCGGCCCGGCCTGCGCGGACCTGTGCCACAACGTTCGCGGACCGTCTTCGGGCTCTGCACGGCGAAGGGAAGTCCATGTGCGCGAGGGTGTGAACGAGCGGCGGCTGCGGGAGCTGGTGGCATCCGCCGCCGCGGGCCGCCGCGGGCTCGTGCTGGTCGAGGGGGAGGCCGGCATGGGCAGGACGACGTTCGTCCGCCGCCTGCTGAGCCTGCCGGAGGCCGCACGTACCGCTGCCGTGGTGCTGCGGGTCTCCGCCGGCGGCGCCGCGGTCGCATGGGAGCCGGGCACGGCCACGCCGACACCCGATTCCGGCCGATCGGCGCCGGCCGCGGTCGAGGAGTGGGGCGGGTTCCTCGCTGCCCGGCCCAGCGGACTGCTGGTCGTCGAGGACGTCCACCACGCGGATCCGCCCCAGCGCCGGGCACTGCGCCGGCTGCTGGAGCACCCGCCGGCGGGCCTGTGCACCGTGCTGACCTACCGGCCGGAGGAACTCCCCGAACCCGGGCTGGCGTTGGGCGCCACGGTGGACTACCCGACCGACCTGACCGTGGTCCGGGTCCGGCTCGAACCCTTGGACGTAAGCGAGATACGCCGCCTGGCCGAACAGGCCCTCGGTGGTCCCTGCCCGCCGCACGTCGCCGCCCGACTCCATCACTGCTCCGGCGGAACTCCCCAGGTCGTGGCCGACGTGCTGGCAGACCTCGCGCAGACGCCGGACCGTACCGCCACCCCGGCACCCCCGGTGCGGCTGGCCGAGCTGGTCCTGGGCCGCACCGCAGCCCTGCCGACGGCCCAGCGCCGCATCGTGTGGGCCGCGGCGGTCCTCGAAGACCCCGCCTGCGCCGCCGAACTGTCCGAGGTCGCCGCGCTGCCCGGCGCCCGCGGACGGACCGCGCTGCTCGCCGCGGTGCGCACTGCCGCCCTGCACCAGCTCGGCCCCGACCGTTACGGGTTCCGCGTCCCGCTGGCCGCGACGGCCGTCCGCTGCGCCGTCCCCGGACCGGCACGGGAGGACCTGCACGTCCGCGCCGCCCAGCTCCTGGCCCGTCGGCAGCCGGTTCCGTGGGCCCGGCTGGCCGGCCACCACCACGCCGCGGGACAGGCGGCCGACTGGCTGGACAGCGTGGCCAGGGCCGCGGAGGAGGCGGCCGGGACCGGCGCCCACCAATGCGCCATCACCCTCGTCGAGGAGGCCCTCGCCGCGCCGAGTACGCCCGGCGACGTCCGGGCCCGGCTCGGCGCGATCCTGGCCCGCAGCGCGGTGGCCGGACTCAGCTCGGAGCAGACAGCCGCGATGCTGCGCCAGGTGGTCGCCGACTGCGCGCTGCCCCGACCGATCCGTGGGGAGATCCGGCTCAGCCTCGGGCTGCTGCTGCTCAACCACCTCGACCGCAGCGCCGAGGCCCGCAGTGAGCTCGCCCTGGCTGCCGATGAGTTGTCCGACCGTCCCGAGCAGGCGGCGCGCGCCCTCGCCGCCCTCGCCTCGCCCCACCTGCCGGGCAGTTCGGCCGAGGAGAACCGTGCCTGGCTGGACCAGGCCGAAGCCGCCGTCGTCCGGACCGGCGACCCGGCCGCCCGGACGGCCGTCCTGGCCAGCCGGATCCCGCTCCTGATGTCCATGGGCGACCCGGACGTATGGCGGCTCCTGGCGGACCTGCCACGGACCAGCGACGACCCGCGGCACCTCTACCAATGCGCCCGCGCCCTGTGCAACGCGGCCGACGGCGCGTTCTGGCAGGGCCGCTACGACCGCTCGGCCGCCCTGCTGGCCGAGGCACTGGACCTGGCCGCGCAGAGCGGCGCACCGCACGTCGACAAGGTCGTACGCTTGGGCTCGGTGGCACTGGACTGGGCCACCGGCCGCTGGTCCGGCCTACCCGACCGGGCCCAGGCGCTGATGACGGACGCCGACGAGATGCCGTGCATCGTCAACGAGGCCCAACTGGTCCTGGGCGTCGTCGCACTCGCCAAGGGCGACTGGGAGCAATTCAGCACATCGTTCACCGAGCCGGAGCCACCGGACCGCGACATCCCGCAGCGCGCGGTGTCCGCCGGGGCCAGGATCCGGCTCGCGCTGGCCCGCGCCGAGACGGCCGAAGCCGCCGAACTGGCGGCGGAGATCTGGGCCATGCTGCGCGCCAAAGGCGTGTGGGCCTGGGCGGCCCAAGCGGCGCCATGGGCCGTGGAGGCGACGATCCGCGCCGACCGGCCGCACCTGGCCCGCGACATGGTGGCCGAACTTGCGGCCGGACTCGACGACCGCGACATCCCGTTCGCGCACGCGGCCCTCGAATGGTGCCGAGGCCTGCTCGCCGAATCGGACGGCGACCCGAGTACCACCGTGACCCACTACCGTCAGGCCAGAGCCGCCTATCGCGCCCTGCCCCGCCCGCACGAGGCCGCACTGCTCGCCGAGTACGCCGGCCGCGCCGCCCTCGCAGCCGATCCCCTCTGCCCCGCCGGGGCCGACGAACTTCTCTCGGCGGCAGCGGAGTTGGACGAACTCGGCGCATCCTGGGACGCCGCCCGGGTGCGCGCGCTGCTACGCCGCACGACGGCCGAGCGCCGCCCGCCGGGCCGCCCGTCCTACGGCGAGCAGCTCTCGCCCAGGGAGAAGGAGGTCGCGGCACTGGCCGCGACCGGCATGACGAACCGCGAGATCGCCACGCAGCTGCACCTGTCCCCGCGAACCGTCGAACACCACGTCGCCCGGGCCATGCGCAAACTGCGGATCGTCTCCCGGCTGGACCTCGCCGGCACCGGGCAGGACTGACACGTCGCCCCCGACCGGCGGCCCCAGGGCCGCTCGGGCCGCCGCCCCGACGCACGGACGCGGCCCCTTCCCGGTCGGTGAACGCCGGGAAGGGGCCGCGGTGTCGGTCAGCCCTGGACGAGCTTGCCCATGGCGTGGACCTCGTCGACGTCGCCGGTGTCGAAGAAGCTCCACGGCACGGTGACAAAGCCACCGGCGCCCCAGCCAGTTCCCCAGCTGTTCTCGATCTTCACGCCCTTGGCGTTGTAGCCGACGACGGTGACCTCGTGGCCGCCGACCACCGGATCACTGGAAGAATCGCCCGGAAGGTAGCTGTAGTTGGAGGCGTCACGCGAGTTCAGGTCCATGAAGCTCTGGCGCACGCTCATTCCGATCGGCACGGGCATGCCCTGGGATATCGCGCTCTTGATGGCGGCCTTGGCCGCGCTGCCCTGGGCGGGCAGGGACTTGTAGCCGGACAGCTTGAATTTCGCCGCGTTCGCGCGTTCCTTGGCGTCCGGCTGGGTGCGGTAGTCGAAATCGCCCTGCCAGTAGTCGCGCCTGGTGTCGATGCCCTGCTTCTTTTCCATCGACAGGACGTCGTCCGTGCCGGTGCCCTCGTCACGGCCCCCGGTGACCTGCGAGTAGATGTACATCGGTGCCATCGGTGCGCCGCCGATCCCCTGCTCGTGCATCAGGATGCCGTAACCGGTGTAGCCGGTGGCCCAGGTCACGCACGAGTTGACCTCGCCCTGGTCGCCCGGCACCGGCGCGTACCGGGTCAGGTCCGCGCTGGCCGGTACCGCAGCCAGCTGCGCGAGCGGCGCCTGGGCGGTGCTTCCGGCCTCCTGGTCGACGGCCGCCGGGTGCATCGCGGACGCGGGGACGAAGCCCAGGCCGTGCCGCTGGTGGTGCTGAGGTGCCTGCCCGGGGGCGGCACTGGCGGCACTGGCCGTGACTGCGGGAATCAGGCAGGACAATGCCAGTGCCGAGGCGATCCCGGCCGTCTTCTTGATGCGCACTATTTATCTCCTCGATCTGTGGAACCGTCAGGACGGCGAATTCTTCCGGCCACACCCGGATATCCGTCGGCCTGCCATGGCGTCAGCAGGCAACGAAGACTGAGTGGGAATCACCCGGATTCCCGGCTCGTTGAACCGGGCTGTCCGTCCCGAGCAGAAGCAAAGCAAGTGCCCGGATTCCAGGTCAACGAGGGGACCTACCTATTAATCGGGCGAATCCACGTGCCGCTGGGCCGGAAACCTTTGCCGCGCCAACCGGCCCACGCCGTTCTGCCAGCGCCTTTCCCCGAGCCGGCTACGACCCGGACGGAGCCGCATCGCTTCGCCCACGCGTCCCGCCGCCCGGCATCCGCCGGATTCCTGGGTATGGGTAGTGCTCTGACCGCATAGGTTCGCCGGGTTGGCGTTGGCGGGCCTCGAGCCGGTTGGATGTGGACCGACATCCAATATGCCGCCGTCTGCTCGCCGTGGTCCCGGAGCACGCGCATCACGGTGGTGGGCGAGGGGTGCTGGCTCTTCTTGGCGCCCTTGGTGATGACGAGGCGGGCGGCGATGTCGCGCAGGCTCCTTTGCTGGGTGCGAAGGTGGAGGGCCATGGCGAGCATGGCGTCGTCGGTGACGTTCGCGCCGCCGACGTCCTGCTCGATCCAGGCCGGCATCCGGCCGTCGCGCTCGATGGTGGCGAGATGGGGACAGGCGGTCCAGCCTGGGCCGATCAGGCCGTCGCCGTGGTCCCCTGCTGCGCCGTCTCGCCAGCGACGACCGATGGCGTCCGGGGTACCGGTGAACCCTGCCGACGTCCCGCCGGCCGGGTTGCTCTACAGGTTGCCGTACAAGGTGCCCTACGAATTGCCCCACGACTTGCCGTACGAGTGGCCCTACGAATTGCCTCGCCCGCTGATGCTTCGCAGGGAAACACCGCAGGTCAGTGCTGGTGGTCAAGGGGGTGTGAGTCCGCCGACTACTTCCCTGTGGACCCTTCGGGGGTTCAGGGACTCCCACCCGTCACCCCTTTGACTGCCAGACTGGTGATCACGACGAACTCCGAGCGGCGCCCGCTGTGGCGTCCCTTCTCCGAGTCCCCCGCCGACCCGGCCGCCGTCCAGGCCTCCCCCGCGGCCCGGCTCACCGCGGTGGAGCGGGCCCCCTTCCTCGAACCCGTAGAGGCTCCGGCCCCGCGGACTGTCCCGGCACCCGCCGCCCGCTGGGCCCCGGCGCCCTGGCCACCCCGGCCGCCGACAGCTGACCACCCACCACGAAGGCGCCGGCCGGGACAGTTCGCTGTCCCGGCCGACGCCTTCGTCACGTTCCCGCTCAGGGGGTCACCAGTCCATCCGGGGCCGGTGTAGTCGTCCCGAGGTGGTTCCGCAGGTCGGCGGGGGTTGACCAGCCGCCAGAACGGTGTAGTGTCCGCCGGCTTCGCGGTAGCCCTGACGTTGGTCGCCCGCGTTGTTGCCGGGTTTCTGGGGGGCTTGACCGGCGTGCTCACTCCCCTACCGTGCGGTGCCACGGGACCCGCCCCGGCCCTGCCTGGGGCGCCGCACCACTGCACATCATCGGGTGCGGCTGCGTCCGTCCAGCCACCCGCAACTCGGAGGGGAACCATCATGACCACGCGCACTTCACGGCGGCGCCCGGCACCGCGCACCAGCGGAACCACCCGGCGGTCCCAGGCTCCGGCGCAGCCGGAGCGGCCGGCCTGGCGCGATCCGGGCCGGATGCTCGGCTCAGTGCTGTCGAACACCGGGGCCGGGGCGATCCTCACCTCGCTGGCCTTCCTGGTGCAGCACGTCGAGGTGACCTGGCGCTGGCGCCGGGTCCGGGGCCGGTCCGCTGCCCGCTCGGGGGCTCGGACGCGGACCGGCCCCACCAGTTTGTGTGGGCGGGCGGCGCGGTGCCGCTCGGGTTGCTCCGGGGCGGTGTCAGGGGCTGTCCCCTTGCCAGTCCCAGCGGCGCGGGTCCGCGGGCCGCGGCTCGTAGTGGGCGCGGCCGCCGGCCCCGTACTTGCCGATCTCGGTGGCCAGCGCCGCGCCGTCGGCGCGCTGCTCGGCATCCCAGCCGGTGACATCCAGGAGAAGACCGTCGAGCGGGCCACCGACCAGCTCACGGTACTCGCGCCCCGCCCGCGGCCCGGGAGCGGGGTCGTCGTGGTCGGCTCCGTACACCCGGCCCCGCAACAGCACCTCGTCATCGTCCATGCCGCCCAGCCTCCCAGCCGCCACCGACACCACGCGGGCCAGTCTCGGTGCCGGGTCACCACCAAGCCAGTTCGACGCCGGCGTCCTGGCCGTCGTCCAGCTGGCCGGTGGCCCGGCCGCCGGACGCCAGCGACTGGGTCTCGCCCGGGAGCAGCTCAGTGATCCAGTCGGCGACGAGCATGACTGCGCGGGCCGCGCCCGCTCCTCGGTATCTGCCGCTCATGTCCGCCGTGTAGCCCGCATCGGCCACGACAAACCGATTGAACGCCAACTCGACTCCCCCGGAAGTGACTTGACGGCCGCCTGGCCACATGGCCCACGGCCCGCCGACCGGGGCGGCGGCCGTACTCCCAGGAGGCCTCCCCGGGGGCCGTTGCCGCAGTCGGTGCAGGCCAGGGTCCGCGTCGGCTCGCGGCGGGCTTGGCAGGCCTTCTTCGCCCGGGCCTTCTGCCGCCGGTCGTAGGCGGCACGGTTGTCCGGGTTGTCCAGCACCTCGATGAGGCAGTGCCGTCCCCCGCCAGGTCGATGACCGCACCCTGCTCCGCGGTCGGCAGCGGCACCGGCTGGCGTCCGGCCCCGGTCCCGGTACGTGCCCTCCAGTGTGCAGGTGACAAGGGAGCCGCCATCCTTCAGCTGGAACGTCGGTAGCGCGTTTGTCAGCGAACGGAACGAGAGACTGCGTTCGAGCACCTTCTGGTCCCATCCGTTGAAGTAGTCCACCAGGCCGTTGGTGAAGTCGCCTCGTTCGAAGTCGGCGCTCTCCGGATTCCCGCCCGGTACGGTGAAGCTCAGGTACTGCGCGTAGCGCCCGCACACGCCGGTGTCCGCCTGCGCTGTCGTCGACAACTCCACGCCTCCGGATGTTCCGCGGGCCAGATCCGGCATTACCTTCGGCCGCACGAAGCGTTGGCCCGGCGCTGGTGTCGGGGTCCAACTAGGGCGTCAGCCAGGGACACTGCCACGGATCAACGACGCCGTCGGCGCCCGGTCCCGGGACGAGATGGACGACGGACAGGCCTGCAACGCGCTGCGACAGGTCCAGCGGTGGCTGCGCAGGACAGCCCGCGCTCCTACTACGCGGGAGGGAGTCCCGGCGGACCGGCCGACGGCGACGGGCGGACGGCCCGCTCCGAAAGCGTCCGCCGCCGACGTCTTGCCAGCGGACCGGACCCCTCCCTACCGTCGAATGGCGCAAGCTGACAGACCGTCTCACAACCCATCGTGCCACCCTCACGAAGGAGCGACGATGTCCAGGACAGGCCCCCGGCGCCGACTCGGCGTCCGATCCCTCTGCACTCTCGCTGCCGCGCTCGGCCTGCTCGCCCCGGCCGCCGCCACCAGCAGCGCCGCCCCCGGAGCCACCCCGGCGCTACGGGAGGTGATGTTCGTCGGCAACAACTGGGACGGCACCGCCGACGTGATCGAACCCTCCGGCGCCCTCAGCAAGGTCGGACGGATCGACGTCATCCCCGACAAGGACCAGCGGCTCGCCGAGATCTACCTCAACCCCGTCAAGCTCGGCTACTTCCTCGGCATCAGGCTCGGCCCCGGTGAGGGCCACGACCAGTTCGTCGACGACATGTACACCACGCCGGACGGCACCGCCGTGGTCGTCTCCCGGCCCAGCTTCGCCGACGTGGTCTCCCTCGACCTCGCCACCGGGCAGGTCAACTGGCGCTTTCCTGTGGCGGGTTACCGCGCCGACCACATGGCGCTCTCGCCCGATGGCACCCGGGTGGCGGTCTCCGCCTCCACCGCCAACACCGTGCACGTCCTGGACGTCCGCACCGGCGCCGAACTCGGCTCGTTCCACACCGGGGACAAGCCGCACGAGAACATCTTCACCGACGGCGGCCGGCAGCTGTGGAACATGTCCATCGGCAACGTCGAAACCGCCCTGGACGCGCCCTGGCTGGACTGGACGAAGGGCGACCGGCACATCACCGTCGTCGACGCGGCCACCCTCACCCCGATCCGCGAGATCGACATGCGCAAGCGCCTCGACGACGCCGGCCTCGGCGGCCTCTCCAACGCCGTCCGGCCCGCCGTCTTCTCCCCGGACGGCACCCGGCTCTACTTCCAGGTGTCCTTCTTCAACGGATTCCTGGAGTACGACGTGGCCGCCGACCGGATCACCCGGGTGAAGACCCTCCCGGTCGACCCGGTCGCCAGTACCGACCGCACCAGCTGGCCCAACGACTCCCGCCACCACGGCCTGTCGATGAGCCCGTCGGGCGACCGGATCTGCGTCGCGGGCACCGTGGACGACTACGCGACGGTGGTCGACCGCGCCACCCTCCAGGAGGGGCCGCTGGTGCCCGCGTCCAAACCGTACTGGGCGACGGTGAGCGGAGACGGTAAGTCCTGCCTGATCTCGGAGAGCGGCGCGGACCAGGTCACCGCCATCGACTTCGCGACCGGCCGCAAGACCGCCTCGGTCGCCGTCGGCCGCCACCCCCAGCGTGTCCGCCTCGGCCACGTCCCCACCGGCTGGACCGGGCCCACGAGGCCGTAGCGCGCCGAGCCCGTGGCGGAGCGTCTGTCCTCTTCGGCGTGGCGGCGCGTTCGTCCCGGGCCCCGGTGAACTCGGGCGGAGGCAGGACGTGGAGCGCGTCGGTGATCGCCTCGAAGTCGGGCGGCTCGGCCACGCATGGGACCCTACGTCGGGCCCCCGACCGGAGTCCCGGGCCTGCCGGGGCGGTCCGCCCGGGACTCCGGTCGGGGGACACGGAGTTCCCGTCGGGGCGGGCGGGTCGTTGGCCCGTCGTGGCTGACGAGACGGACAGGACCGGGGCGCTGCCCCGGTGGTGTGGGCATTGCGTGCAGGGGCCGGCGCAGGGGCCGCCGCTCGCCGAGCTGATCGTGGAGGTCGGCCCGGCCCTCCACGGCGCGCTGGTCGAGGGCGCCGTCGGCAGCGGCTTCACGCTCGCCGCGGGCGAACCGCCGGACACCACCGCGACCATCGCGGTCGGCGCCGGACGCGTGCAGCGGCTGGAGCTGGTCGGCGGCCGCGACCTGTGGGAACCCGACTCACGCATCGACGTGTCGCCCGACTGGCGCGCCTCAGCAGTCTCTCGCGCCGCCGCTGGCAGGTCGGACAGGAATTTCAAGGCCCGGCTCTCCCTCGTGTGCGACATCGGGCTGCAGCGTGCGCGGCGGAAGATCTTCCAGCGCTTGACTGTGGCCACACCACGTTCGACCGGGTAGCGGAGCCGGGCGTGGGCCCGGTTCAGATATCTCTGCCCGACAGTGAGCTCCTTTCGGGGCGGGCGCCTGGTCGGCATCGCGAACGTTCCGCCGGCGCCGGTGTACGCCAGATCGGCCAGCGCGGGGATGCGGAGCCGAACGCAGGTCTTCACGATGCGGTGGGTGCGCGCGGCGGTCAGGTCATGTGCTCGGCCGGGCAGAGCGCGGGAGATCCACACGAGCCTGCCGGCTGGACCGGTGATGACCTGGAGGTTCACGCCGTGGCGGCGGTGCTTGCCGGAGTAGTCGGCGCGTCCGTCGCCGACACGGTCGCACTCGGCGAGGGTTCCGTCGACCAGGACGTACTCGGGGGTCGGCCTCGCGCAGGGCCCGGGTCAGGCCAGGCGCCTTCCGGGCGAGGAGGTCGGTGACCTGGTGGACGTAGGCGTGGGCGGTGCCGACGCTGATCCGGAAGCCGGCGGCGATCTGGGCGAGCGTGTCGTGCTTGCGCAGGTAGACCAGTGCGACCAGGGCTCGCTGGGAGGGGCGGAGCTTGCACCGTCCGTCACCCTCTCGGGTGACGATCAGCATGGTGACCCACTCGACGAGCGCGTGCGGCAGGTCCAGGGCGGCAGGATCGGTGACCAACGAGGCTCCCTGGATGGTTGGTTGAGACGTGAGACATCTCGCTCAACCGCCCGGGAGCCTTGTTCGTTCTGCCCTCGCGCCGGCTGCCCGGCCGTCACTCGATCGGTGCCCACTCTGAAAACGCTCAGTCACCGGGGAAAATCTCCGCAGGGTGCCGGCCGTGCTGATCCGCCAGCCCGACGCCCTCGCGGAGATCATGGCCGAGACGAGGAACGAGCAGCAGCGCCAGGTGCTCCTCGACCAGGCGGGGATGATCGAGCGCCTCAGCCGGGAGTCCGTGGCCGAGCCCGCCGACCGGGAGGACGTCCGGCGGCGCTACCTCGCGGTGCTGGCGGCGCACGAGCAGGGGCGGCGGACAGACCGCTCGGCCTGACGCTCACCCGGTCCGCCCCGCGCTCACCACGCGCGCTCCTCACGACCCGGGCCGCTGCTCCAGAGCGTGCAGGACCTTGTCCAGCGTGATCGGGAGGTTCCGCACGCGCACCCCGCAGGCGTGCCACACCGCGTTCGACACCGCGGCGGCCGTGCCGACGATGCCGATCTCCCCGATGCCCTTGGACCCCATGGCGTTGACGTGGGGGTCGTGCTCGGGCAGCCAGTGCGCCTCGATCCCGTCGACGTCCGCGTTGGCCGCGATGTGGTAGTCGGCGAAGTCGTGGTTGACGACGTGGCCGGTGCGGGGGTCGAGCACGCTCTGCTCGTGCAGGGCCATCGACAGCCCCATCGTCATCCCGCCGACGAACTGGGACCGCGCCGTGCGCGGGTTGATGATCCGGCCCGCGGCGAACACGCCCAGCAGGCGCGCCACCCGCACCTCGCCCGTGTCGATGTGGACGCGCGCCTCGGCGAACTGCGCCCCGAAGGCGTGCATCGCGTAGCGGTCGTCGGCCGGCCCGACGGCGCCGGAGGCCTCGGCCCCGTCCGGCGGCTCGGCCCCGTGCTCCGCGCGGAAGGCGCGTGCGGCCTCGACGACGGCCGAGCCCCAGGTCGTCATGCCCGAGGAGCCCCCGGCCACCGACGCCACCGGGTGGTCGGTGTCGCCGATCCGCACCTCCACGCGGTCCATCGGCACGCCGAGCGCGTCCGCCGCGATCTGCGCCAGGGTGGTCCACGTGCCGGTGCCGAGGTCGGCCGCCCCGATCTCGGCGACGTAACGTCCACCCTCCCGCCGGATCGTCGCCGTCGACTTCGTCATGCGGCTGACCGGGTAGGTGGAGGCCGCGACCCCCGTGCCGACCAGCCAGTCGCCGCGGCGGCGCACCCCGGGCCGCGGATCGCGCCGCGACCAATCGAAGCGCGCCGCGCCCTCCCGCAGGCAGCCGACGAGGTCGCGGCTGGAGAAGGGCTTTCCGGAGCCGGGTTCGACGGCGGGCTCGTTGCGGATCCGCAGCTCGACCGGGTCCAGTCCCAGTCGCTCGGCCAGCTCGTCCATCGCCACCTCCGGGCCGAACATGCCGGGGCACTCGCCCGGTGCGCGCATCCAGGAGGGCACCGGGACGTCGAGCGCGGCGAGCCGGTGCGTGGTCCGCCGGTTCGCCGAGGCGTACATCATCCGCGCGGGCACCCCGGTCTGCTCGGCGAACTCCTTGATGCGCGAGGTCTGTTCGACGACGTCGACCGCGAGCGCGGTGAGCCTGCCATCCCGGCCGGCACCGAGGCGGCACCGCTGGACGGTCGGCGTGCGGTAGCCGGCGAGGGCGAACATCTGCTGCCGGGTCAGCGCGATCCGCACCGGCCGACCGGGCACCGCGCGCGCCGCCATCGCGGCGAGCACCACGTTGACGTGCGGCTGCCCCTTGGACCCGAACCCGCCACCCACGTACGGGCAGACGACCCGCACCCGCGCCTCGTCCAGACCGAACAGTGGCGCCAGGACGGCACGCGTCGGGTGGACGCCCTGGGTGGAGTCCCACAGGGTGAGGAATCCGTCACCCGCCGGGTCCCACAGGGCCGCCGTGGCGTGCGGCTCCATCGGGTTGTTGTGGTACATCGCGGTGGTGTACGTCTCGTCGAGGGTCACCGCCGCGGCCGCCAGCGCGGCGTCGACGTCGCCCTCGGAGGTGTCGGCGGGGAAGTCCGGGTTCACCTTCTCGGGCGCGTACAGGTCGTCGCGGTCGGCCCGCAGCTCGACGTCGTGCGCCTGCCGTGCGTAGCCGACCCGGACGAGAGCGGCCGCGTGCCGCGCCGCCTCGGAGCAGTCGGCGACGACCAGGGCGACGACCTGGCCCCGGAAGGCGACCTCCTCGTCCTGCAGGACCGCCAGCTCGCGGTCCTCGGTGGAGGCCAGGCGTTCGGCGGTCGCGGGGGTGAGCACCGCGACCACACCGTCGAGTGCCTCGGCGGCGGTCGTGTCGAGCGCGGTGACGCGACCTCGCGCGATCGTGGCCTGGACGGCGTGCAGGTACGCGGCGTCCGCCAACGGGGCGTCACCGGCGTAGCCGGCGGTGCCCAGCACCTTGACCGCCCCGTCCCGGCGGGGCAGGTCGCGGCCGACGGCGTCCGGCTCGCTCGGGAACGTCATCGGGACTCCTCTCCTGCCAGGCCGCGCAGGGTGGCGGCGAGGGTTCGGCGCAACAACGGGATCTTGAACGCGTTGCCGCCGTCCAGCCCCTCGGCCGGCCGGGCACCGGCCAGTTCCGCGTCCGCGGCGTCCCGGTAGCTCCGCTCCGAGGCCGGCGCACCGCGCAGCGCCTCCTCGGCCCGGTCCGCGCGCCACGGTGCGTGCGCGACGCCGCCGAACGCGACCCGCGCGTCCACGATCACGCCGTCCTCGACGTCGAGCGCCGCGGCGACGCTGACCAGCGCGAAGGCGTAGGACGCGCGGTCGCGCACCTTGCGGTAGGCCGAGCGGCGGGCGATCGGCGCGGCCGGCAGGTCGATCGCGGTGATCAGCTCACCGTGCTCCAGGACGGTGTCGCGCTCGGGTGCGTCGCCGGGCAGCCGGTGCAGCCCCACGAAGGGGACGGTGCGCTCCCCGGCCGGACCGAGCACCCGCACCCGCGCGTCGAGCGCCGCCATGGCCACCGCCATGTCGGACGGGTGGACCGCGATGCAGTGCTCGGAGGCGCCGAGGACCGCGTGGTGCCGGGTCCAGCCGCCGATCGCGGAACAGCCGGAGCCGGGCTCCCGCTTGTTGCAGCGGGTGGTGACGTCCTGGAAGTAGGCGCAGCGCGTCCGCTGCAGCGGGTTGCCGCCGACGGTGGCCATGTTGCGCAGCTGCCCCGACGCCCCCGACAGCAGTGCCTGCGACAGCACCGGGAAGCGCTCGCGCACCCGCCGGTCCGCGGCGAGCTCGCTGTTGCTGACCCCCGCGCCGATCCGCAGACCGCCGCCGTCGAGTTCCTCGACCTCGGCGGGCAGGACACCGGCGAGGCCGACCACCAGCTCGGGCGCGACGACGCCCAGCTTGAGGTGGTCCACCAGATTCGTCCCGCCGCCGAGGAACACCGCGCCCGGGTTCCCGGCCACGCTGCGCACGGCGGCCGCGGCGTCGACGGGGCTGAGGTAGTCGAACGGCTTCACCCCGCCACCTCCGTGCCGGTCGCCCGGGGGTCACCCGGCCGGGAGGCGCCCGCCCGCGCGGACGGGGAGGCCCCGGCCGCCTGCCGGACGGCGGCCACGATGTTGACGTAGGCCCCGCAGCGGCACAGGTTGCCGCTCATCCGCTCGGCCACCTCGGTCCGGTCCAGCCGTGGCGCCCCCGGGCCGTCGGTCACCGCGCTCGGCCAGCCCCTCGCGAACTCGTCGAGCGCCCCGACCGCCGAGACGACCTGCCCCGGGGTGCAGAAGCCGCACTGGAGTGCGTCGCAGTCAACGAAGGCCCGCTGCACCGGGTGCAGGCCGCCGTCGGCGCCCGGTGGTCCGTCGCCGGTGGCCGCCCCGGCGGCGAGCCCTGCGGCGGTGACGACCTCGGCGCCGTCCTGGGCGACCGCGAGCGTCAGGCAGCTGAGCACGCGCCGGGCGCCGGACAGCACCGTGCACGCGCCGCATTGCCCGTGGTCGCACCCCTTCTTGGGGCTGGTCACCCCGAGCCGCTCGCGTAGGGCGTCCAGCAGCGTCGTGCGCGTGTCGACGGTCAGCCGACGCGCGACCCCGTCGACCCGTACGGTGATGTCCCTCTGCATCGCACGAGCGTCCCCGGCCCGGACGACGCCCACACGCCGCACGGCCCGCCGTCACACCCGCGGCGGCGGGCCGCGCCCCGGACGCGCGCGTCCGGTACGGGCCCGGTGTCAGGGGGATGCCCTACGGTGGCGCCGTGGACGAGTACGGGAAACGCGTCGAGTATGCGGTACCGGTCCTGCCGAGCCGGGACCTGGACGAGACCTCGGAGTTCTACTCCCGCCTGGGCTTCGAGCCGCGCGGGCGTTGGGACGGGGAGGACGGCTACCTGATCGTCGTCCGGGGCACGGTCGAGCTGCACTTCCGGTACGACCCCGCGGTGGACCCGTTGACCACGGCCGACAGCTGCTACCTGCAGGTCCGGGACGCGGACGCGCTGCACCGGGACTGGGCGCGGCTCGGCGTGCCCACCGACCGGGCCACCGGCAGCCGGCTGATGCCACCCACCGACACCGGCCACCGGATGCGGGAGTTCGCGCTGGTCGACCGCAGCGGCAACCTGCTGCGGATCGGCAGCCCGTCCGGGCAGCGCTGAGCGCCGACGCCCTCCGGAGGCGGGGCCGCCCAGCCGTCCGCCCGTCCGTCCGGGCCGCGCGACCGGACGGCGTGTGAACCTGCTGCTCCCCCTCCCCAGGTGCGGTGCCGCGCTCACGGGGCGTGGGCCGCCGGCGCTCGCCACCAGGGAAGGGGCCGGTGTTCCCGGACCCCGGCGGCTTGCTGCCCGTGTCCGCCTTCGCCCCGCTCCGCCGTTCACCACCAAGTGGCAGCGCTCGCCCGGCGGGAGTGCCCACCCGCGAGGCGCCGGCCGCCGGGGGCGGGCCCGGCCGCGCAGCCGGGCCGTCACGCGCCCACCGCCGTCAGCCGCCAGGAGCAGGAGCAGGAGCAGGAGACGACCACCGCAGCCCGACGGCGAGCACCGCCGCGGCCGCGGCCACCGCCCCCTCCCCCGCCCCACCCGGCGCCGCACCTACGCCGAGCCCCGCTCCCGGCGGGCGTGCGGCTGGACGGAGGTGCAGGTCTGACCAGCATCCATCTCTTGGGGCTCGCCTACTCGCCTAGTAGTACTTCGTTAGGTCGGGGTGGGCTGTCGTGTTCGGCTTGTGGACTTCCGCGTGGGAAGCGGGCGTTGACAGGTGCGGCAGACACCGGTCCAGCAGCTCAGCAGGTCCTGGAGTTGGTCGAGGACCTGGTAGAGGGTCAGGCCGGCGCTTGGGCTTTGGGGTCGAGGCGGCGGAGGGTGAGGAAGGCGTGGGCGGCGGTGACGAGCGTGACGTGGTGGTGCCAGCCGCGCCAGGTCCGGCCTTCGAAGTGGTCCAGCCCGAGGCCGTGCTTCATCTCGCGGTAGTCGTGCTCGATGCGCCAGCGCATCTTGGCCAGCCGGACGAGGTGTCGGGTCGGGGTATCGGTGGGGAGGCTGGTCAGCCAGTACTCGGTGGGTGCCTTCTCGCCGGTGGGCCATTCGCTGAGCAAGGTGGTCTCGGGCAGGACGCCGTCCCAGGCGGCCGCTCCGCCGGCGCGGGCCATGGTGTGGGTGCGGGTTGCGACGCCCGCCGGCCGGACTGTGAGCACCCGGAAGCGGGAGCGCATCGGGCCCTTGGAGCCTCGGCGCCAGGTGGCCTGGCGGAAGGTCTTGCGCCCGCCGTCGGTGGCCAGGGCCTGCAATGAGCCGGCCTTGGTCCGGTAGCGGGGCGCGGGTTTGCGGCCGTTCCCGCTCCGGTTCGGGGCGGTGGGGAGTGCGTCGTGGGGGTGCGCGGACTCGTCGGAGCGGACCGCGACGACGTAGTCCAGCCCGCGTTCGGCCAGGCCGTGGCGGAACGCGGTGATCTGGCCGTAGCCGGCGTCGGCGACGATCACCTTCGGCTCCAGACCCCAGGCGATCGCCTCGTCGATCAGGTCCAGGGCCAGGCGCCACTTCTCCCGGTGCCCGACCTCCTCCGGCATGTCGGTCCGCGCCCGGCGTTCAGCGTCGTCCTGCCACTCGGCGGGAACGAACAGGCGCCAGGAGACCGGCACGGACGCGGTGTCGGAGGCGGCATGCAGACTCACCCCCACCTGGCAGTTTGAGCTGCACTGATCTTCGTGGAGTCTTTGAAGCCTGGGTTACGATCCAGGCGTAAGGAGAACCACGAGCAGTGCCAGCACCACGTAAGTACCCC
>NZ_JBITFB010000048.1:0-56261 GCF_044455625.1 Kitasatospora sp. NPDC051164 | reverse complement strand
TCGACGTCCACATGGTCACCCACGAGTTCACCGGCCGCGGCCGGCTACCCGCGCTCGGCCGCCGCCACTCCCGGCGCCGCACCCTGGTCGGCTACACAGCGGGCCTGATCGTTCCTCTGCTGCTCACTGCTGCGCTGTCGCCGTTCCGTGGTGCGCTCAACCTGACCACGGACGCGTTGATCTTCCAACTCGGCGTCGTGGCCGTGGCGTTGCTGGGTGGCGCGATGTCCGCCTTGCTGGCCGCGCTCATCGCCTCGGTGCTGCTGAACTACTTCTTCATCCCGCCGCTCCATACCCTGACCATCGACGAGGCCAACAACATCGTCGCCCTGGTGGTCTTCGCCACGGTCGCACTCACCGTCTCCACCGTGGTCGACCACGCCGGTCGGCTCACCAGCAGGGCCGCCCGGGCCACCGCCGAGGCCGAGACCCTCTCCACCCTGGCCGGCAGCGTGCTGCGCGGCGCCGATGCGGTGCCCGCCCTGCTGGAGAAGTCCCGGACGGCCTTCGGCATGGACTCCGTGACCCTGCTCGACAGCCTTACAGGAGAGATGATCGCTCACAGTGACGCCGAGGCGGGTGGGGTGGAGGAGATCGAAGACCAGGAGTCGACCGAGGTAGCCGTCGGAGAGCGGGCCGTTCTGGTGCTCACCGGCCGCCGGCTGCCCGCCGCCGACCAGCGCGTGCTCACCGCCTTCGCCGCCCACGTCGCCGCCGCCCTCGAACGCGACCGGCTCGCCGTGGTCGCCGCCGAGGTCGAACCCATCAAGGCCGCCGACCGGATGCGCACCGCCCTGCTCGCCGCCGTCAGCCACGACCTGCGCACCCCGCTAGCCGCCGCCCTCGCCTCGGTCGGCTCACTGCGCAGCCCCGACGTCGAGTTCTCGCGCGAGGACCAGGCCGAACTCCTCGCCACCGCCGACGAATCCCTGGTCAAGCTCACCCGCCTGGTCGACAACCTGCTCGACATGAGCCGCCTCCAGGCCGGCGCACTCACCCTGCACCTGGCGCCCACGCCGCTGGAAGAGGTGCTGACGCGCGCCATGGACTCACTGCCCGACCCGTACGCGCCGATCCAGCCGCTGGACCTGGACACGGCCCCGGCGGTGCTCGCCGACCCGCCGCTGCTGGAACGCGTCCTCGCCAACGTGATCACCAACGCGCTGCGGTACAACGCCCCCGGCACGCCAGTCCTGGTCACCGCCAGCCACCACGCCGACCAGGTCGAGCTCCGGGTGATCGACCGCGGCCCCGGCATCGCCCACGAGGACCGCGACCGGGTCTTCCTGCCCTTCCAGCGCCTCGGCGACACCGACAACACCACCGGCGTCGGCCTCGGGCTTGCTCTCTCCCGCGGCCTCGCCGAGGCCATGGGCGGCAGCCTGGAGGTCGAGGACACCCCCGGCGGCGGCACCACCATGCTGCTCACCCTGCCCGCCGCACCGGAGATGCGGATCGAGGAACGCGGCCTCGCAACGCTGGACAGGAGCGCGGACCGGTGAGCCACATCCTCGTCGTCGACGACGAACCGGCGCTGCTGCGTACCCTGCGGATCAACCTCCAGGCCCGGCACTACTCGGTGCTCACCGCCGTCACCGGCCAAGAGGCCCTGGACCTGGCGGGCCAAGCGCCGCCCGACGCCATCGTCCTGGACCTCGGCCTGCCGGACTTCGACGGTGTGAACGTGATCGAAGGCATCCGTTCGACGCTGGCCGTGCCGATCATCGTGCTGACCAGGCGGGCCGAGATCGAGGAGAAGCTCCGGGCGTTCGACGCGGGGGCGGACGACTACGTAACCAAGCCGTTCATCGTGGACGAACTCCTGGCACGGTTGCGGGCCGTTCTGCGCCGGCCTGTCCCGCCCCCGCCCGACCCGTCGGTGCGGATCGGGCCATACGAGGCCCACCTTGCGGCAGGCGCCGTCACCGGCCCCGACGGCCCGGTCCGGCTGACCCCGACCGAGTGGAAGATCCTCGCCCTGCTGCTGGCCAACCCCGGCCGGCTGGTGCCCGGGCGACAGATCCTGACCGAGGTCTGGGGCCCCGAGGCGGAGGGCAACGGCAACTACCTGAGGGTCTACTTCTCCAGCATGCGGCGAAAACTCGAATCCGACCCGGGCCGGCCACGCCACCTGATCACGGAGCCCGGGATCGGTTACCGGTTCCAGCCCTGACCCGCGTGTACCCGGGACGGTCGAGGCTCGCGTTCCGTGTCGGCGTCCCTCCTTCCGGCCTACGGCTCCTCCAAGTCTCAACGAACCTGTCAGGCGCCCACCGTTCCCGCCGTTCCCAGGGGCGGCGAGCCCGCCACGCCGGGCGTGCCGATCCCCCGGGCCTGGCCTACCACGAGGACCAGAAGACGCTCGGCGTCCGGACCTGCGACGGATCCGTGGAGCAGCAGTGGGCGGTCACCCGCTGAGCGGGAGGAACCCCCGCCTGGACCGAGCCGTGGTCGTCCGCCGGACGGATATCGCGCCAATGCCTCGTCAAGATGCACCCCGGGAGCATCAAGGACCCGTCAGGGCGGACGGACGGGCGTTCGAGCGCACCTAGCGTGATCTGCGAGGAAACGGTTCGCCGCCTTGGCGTGGGGCCTGGCGGTGAACCGTTGCCGAATCCCGACCCCCGGCGGGTTCCTCCGGGGAAGGTTCGGCGGCCAGTGAAAAACAGGGAAGGGGGCGCGCGGCGATGCCAACGGGTACGTCGGGCGGTACGGCGGTCATGGGGAAAACGGTCGCGTCGGAGACGGCGCGGCACGAGACGGCCGTACCACTCCCCGTGTCGCGCGCCCCCCAGCACTGGTTCGGCCGCTCCTGGCGCAGCCGGGCGTGGTGGAACACCCCGCGCCTGGTACGTGGGCTCACCGGGCTCTGCCTGGTGGCGCTGCTCGCCGCGGGCACGGCGACCGCCACCGTCCTCGGCGGGGCCCGGAGCGGCACGGACGTCATCGGACACCAGGCGGCACCGCAGGTGGTGCGTTCGGCGGATCTCTACTTCGCGCTCAACGACATGGACGCCCAGGCCGCGAACCTGCTGCTGTTCGGGGCCGACCCGGACTACGCCGCGTTGCACAAGGAGACCCTGGACACCTACGAGCAGCGGCGCACCCAGGCCGACACCGACCTGCAGCGCGTCACGGAAGCGGTGGCGGGCGACGAGGCCGGGCAGCGGGCCGTCCAGACCGTCATCGGTGAACTCGGCCGCTACGAGGCCCTGGTGGCCCGCGCCCAGCTGCTGGAGGACCAGGCCCACGCGCCGGCCGGCCGCCCGTCGGCGGACGCCCTCGCGGCCTACCGGCAGGCCACTGACCTGCTACGCCAGCGCCTGCTGCCGGCCGTCGACGACGTGACCAAGGCCAACGCGTCCGTGGTCGAGCGCAACTACACCGACCAGCGCGACGCCCTGGCCGGCGGCTGGTGGGAGATCCTGGTCGCCGGGCTGGTTGCCCTGGTCGCGCTCGGGCTGCTGCAGCGACTGCTGGCGGTGCGCTTCCGCCGGCTGGTGAACGTGCCGCTGGCCGTCACCTCCCTGATCGCCGTCATCGGGATGGTCACCGCGCTGACGCTGACCTCCCGGGCGGACCACCACCTGGTGGTCGCGAAGAGCAACTCCTTCGACTCGGTGATCGCCCTCAGCCGGGCCCGCGCGGTGGCGTACGACCTCAACGCCGACGAGAGCCGCTACCTGACCGACCCCGCCCGGGCGGCGGCCTACGAGCAGAGCTTCCTCGACAAGACCCAGTCCTTCGCCCGGGTCGAGGGTGCCACCCTCGCCACGTACAACGACAGGCTCGCCGCGCCGGCCGACAAGCACCGGGCCGACCACGGCCAGGTCGGGTTCGGCGGGTACCTCGGCGACGAACTGCGCAACATCACCTTCGCCGGAGAGCAGGACGCGGCGGAGCGGGTGCTGGCGGCGTTCCAGCAGTACCAGCGGGACGACCGGAAGATCCGAGAGCTGAATGCCCAAGGCAAGCTCAAGGAGGCCGTCACCTTCAACACGGGCCTCAATCCGGGCCAGTCCAATGCGGACTTCGGCGTGCTCAGCGCCGCGCTCGAGGAGAACCAGGCCATCAACCAGCGCGCCTTCGAGGGGGCGGTCGCCGACGGCGACAACGACCTCGACGCCACGACCGCAGGTCTCGGCGCGGCGGCCCTGGCGGTGGCGCTCGCCCTGACCGTGGTGGGAGTGCGGCCGCGCCTGCGCGAGTTCGCCTGACGGAGGACACGGGCCACCGACGTCCGGCTCGCCTCCGCCCATCACCTGCCGTCGGATGCAGGCGGTGACCGAAAGGGGTCGCGGTCAGAGGCGATCACACGCTGTTCGCGCCGCTCGCGCTCCGACGGTCCGTGTTTCGCCCCTGCCTTTCCCCGCTAATGCTCCGATAAGATGTCCACAGGTGTGCCGGGAAGCCTGGTCGGCGCGGGGGACGACTGCGGCGATCGGCGGCGGTGACCCCGATTCTTGCGATGGGGTCCTTTCCACCGATGCACGTTGTGGCGATCGTTCTCGTCCTGGTGGTTCTGGCCACGACCGTGGCCACCTTCGCCCAGCGCCTGCGCGTTCCCGCGCCGTCGCTGCTGGTCCTGGCGGGCATCGGGGTGGCACTGATACCCGGCGTCCCCGCACTGCACATCCCCCCGCAGATCATCGGCATGGTGGTCCTGCCGCCACTGCTGTACGCCTCCGCCGAGGAGCTGTCGCTACGCGACCTACGCACGGTCTGGCGCCCGGTGACCATCCTCTCCTTCGGCCTGGTCTTCGCCTCCGCCGCCGCCGTCGGCTTCACCGCCGTCGCCGTCGCCGGACTGCCGCCCGCGATGGCCTTCGTGCTCGGCGCCGTCCTCTCCAGCACCGACCCGGTGGCCGTCACCGCACTCGGCCGCCGCCTGGCCCTGCCGGGGCGCGTCCAGGTGCTCGTGCAGGCCGAGAGCCTGTTCAACGACGCCACCTCACTGGTGCTGTTCAAGGTCGCCATCGGCATCGCGGTGGCCGTCGGCGCCTCGGTCAGCTTGCCGGCGGCGGGCGGGGAGTTCCTGCTGCTCGGCGGGGGCGGAAGCGTGGTCGGCGCCGCCGTCGCGGGCCTGGTGTGGCTGGTGCGCCGCCGTACCACCGACCCGGTGCTGGAGACGGTGATCGCGCTGGTCACCCCGTACGCGGCGTACGTTCTCGCCGAGTCCGCCCACACCTCCGGCGTCACCTCGGTCGTGGTCGCCGGCGTACTGCTCGGCCGCTCCGGCCACCGCCTCACCGACGCCCACATCCGGCTGCAGCTGCACGCCGTGTACGCGGTGGTGGTGTTCCTGCTGGAGAGCGTCGTCTTCAGCATCGTCGGCCTGGAACTGCCGACGCTGGTACGAGACCTGCCCGCCGGCACCGGCTGGTGGCCACTGCAGGCGCTCGCCCTGGCGGCGGTGCTGATCGTGGTGCGGGTCCTCTCCACACTGCCGGTCACCCGTGCCGTCAAGCCCAGCCAGGGCAGAGGTCGACTGTCCTGGCGGGTCGCCGGGGTCGTCACCTGGGCCGGCACCCGGGGAGTCATGCCGCTGGCCGCCGCCCTGTCCATCCCCCTGCTCGCCGACGACGGCACGAAGCTCCCGGGACGGCCCCTGGTGCTGGTGCTGACCACCGCCGTCGTCGTGTTCACCCTCGTCGTCCAGGGCCTCACCCTTGCCGCCGTCGTCAACCGCTCCGGCCTCGCCCTCGAACCCGAACACACCGCCCGCGAAGAGGACGACGCTCGCGACGCCCTCAACCGCGCCGCCCTCGACCACGTCGACCACCTCGCCGAGCTGGAAGCCCTGCCGGACACCGCCCTCGACCGGGTGCGCCGCGCCCTCACCGCCCGCCTCGACCGCACCCCCGAGACCCCCGACGGCACCACCGCCGACGCCGCCTACCGCCAGCTGCGCCAGGAGGTCATCGCCGTCCAGGGCGCCGAACTCCACCGTCTGTACGACGAGCACCGCATCAGCGACACCACCCGCCGCCGCCTCCAGCACGACCTCGACCGGGAGGAGGCCGCCCTTGGCACCCCGTGACCCTGACGGCTATCGAGCGGGACCCTGAACGGAAGTGGCGCTGCCGAGGGTCGCCACTCCGTCCGGGGAAGGCACCTCGTGGTGGCAGAAACTGCTGTGGCCGTCCGTCACGGCGGGAGGCGAGGCGAGCCGGTTCAGGCAGGCCGGGCAGGCGGTGACGCTGAGCGGGTCGAAGAGCTGCCGGGCCTGGACGAGCATGCGGAGCCCAGACCGCCTTCGAGATCACCATCACCTGACGGGAGTTCCGTGCACATGAGGAAGACCATCGGGGCCCGGCGAGTACAACCGCGGCCGCTGGTACTTCCTGCTCAAGCGCCCGCTCGCGAACTGACGGACACTCAGTCGTGTGCCCGGGCGTTGCCGGGCGCCCGCCTGACCGCAGCTACCGGTCGCCCGATCGGCACGGCGCCTCTCACCACCTCCCCGGACGTCGGACAGGTCTCAGTTCCTGGCCGACGACCGGGGCGGTGCGCGCCGTGCCGCGCGACCAGGCACGGTCGACCGCTCGCACGGGTGACGTGTGGTCGGAGACCCGACGGCAACGCCGCATAGCCGCCAGGCCGGCACGCCTCGAGCTCAAATCGCTCCCGAGGCCGTCGGCCCGTGGTCAGATCGTGGCCAGGTAGGCGAGCCAGTCCCCGTGGTGGGTGATGTCGGTTCCCGAGGCCGCGGTGTGTGGGTCGCATTGGAAGCCCAGGACCCAGGAGCCGTCGTCGAGTCGGATGCGGCCGAGGGACATGGGGGCGGGCAGTTCGGCGAGGAAGTGGCCGAGGGCGGCCGGTGAGAGGGTCCAGCGTTCGCCGCTGATCGCGCCGCCGCTGTCGGGGCCGACGTGGATCACGCCCGGTTTGGGAGGTTCGGTGGCGAGGGCGGTCAGCCGGTAGGCGGCGGCGGTTCGTACGTCGCCGGTGTAGCGTGCGCCGAGCCTGGTGAGCTGGTGGTTGAGGGGCTGGCCGTGCCGGTGGGCACCGAAGACGGCGAGGTCGACTCCCGTGCCGGGGAGGGGAACCCGGGCCTGGCCGGCGGATTCGCCGCTCTCCTCGATGAGGCGGGCCTCGATGAGCCGGGCGGCGAGGTCGAGGCCGGTCTGGTCGTCGAAGGCTCGGGTGATGATGCTGATGCCGAAGAGGCTGCCGTCGGCCTTGCCGGCTGGAACGGCGACGGCGGCCAGGTCGAGCAGGTTGACGAAGTTGGTGTAGGTGCCGAGTCGCTTGTTGATGCCGACCGGGTCGGCTTGGACGGCGGCGATGGTGGGGTGCTCGGTTGTGGTGGGCAGGAGCAGGGCGTCGAAGCCGGCCAGCAGGCGGGCGGTGGCCGCCCTGAAGTGGTCGAGGCGTTCCTGGTCGGCGGCGAGGGCGTGGGCGGGCAGGGCGGCCGCGGCGAGGATGATGCCGGCGACGATGGGGTCTGCGGCTTCGGGGTCGCGGGCGATGAACTCGCCGACGGCGGCGTAGCGTTCGGCGACCAGGGCGCCGTCGTAGAGCAGCCGGGCGGCCTCCAGCAGCGGCGATACGTCGGTGACGACTGTTTCGGCGCCGGTTTCCCGGAGCTGTCCGGCAGCCGTGTGGAAGGCGGCTCGGGCTTCGTCGGAGAGGGGCGCGAGGTCCTCGTCGCGGGGGAGGGCGATGCGGGGCCGTTGCGGTGCTGCCAGCCGTACGGCGTCGGGCCAGGTTCGGCTGCGCGGGTCGGCGGCGTCGGGACCGATCATGACGGTCAGCGCCTGTCGGGCCTCGGTGAGGGTGCGGGCGAAGACGGTGACGGAGTCGTAGGGACGGGCGGCGGGGACGACGCCGGTGTTGGGGATCAGGCCGAGGGTGGGTTTGATGCCGACGATGTTGTTGAACGCGGCCGGTACCCGGCCCGAGCCGGCCGTGTCCGTGCCCAGTGCGAAGTCCGCGATGCCCAGGGCCACGGCGACGGCGGAGCCCGAGCTGGAGCCGCCGGAGATCTTCTCCGGATGGCCCGCGCTGCGGACGGCTCCGTGCGGGCTGCGGGTGCCGACGAGGCCGGTGGCGAACTGGTCCATGTTCGTCTTGCCGAGCACGAGCGCGCCGGCGTCCGTCAGCCGTTGTACGGCCGTGGCCGAGACCTGCGGACGGTAGGCGTAGGCGGGGCAGGCGGCGGTGGTGGGCAGGCCGGCGACGTCGATGTTGTCCTTGACGGCGAAGAGACGACCGGCCAGTGGCATGACTTCTCCGTCCGCGACGCGGGCGTCGACGGTGCGGGCTTCGGCCAGGATGTCCTCGTAGCGGCGCAGGGCGATCCAGATCTCGGGTCGTTCGGCCTTGTCGATGCGCTCGTAGGCGGCGGCGAGCCGCTCCTCGGCTGTCACGGGGCCGGTGGGGGACTGGTTCACGCTGCTTCCTCTCGGAGGATGACGGCCAACGGGGTGCCGGCGTCGATCTGCTGGCCGGGGGAGACGAGGACGTCGGCGACGACGCCGTCGGCCGGGGCGCGGACGACGACCTCCATCTTCATGGCCTCCAGGACGACGAGCGGCTGTCCGGCCTCGACTCGGGTACCGGGTGCGGCGGCCACCTTCCACACGCTGGAGCTGAGCGGGGCGTCGACCAGGCTGCCGCCGGGAGGCAGGGAGACGGGCCCGGCGGACGCCACGGGGGCGGCCTCGGCCCGTTCGGTGAGTTCGCCCGCTGCTTCCCACGCCTGCCGTTCGGCGGCGAAGGCCGCGGCCTGGCGGGTGCGGAAGGCGGTGATGCTGTCGGCGTTCCGGTGCAGGAAGTGTTCGTGGTCGCTGAGGGAGAACGTGCCGGGCCTGATGTCGAGTTGTCCCCGTCCGGAAGCCAGGTCGGCCCGGATGTCGAGGAGTTCGGCGGGGGAGACGGGGTGCCAGACGATCCGGTCGAAGAAGCGCAGCAGCCAGGGGATGCCGTCCGAGAAGGAACGGCCGGGGCGCAGGCCGCCCCAGATGGGGACCGTGCGGCCGATGAGCTGGTACCCGCCGGGGCTCTCCATGCCGTAGACGCAGAGGTAGGAGCCGCCGATGCCGACGCCTGCCTCGGCGGTCCAGGTGCGCGCCGGGTTGTACTTGGTGGTGACCAGGCGGTGGCGGGGATCGAGCGGGGTGGCGGCGGGGGCGCCCAGGTAGACGTCGCCGAGGCCGAGGACGAGGTACTGGGCGTCGAAGACGATCCGGCGGACGTCGTCGACCGAGTCCAGACCGTTGACACGGCGGATGAACTCGATGTTGGACGGGTTCCAGGGGGCGTCGTCGCGCACCGAGGTGAGGTAGCGGGAGATGGCCTCGTCCACGGTCGGGTCGTCCCACGACAGGGGGAGGTGGACCTCCCGGCTGGGCACGGCCAGCTCCTCGGCGGCGGGGAGCTGGTCCTCGGCCTCCTGGAGCGCGCCGAGCAGGGTGCGCAGCGGGAGCGTGTCGGGGTCGGTGTGCAGGTGAAGGGAGCGGACGCCGGGGGTGATGTCGACGAGGCCGGCGGGGCGGTGGGCGGCGAGGTGCCGGGCCAGGGCGTGCACCCGCATCCGCAGGGCCAGGTCGAGGGTCATCGGACCGTATTCGACGAGGATGTTGTCGTCCGCGCCGCGCCGGTAGACGACCTCGGGGGTGGTGTCGGTGGCGGGCCGCCGGGCGAGAACACCGTGGTCGGGGTCCGGACCCTCGGTGGGGAGGGTGAGCAGGGCCGGTGAGCGGCGCAGGTCGTCCGCGCGGGCTTCCGTGACGGGGATGAAGCGCACGGTGTCACCGGGGCGCAGCTGGCCCGACTTCCAGCGTTCGGCGGCGACGACGGTGACCGGGCAGGCGAAGCCGCCGAGGCTGGGGCCGTCGGGGCCCAGGATCGCGGGGGTGTCCCCGGTGAGGTTGACGGCGCCGACGGAGTAAGCGGTGTCATGGATGTTGGAGGGGTGCAGCCCGGCCTCGCCGCCGTCGGGGCGGGCCCATTCGGGCCGGGGGCCCACGAGTCGTACGCCGGTGCGGGCGGACTGGGCGGAGACCTTCCACTCGGCCGAGTACATCGTTTCCAGGCCGCGCGGGGTGAGGAAGTCGGGGGCGGGGTGCGGGCCCTCGCTGACCGCGATCCGCCAGTGGGTGGTGAAGTGCGGGCGGTCGGTGGACGGTACGGAGGTCGGTGCCGGCGATCCGGGGGCGGGTGCGAGGGGACGGAGGACGTCGCCGGTGCGCAGGGCGCGTCCGGCGTGGCCGCCGAAGCCGCCGAGGGTGAAGGTGGCGGTGCTGCCGAGGTAGGCGGGCAGGTCGAGGCCACCTCGGACGAGGACGTAGGTGCGCATGCCCGGGCCCTTGGGGGTGCCGATCTCCAGCAGGGCTCCGGCGGGCAGGTCGAAGGGCTTCCACTGGGCGGCGGGTGTGCCGTCGACCGTGACGTGGGCCGGGGCGCCGGTGACGCAGACGACCGCCGGGCGCGAGAAGCGCAGGGCCGGACCCTCCAGGGTGCACTCCAGGCCGGGGGCACCCTCGGGGTTGCCGACGGCGGTGTTGCCCAGGCGGAAGGAGAGGTCGTCCATCGGGCCGCCGGGCGGGATGCCGACCTCCCAGTAGCCGGTGCGGCCGGGCCAGTCCTGGACGGTGGTCAGGGTGCCGCCGCGTACGACGTCGATGCGGGGGCGCGGGTCGGTGACGGAGGTGAGGGTGCTCGTGGTGTGCCGGGCGGCCGTGACCTCTTCCGTGCGGCAGGCGGCGCGCAGCAGGCCGAGGTTGGTCTCCACGCCGTCGATCCGGGTCTCTTCCAGCGCCTCGGCCAGGTTGGCGAACGCCTCGTCGCGGTCGCGGCCGGTGGCGATGATCTTGGCGAGCATCGGGTCGTAGGCGGTGGAGATCTCCTGGCCGGTCTCGGCCCAGCCGTCCACCCTTACGCCGCTGGGGAGTTGGACGCGGGTGAGCAGGCCGGCGCTCGGGCGGTGGTCCTGGCCCGGGTCCTCGGCGTAGACGCGCGCCTCGACGGCGTGCCCGCGCGTGGGCGGGCCGTCGGGACCGATGCCGTCGAGGACGTCCTGGTCGCCGCGGGCCAGCCGCAGCATCCAGCTGACCAGGTCGACGCCGGTGATCTCCTCGGTGACCGGGTGCTCGACCTGAAGGCGGGTGTTGACCTCCAGGAAAGCGGCTTCCTCGCGTTCGGCGTCGTAGACGAACTCCACGGTGCCGGCGGAGCGGTAGCCGACCGTCTCGCACAGCTCCCGCGCGCTGCGGTGCAGTTCCTCGCGCAGCGCGGGTGGGAGGCCGGGGGCGGGGGCCTCCTCCAGGACCTTCTGGTGACGGCGCTGGAGGGAGCAGTCCCGGTCGCCGAGGCTGACGACCCGGCCGGTGCCGTCGCCGAAGACCTGCACCTCGACATGTCGGGCGCGGGAGACGTACCGCTCCAGGAAGACCCCGCCGTCGCCGAAGTTGCCCCGGGCGAGTCTGGTGACCTGGGCGTACGCCGAGCGCAGTTCGTCCGGACCGGTGCAGGCCCGCATGCCGATGCCGCCTCCGCCGCCGGTCGCTTTGAGCATCACCGGGTAGCCGATGTCCTCGGCGGCTCGCAGGGCCTCGGCCAGGTCCGGAAGGAGCCCGGTACCGGCCAGCAGAGGGACCCCGGCTGCCTCGGCCGCGGCGCGGGCGGTGTGCTTGGCGCCGAAGACCTCCAGTTGGCGGGGCGTCGGGCCGACGAAGGCCAGGCCCGCCACCTCCACGTCGGCGGCGAACGCGGCGTTCTCGGAGAGGAAGCCGTACCCGGGATGGATCGCCCCGGCGCCCGTCTCGCGGGCGGCGGCCAGGACCAGGTTCGCTCGCAGATAGCTCTCGGCGGCCGGCGCCGGGCCCAGGCGTACCGCTGTGTCGGCCATCCGCACGTGCGGTGCGGCGCGGTCCGCGTCGGAGTACACCGCCACGGTCCGCAGGCCGAGTGCGGACGCCGAGCGGATGATGCGGCAGGCTATCTCGCCGCGGTTGGCGACCAGAAGGGTGTCGAACACGATGTCAGCTCCTCAGAAGGCGGGCCGTGCCGCGGGAACTCGGCGAGGCTTCCCGCGGCACCGGCGACGAAGGGGTCATGCGGCGGGCAGGACGTGGTCGCCGACCTTGTCGGTGCTCAGGCACAGGGAGCAGATCGCCGCGTCGTGGGTGGCGCAGGCGGCCAGATCGGGTCGTTCGTAGGGCTGGCGGCAGACGTGGCAGTCGAGGGTGACCGCGCTGGGGTTGCCGTCGGTGTCCAGAAGCGGCTCGTCGATGCCGTCGTCGGTGCGGCGCAGGTAGTACTTGCCCTTGGTGACGACGGCCATCAGGGGCGTGAGGACGAAGGCGATGACGGCGGCGGCGACGGGGGAGTAGGGCTGGAGGGTGTCGCCGAGCGCGTGGAAGTACATGCCGATGGACAGGCCCGAGGCCGCGACGAAGGCGACCACGCCGACCGGGTTGACTGCGTGCAGCATGCCCCGGCGGAATTCCGGCTGGAGCGGGGAGATCTTGAGCAGGTACTTGTTGATGCCGATGTCGGTGGCCACGGTGACGACCCAGGCGATGGCGCAGTTCGAGTAGAAGCCCAGGATGCTGTTGAGGAAGCTGAACATGTCGGCTTCCATCAGGGCGAGCGCGAAGCCGAGGTTGACCAGGACGAAGACCATGCGGCCCGGGTAGTGCCTGGTGACTCGGGTGAAGGAGTTCGTCCAGGCGAGGGAGCCGGAGTAGGCGTTCGTCACGTTGATCTTGATCTGGCTGATGACGACCAGGGCGAGGGCGAGCGGGACCACCATCCAGGACGGCATCATCGCGTCGAACGCGCCGCGGAACTGCTGGATCGGCTCGGTCGCGACGGACGGTCCGACCTTGGCGAGGATGTAGACGGCGAGGAAGACGCCGATGGCCTGCTTCAGTGCGCCGAGCACGACCCAGCCCGGACCGGCCATGACCACGGCGGTCCACCACGTGCGCTTGTTGGCCTCGGTCTTGGGCGGCATGAAGCGCAGGTAGTCGATCTGCTCGCCGATCTGCGCGATGAGGGACAGGCACACGCCCGCGCCGAGCAGCACCGACGCGGTGTCGATGCCGCCGCCGTCGCCGTCCGTACCGGCGTAGCCGAGGAAGCGGTCGACCGTGCCGGGGTCCTGGGCGATCAGGTAGACGAGCGGGGCGACCATCAGCAGCAACCAGACCGGGGTGGTCCACACCTGGAGCTTGCTGAGCGCCTTCATGCCGTAGATCACCAGGGGGAACACGATCAGCGTGGAGACCAGGTAGCCCAGCCACAGGGGGAGTTGGAGGCCCAGCTTCAGCCCCTGGGCCATGATCGAGCCTTCGAGGGCGAAGAAGATGAAGGTGAAGCTGGCGAAGATGACGCTGGTGAGGACCGAGCCGTAGTAGCCGAAGCCGGAGCCGCGGGTGATGAGGTCGAGGTCGATGTTGTAGCGGGCGCCGTAGTAGGCGAGGGGGATGCCGGTGACGAAAATGACTGCGGCCGCGACGGCGATCGCAACCAGCGCGTTGCCGGTGCCGTGGGCGAGGCCGATGCCGGCGCCAATCGAGAAGTCGGCCATGTAGGCGATGCCGCCGAGTGCCGTGGTGGCCACGACCATGGGGGTCCAGCGACGGTAGCTGCGGGGCGCGAAACGGAGGGTGTAGTCCTCCAGCGTCTCCTTGGTCGCCTGGCTCGTCGGGGAGTGCGGTGTTGTCACCGGCTGCGGTGACTCGGTGGCGGTCATGGCATGCCCTTCGGGGGTGCGGGCCGGTGGGGGAGGGAGGGAAGGAGAGCGGTGGGCACCTCGGATGGCGTCGTCGACAGCCGGGGAATCGGGGCCGGGCGTTACCCGCGGCGTCACCCGCGGGTTCGGGAGCGGCCGGCCTGCTTCAGAGACGGTCGGCGTGCAGGGCCATCTGCGTCATCGCGCGCTGGGCGCGTTGCAGCACCACGGACATCGAGTCGCCGACGTGGGCGTGCAGGGCCCGGTAGCCCTCGTCGAGCCGTCCGTCCCGGACGAACTCCATGATCTCGATGTGTTCCGTGATGGTCGTCTCCACCCGGTCCTGGGTGAGGAAGTCGTACATACGGACGCTGCGGATGCGCTCGCTGACCGTCACGAGGGCGTCGGTCAGCGCGGGATTGCCCGCAGCGCGGGAGAGTTCCGCATGGAAGCGCTCGTCCTGGACGACGAAGCGCGGGTCACGCTCGGGTGGGTTCTCGCGCAGGGCGTACCAGCGTTCCAACTCGGCCGCGATGACAGCCGGGTCGTGCCGGACCGAGGGGTCCTCGATCACCCGGGCGATGCCGCGCAGTTCCAGGGTGACCCGGAGTTCGTAGAAGTCCTTCAGCTGGGTCAGGTTGGGGATCGTGACGTAGAAGCCGCCGTCACCACGCTCGATCAGACCGTCCGCCAGCAGCCTTGCCAGCGCCTCGCGTACGGGGGTCCGCGACACCCCGAACCGTACGGCCAGCCGCGTCTCGGCCAGCCGCTCGCGCGGACCGAACTCGCCGTCCAGCACGGCCGTGCGCAACTGCGCGTAGGCCGCTTCGCGGAGTGAGGGCGGGGGCACCGGACCCGGATCCAGGATCGTGTCCGGCTGCGTATACAGCTTCGAATCCATGAGTGGATACGCTAGAAACCGCTTGTTTCCCGGAGCGTCCACACGTCGTGAACGCATCGTTTCCAAGATCTCACCGCGGGCCGCAGGCGGATTGCTCCGAGGCTGCGAGAACTCGCGGAGGCGGGGTGGGGTGGGGCTGCCGCCGGCCGATTCGGAATGCCGGCATCGACCAGCCCTGAGGAACGAGCCGAGGGGCTGACGCGCTGCCGCGTCAGCCCCTCGCCCCTGACGGTGGTGGTCTGGGCGTGGTCAGCGCTCTTCGCGGAAGTCGACGTGCCGCTTGGCGACGGGGTCGTACTTGCGCAGGACGAGGCGGTCGGGGTCGTTCCGGCGGTTCTTGCGGGTGACGTACGTGTAGCCGGTGCCGGCGGTGGAGCGGAGCTTGATGATCGGGCGCAGTTCGTTGCGGGCCATGGATGTCCCCTCGGTCGGCGTGGTGGTGGCCCCACTATAGCGAAATGAAATCCATTTTCATCTGGCGTAGTGTGGGGCGGGCATCCCGGGGCCGCACGCCGGTCCCGGGGCGTGACCTTCTGCCTGCCCGCACGATGAGCAACGGAGCCGTCACCATGTCCGCTCACTGCCAACTGACCGGCCGCGAGCCGTCCTTCGGCAACGCGATCTCGCACTCGCACCGGCGAACCCGCCGCCGCTTCGACCCCAACATCCAGCGCAAGCGTTACTGGCTGCCCAGCGAGGGCCGGCACGTCCGTCTCACGCTCAGCGCCAAGGGCCTGAAGACCGTCGACGTGATCGGTATCGAGGCCGCCGTCGCCCGCATCCGCGCCCGAGGGGGGAAAGTCTGATGGCCAAACAGAGCAAGATCGCCAAGAACGAGCAGCGGCGTGCGGTCGTTGCCCGGTACGCCGAGCGCCGCGCCGAGTTGAAGCGCACCATCGCCCACCCGGCTGCCACCGCCGAGGAACGCGCCGCCGCCCAGCGGGAGCTGGGCCGCCAGCCGCGCGACGCCAGCGCCACCCGGATCCGCAACCGCGACGCCGTGGACGGCCGCCCCCGCGGCTACCAGCGCGCCTTCGGCCTCTCCCGGATCAACCTGCGCACCATGGCCCACGCCGGACACCTGCCGGGCGTGCGCAAGTCGAGCTGGTGAGCGCCGTGCTCGAACACCTCAGGCTCCCGGTCGTCGTGGTCGCCGGCCTGCACCGCGCCGAACGCCGCCGCGCCGTCCAGGAGCTGCTGGACGGCAGCGTCAACGGCGTCGTCCTCCACCACGACCTGCGCGACGCCTCGCGTCGTACGGTCCGTCGCGAACTCCGCGACGCCTCCGGCACCATCGCGACGGCGGACGTCCCGCTGAGCAACGACTGCGCCTGCTGCGCGCTGCGCGAGGACCTGCTGCCCGAGCTGCTGCGCCTGGCCGAGGACGGGCAGCACGGGCTGGCAGTCGTGGAGCTGTGGGGCGGCAGCGACCCCCACCCGGCGGTCGAGGTGATCGCGGGCGGCGAGGTGGACGGCCAGTCGGCGGAGGAGTTCATCGAACTGGCGGGCGTGGTGGTCGCGGTCGACCCGGACCGGCTGCTCGGCGAACTCTCCGTCCCCGACGATCTGGCCGAGCACGGCGAGCACACGTCGCCGGACGACACCCGCACTCGGGCCGAGGCGCTCGCCCACCAGATCGAGTACGCCACGACCATCGCGGTCGCCCGTGGTGGCGAGCCCGGCCTCGCGATGCTGCGCCAGCTGCACCCGACCGCCCGGCGGGTGCTGCTCGGCACCGGTGAACTGCTGCGTGCCGCGCTCGGCGGCTTCGACGTGGCAGCCGCCCGCGACCGCGTGGACCCGGCGCTCGCCCTGCTGCCGCAGCAGGCCGATGACGCGGGCGTGGCAACCCTGGTCTGGGAGCGCCGCCGCCCGCTGCACCCGGGCCGGCTGTACGAGGCGCTGGAGCTGCTCGTCCCGGCCGCCCAGCGCAGCCGTGGACGGTTCTGGCTGGCCAACCGGCCTGGGTCGATGCCGGCCTGGGACGCCGCCGGTGCGAACCTCGCGGTGGAGGAGTGCGGTCCGTGGCTGGCCGGACTTCCCGACGCCGCCTGGGAGTTCTACCCGCCGGCCCGCAGGGCCGCCGCCGCCCTCGACTGGCATCCCGCGCACGGCGACCGCGTCCAGCAACTCGTCTTCATCGCCGAGGGCTTGGACGTCGACGGGATCACCGAACTGCTCGACTCCTGCCTGCTCACCGACGCCGAACTGATGGCGGGGGAGGCCGGCTGGAAGGCCCTACCCGACGCCTTCGAGGACCTGCTCGAACCCGCGTCCTGACCAGAGAGAAGACTCGTAATGGCCAAGCGCCCCACCGGCGGACGTCCGGCCCGTCCACGTCCCAACCCGCTGTTCGAGGCGGGCATCACCTACATCGACTACAAGGACACCAACCTGCTGCGCAGGTTCGTCTCCGACCGCGGCAAGATCCGCAGCCGCCGGGTCACCCGGCTGACCGTCCAGCAGCAGCAGCAGCGGGCGATGGCGCGGGCGATCAAGAACGCCCGCGAGATGGCCCTGCTGCCCTACGCCTCGACCACCCGATAGGAGCAGGTCCCATGGCCGTACCCAAGCGCAAGACCTCCCGCAGCAACACCCGCCACCGCCGGTCGCAGTGGAAGGCTGCGGCCCCGCAGCTCGTCCCGATCGCCGTCGAGGGCCGTGAACACCTGGTGCCGCGCAACCTGGTCAAGGCCTACGAGCGAGGGCTGCTGAAGCCGTGAGACCAGGAGGAGCCGCAGTGCGAGCACTACGGCTCCTCCTGGAGGCGGTGATGGCGACGCCGGGGTGTTGAAGTAGCCGGTGTCGGAGCTCGGGAGGCGGTGCCGCAGCGGCGCTCGTCAGCCGCATGCCGCCTTGCCGCACGGCGTGCAGGTTCGATCTGACCAGTGCGCAGTGCACCCAGAGCAGCAGGTCGGGGGCGTCCAGCCGGTACTGCGCGCCGCTGTGCGGATCGTGGATGCGCAGGCGCTCGTGCACGGCGCGCACCCGGGCGTCGGCCTGCTCGGCCTGTGCCCGGGTGCCCCAGGTGGTCGCCACGATGAACGAACCCGTCCCCACCAGGCGGCCGAAGGGATCGTCCTCGAACGAGGAGTTCTGGGCTATGCCGAGAGCCGCGATCGGGTGCAGCGCCTGCAGGTGGAGGGCGCTGATCCCGCCGATCCACATCGCCGGGTCGGCGTGCAGGTGCCAGGTCACCGAGGACGGGCCGAACAGGCCCGCATCGGCCCGCTGCCGATCGCGGGGGCAGGGGAAGGTGTCGCTGCTCATACGGATGCCTTACCGAGTCCACGGGTCAGCCCGGTTCGTGGTCCGGCACCGGGCGGGGCCGCACGGGCGGCGGCCCCGTGAGCGGTACCGCGCACTCGGAGCAGCACGGCCGGCCGGTTCCCGGCATCGGTATCTCCCTTCCGTCGGACTGTCAGATGGTCTGTGACCGGACGGTGCAGTCAGGCGGTGTCACGCGGACCGGGGACCGTCTCCGTGGTCGGGAATGGGCAGGCGCGCTCCGGCTCGGAGGGCGGATTGGTGGGCGATGATGCCGGGGAGGGTGTAGCGGGCGGCGGTCCACGCGTGCAGCGGTGGAAGCGTTCGGGTCGTGACCGCGGTGGCGAAGTCGTCGGCGAGGAAGTGATGACTGCCCTCGTGGCCGTTGGGTGCGTGGGCGAACTCACGCGGGAGGCGGGAGCGATCGTGCACCGGCGCGGTGCCGGAGGCGAAGGCGCCGCGTAGTTCCGGGGCGAGGTGGGCGAGTGCCGGGTCGTCCGGTGCGAGGGTGGGTGCGGGGTCCAGGTGCGCGGTGACGTCGTGCTCGCCCTTCTTGTCCTGCCACAGGCTGACCGAGCCGAGTTGTTCGAAGACCGCTTCTGTGCCGAAGTAGCGGAAACGCGACTCCTTGCCGATGTATCCGACCCTGCGGAACTCGTTCGTGCGGAAGCTTCCGCCGCCCGCGGCTTCGAACAGTGCGGTCGCGTTGGAGAAGTCGTTGTCGAACTGGCTGATCTCGCGGTCGAACACGCCGTCGCCGCGCTCGTCCGGAACGCCGATCGCCGAGACGCTGACGGCGTGGGTCTGCCAGGCGCCGAGGACGCCGCCGATCGAGTGGGTGGGGTAGAGCAGTGGCGGGTAGCTGGCGGTGGCCTTCCAGTTCGCACCGCCGCTGTACTTGTAGGCGTCGTAGAAGCCCCAGTCCATGTCGTGGACGTAGTCGCCCTCCGCGTAGAAGATCCGGCCGAACGCTCCCGAGGCGATCCGGGCGCGCGCGTAGACGGTCGCCGGGTGGTAGTAGCTCGTCTCGCCCATCATGTAGATCCGGCCGGTCTGCTCGACCGCGGCGATGATGTCCGCGATCTCGGCCTCGGTCACCGCCATGGGGACCGCGCTGTAGACGTCCTTGCCCGCGCGCAGTGCCTGGACCGCGAGTGGGCCGTGTGTCCAGCGCTGGGTGAAGAGTGCGACGGCGTCGAGATCGGAGTCGAGCATGTCCTCGAACGAGGGGAGCGTGCCGGCGAGGTCGTATTCGGCGAAGAGATGCTCGGCGCGCTCCGGGAGGAGGTCGGTGACCTTGATGTCACCGACGTTCGGGTGCAGGCGCCAGAGTTTGGCGAACGAGCCGGCGAACTGGCCGGCGCCGACGATGCCGAGTGAGAACACGTGAGATCTCCATCAGGAACGCAGGGGTGGGCGTGCGGTGTCGCCGGATGCACGACGGTGCGAAGCATCGGCGCTGCTCCACGACGATAGGATCCGAGCAACTGCGATGTCTGCACCGTTTCGAAGCGAGAACTTCTTGGATCCTCAGGGTGCCCTGGTCGACGAACCGTCGCACCTGCGCGGCTGGTCCGGACGCCCGCTGCTGATGTCGGCAGCGCACCGGCACGACGACCTCGAGATCAACTTCGTGGCCGGCGGCGGGCCGATGCTCTACCTCTACGGCGGCGAACTCCTCGAAGTGGCGGCGGGTGGCCTCGCCGTGTTCTGGGCCGCGATCCCGCACCAGCTGGTGGCGAGCCGGGCGACCAGCGTCCACTGGCTGCACGTGCCCTTCGACCGGTTCCTGGCCTGGGGGCTGCCGCAGTCGCTCCTCGCCCGGGTGCTCTCGGGCGTGCCGGTGATCGCTCCCCCGGCCCGTGCCGATGAGAGCGACCCGGCGAAGTTCACCCAGTGGGCCGCGGATCTGGCCGCGGGCGACGACGAGCTGCACCGCATCGCGATGCTGGAGATCCAGGCGCGCGTGCGGCGCCTGGCGCTCGCCGCGGGCGGTGACCCGGTACACCGCTACGCGGGTGACGATCCGGCTCTGCGCCAGGCGGTGTCCATGGCGCGCCACATCGCCCGCCACTTCCGGGAGCCGATCACTGTCGGGGACGTCGCCGCGGCGGTGAACGTCCACCCGACCTACGCCATGACCCAGTTCCGCAAGGTCGTGCGCACCACGATCGGCGAGTACGTGAAGCTGTACCGGCTCGCCGAAGCGCGCCGGTTGCTGCTGACCACCGACCTCCCAGCGAGCCAGGTGGCCGCAGCCGCCGGCTTCGGCTCGGTCAGCCGTTTCTACCGGGTCTTCACCGACGAGTGCGGAACCACCCCGGCGCGGTTCCGGCGCGGACGAGGAATCTGACACTGCCTCATCCGGCTCCACCGCCGCCGGGGCGCCCCGTCAGGACGCCGGTTCCTCGACGAACCGGCAGGGGTGCGGGCTACGGGAGCGTGGCCCACTTCTGGTTGTTCTGACCGGTGCAGGTCCACAGGATCACAGGCGTCCCGTCGACGGTTCCGGCGTGGTCGGCGTCCAGGCACAGCCCGGCGTGGACGTTGCGGATCGACCCGTCGGTCTGCACGGTCCACTTCTGGTTGTCCTGACCGTTGCAGGGCCAGATGACGACCTTCGTGCCGTCGGTGGTGCCCTGGTTGGAGGCGTCCAGGCACTTGTCGCCGTAGACGCGGATCTCGCCGCCGGCCCACGTGGTCCACAGTTGGTTGGCGGCGGTGTGGCAGTCCCAGATCAGCGCCGTCGTCCCGGCCGTCGTGGCGGCGCGGTCCACGTCCAGGCAGCGGCCGGACCCGGTTCCGCGCAGGCGGGCGGTGGTGGAGGCCAGCGGGCTGCCGCCGGTCATCTTGAACACGGCGACACCGTGCGCCGGGACGCTCGCCGAGATCTGGCCGGACGTGCTCGACGTGTCGCCGGTCCACAGGTCGGTGAGCGTGAACGGCCCTCCGGTGAGGCCGACCTGCGCGGCCGTGGCGGTGACGGTCGCGGTGCCGGTGCCCCGGTTGAACAGGCCCACGGCGACCGAACCGTCGGACAGGGGCTTGGCGAACACCTCGAGGTCGCCGTCGTCGCGCACCCGGCGGCCGCCCGCGCCGAGCGCGTCCTGATTCACCGTCAGCAGGCGGGGGTTGCGAAGGATCGCGCTCACGTCGCCGGACATGGTCCGGATGTCGTTGCCCGCTATGAGGGGCGCCGAGAGCAGCGACCAGAGGGCGAAGTGGGAACGGGACTCGGTCAGCGACAGACCGGGGCGGCCGACCACGAGCATGTCGGCGTCGTTCCAGTGGCCAGGGCCCGACTGAGCGGCCAGCGGCGCGTCGATGTCAAGGACGTTGCCCACGCCCATCGGGTAGTTGTTGGTGTTGCCGTTCTGCCAGATGTCCAGCAGGTCCTCGGTCGTCCGCCACAGGTCCGCGACCTGACCCCAGTTGTACGAGGAGCCGGTGATGGCGTGCAGGCTGTTGGGGTTGATGCTGTAGACGATGGGACGGCCGGTGGCGCGGAGGGCGTCGCGCATGAGCGTGAACTGCGCGACCTGCTCATCCAACGTGCCACTGGAGGAGCACCAGTCGTACTTGAGGTAGTCCACGCCCCACGAGGCGAACGTGGTGGCGTCCTGGGCCTCGTGGCCCTTGCTGCCGGTGGAGCCGGAGTAGGAACCCACGGCCTGTGCGCACGTGCGCTCGTTGGGCGCCTCGTAGAGGCCGAACTTCAGGCCCTTGCTGTGGATGTAGTCCCCGAGCGCCTTCATGCCGCTGGGGAACTTGGTCGGGCTGGCCCGGAGGTTGCCCGCGCCGTCACGCTGCGGGTCGAACCAGCAGTCGTCGACGACGACGTACTGGTAGCCGGCGGCCTTCATGCCGGAGGACACCATTGCGTCGGCGGCCTGGCGGATCTGTGACTCGTTGACACCGCACCCGAAGCTGTTCCAGCTGTTCCAGCCCAGCGGCGGGGTGAGCGCAGGGCTGCCCGGTGCGGCCTGGGCGGTCGCGCCGGTGGATGCGGTGACGCACGCGGTGAGCATCAGTACGGTGGTTGCGAGAAGACGCAGCCGCCGTCCGTGGGACCGTAGGGAGAACATGGAGGGCTCATCTCGGGAAGGCGCCCGGCCGCAGGCGGGGACCGGCAGCCGGGCGGGCGGGGGGGCTGGTCAGGAGGCGGTGCCGGTCACCGTGTTGCCGGACTTGGTCACGTGGTAGGTGACGGTGGCGCCGGTCCAGTAGCGGAAGGTGAGCGTCACCGGGGCGTCGTCCTTGAGCGACTTGAGGAAGTCGGCCTTGACGGTGGTGGTGTCGGCGCCGTAGTCGGCGCGGTAGTTGTCGAACGACTGGTAGGTGGTCCAGGAGGCCGGGCCGGCGGCGGTGCCGTCGGCATACGTGGACTCCACGTTGGCCAGCAGGGAACCGTTGAACCGGGTCGGGATGGTAAGCCCGTCGGCGGTTCCGATGGCGTCGGACAGCACGGGCTGGTGGTACGAGCGCACGAAGAGCTTCCACGGCACGCCGTCGGAGTACCGGACCTCGAGGGTGGCGTTGACCCCGGTGGCGCGGTTGCCGGCCAGCCGGGTGAGGGCGGTCGCCGTCAGCGTGAGCTGGTCGCCGTTGAGGGTGTAGTCGCGGGACGGGATCAGCGGGGTGTTGCCCTGCCACACCCCGGTGAACCACTGTCCGTTGGGGTTCAGGGTGATGGTCCGGGCGGTGAGGGGGCCGGAGTTCGGCAGGAAGAGGTTGTCGGTGGAGGCGGTGCCCGAGCGGGTCCGCCAGGAGGTCTGGATCAGGGCCTTCATCTCGGGGACCTGCCACTGCATGGTGGAGCGGTTCAGGAAGTCGTTGGAGGCGTCCCAGACGGCGGAGGTCATGCCGTTGACCCGCGCCTCGTAGTTGACGTGCTCGAAGTACTTCAGCATCTCCCCGCGCTCGACCACGCCGGAGTAGGGGGAGGTGAGCAGGCCGTACTCGCCGAGGTAGACGGGGACGCCCTTGGCGACGAAGGTGTCGTGCACCCGGGCGAAGCCGTCGTTCAGGTCGGCCTGGGCCGTGGCGTCGTAGGTCGTGCCGTTGGCGATGTTCACGCTGAACGGGTACCAGCTGTAGTAGTGCACGGTCGCCACCAGGTTGCGGTCGTGCAGCGAGTTCATCGTCGTCGACAGGTCGTCGAGCCAGTGCTGGGCGTTGTTGGTCTCCTCCGAGGGCAGGACCAGCAGGCGGTCCTTGTTCCGCCCCCCGGAGTTGCGGACGATGCGGTGGAAGGAGGTGTTGAGCTCGCGCAGGTACTGGGTCTTCTGGGCGTCGGTCGCGTTGGAGAACTGCGGCTCGTTGATGCTCTCCATGAGCAGCGCGCGCGGCTCGTCCTTGAAGACGGTGGCGATCTGCTGCCAGGTCGAGTCGAACCGGGCCATGACGTTGTCGTGGTCGGCGGACATGTTCGCGATCCACTGCCACGAGTCGTGGTGGACGTTGATCTCGACGTAGAGGCCGTCCGCCAGCGCCCAGTCGACCACCTGCTTGACCCGGGCCATCCACGTCGCGTCGATGGTGTACGGCGCGGTGGGGGACTGGTGGGGGTACCAGGTGACGGGGATGCGGACGCTGCGGAAGCCCTGCGCCTTGAGGCCGTCGAAGGTCGCCTTGGTGGTGAGCGGGTTGCCCCAGGAGGTCTCGTCGGGGAGGGCGTCGAAGGTGTTGCCGAGGTTCCAGCTGGGCTGCATCGCGGCGACCGCGGCCATCGGGTCGCTCGGGACCCAGGCCGCCCGGGCCCGGTCCTTGGCCGGCTCGGCCGGTGCGGCGACGGCCGTGCCGCCGGCGAGGCTGCCCGCGGTGACCAGCGCCACCACGAGACAGGCCGTGCGGTGGAGTCGGCGGTTGCGCGGGCGTGCGGTCTGCTGTGCGTCGTTCACGGGTGTCCCTTTCGTGTGAAACGGGGGTGGGGGAGCCCTGACGGACGATCAGGGAAGTGGGAGGGGCTCGTAGTCGAACCAGTCGAAGCGGACGGTGCCGACCGCGGAGTACATGCCGATGACCCGGCCGGTGAAGCCGCCGGCCACTTCGGTGGACAGGTAGCGGCCGTCGAGGGTGGCGAGCACGGCGAAGCTGCCGTCCGGTTGCTCGACGCCGAAGGAGAGCAGATCGGGGCCGGTTCGCGAGCCCTGCGGCGGTGCCGGGGCGATCCCGAGGCCGAGGACCACCGGTCCTGCGGGCAGCGGCTTGGCGGCCACCTCGGTGCGCAGTGGGCCGATCCGGGCGAGGACGCGCACCTGGCCGTCGCCGGCCTCGATCTCGTAGTGGTGCTGCTCGTCCAGCCGCACGGCCAGCCCGCCGCGGCCGGCGGTCGCGTCGACCAGCGTGCGGACCCGGCAGGTCAGGTGCTGCTGGCGCCGGCCGACGAACACCAGGTCGGGTTCGTCCGGGGAGGCGCCGGCGGCGTGCAGGGTCAGCCAGCCGGACCGTTCCTTGGTGGTGCAGAGCTCGGCGCGGCGCTCCCGCACCGAGATCCAGCGCGGGTGCAGCTCGGCCTGGTCGAAGTCGTCCCGGACCGCAACGCTGGGCGCGGGCTGGAGCGGCCATGCGGGCGCGGGCATCTCCGACGAGAGCGCGCCGACCACGGGCCAGCCGTCGACCCAGCTCACCGGTGCGAGGAAGGTCTCGCGGCCGAGCACGTGCCAGCCCGGTGTGCCGCCGCCCGGCCGCACGGCGAGCAGCACCATCCACCAGGAGCCGTCGGGGGCCTGCACCAGGTCGGCGTGGCCGGTGTTCTGGATCGGGTGGCTGGTGCCGCGGTGGGTCAGGATCGGGTTGGCCGGGCACGGCTCGAAGGGACCTGAGGGGGAGTCGGCGCGGGCGATGGCGACGCTGTGGCCGCGTTCGGTGCCGCCCTCGGAGATCATCAGGTACCAGTACTCGCCGATCCGGTACAGGTGCGGCGCCTCGGGGGCCAGTGCACCGGGGGTGCCGGACCAGAGCTTGTGCGGCTCGCCGGAGGTCCTTCCGGTCGCCGGGTCGATCCGGACCTGGGAGACGCCGGCGACGGTGCACCAGCAGGTGCCGTCCTCGTCCCAGGCGAGGTCCGGGTCGATGCCGGGGACATCTGGCAGCCGGAGCGGGTCGGACCAGGGGCCGGCCGGGTCGGTGGCGGTGAAGAGCATGTTGCCGCCGTCGCCGACGTTGGTGACGATCAGCCGGAAGCGGCCGTCGTGGTGGCGCAGGGTGGGGGCGAAGATACCGGCGGAGGAGGGCATGTCGCGGGGCAGGCGCAGCTGGCTCGGCCGGTCCAGGGCGTTGCCGATCTGGGTCCAGTTCACCAGGTCGCGGCTGTGGAAGACGGGGATGCCGGGGAAGTACTCGAAGCTGGAGCAGACGAGGTAGTAGTCGTCGCCGACCCGGCAGATGCTGGGATCGGGGTGGAACCCGGGGATCACGGGGTTGGTGACAGTGCTGTGCGCCTGGTGCTGACCTGACACGCGGTCAATTCCTTTCGTGGGGAAGATTCTTCGCGGGTGCGCGCCCCGGCTGTTCGGGGCGGCCGGGGCGCCACCGGTCATGCGGGCTCAGCCGATCGCGCAGGCGGCGCCGTTGAACCGGAAGGCGGAGGGATTGGCGTCACTGCCGGACCAGGTGGCCTTGAAGCCGAAGTGGACGCTGCCGCCCTGCGGGACGGCGGCGCCGTAGGACACGTTCGCGGCGTTGACGCTCGTGCCGCTCTGCGACACCGAGGCGTTCCAGCTGTCGGTGAGGCGGGTTTCGTACGGATCCGGACCGGCGCGGTGGGGCGCGCGCGATCGTCGGTCGCATCGTCAACTCCCTTCGGAAGCACTTTTGGTGAGGCGGAGTAGCACGGCGGACGGTGCCGTCGGCAGGGTCAGGGCGAGTTCGGCGGTGTTCGGGTGCCAGACCGCGGCGGCCCGGCTGGACGACGGGAAGAGCACCTCGACGCGGACGTCGGCCCCGGCCAGATGGGGAAGGTCGAGATCCCTGGCGGTCTCCTCGCCGGAGCGGCGCCAGGCGGTGACGTAGGTGGTGGCCGGGGTGTGCAGTGCCAGGGCGATCCACGGGTCCTCCCAGCCCGGGAGTCCGAGCGGCCAGGCGGGCAGCGCCTGCGGCAGGTCGGCGCGGATCGATTTGTGGACGGCTATCGCCTCGTCAACCAAGTCCCGTGCTTCTGTGGAGAGTTCGGTGATCCTGCCGGAGAGGTGGATGCGGCCGAGCAGTGCGTTGGCCATGGTGAGGGCGACTTCGTCGAGCGAGTCCCCGGGCTGCGGGTAGGCCCAGACCGCGCCCTGCTCGGGGGTGACGGCGGTGGGCGCGGAGGCCGCGATGGGGGCGTAGAGCAGCAGGTCCTGCTGGTCGCTGGTGGACTGCAGTTGGAGGCGGGAGAGCAGGGCGTGGTCCATCCGCATGCCGCCGGAGGCGCAGTTCTCCACCACCAGGTGCGGGTGCCGGTCCAGGATGCCGTCGAGCCAGTCGAGTTGCGCCCGGTTGTGGCCGAGCAGGCCGGCGGCCGGGGTCTCCCCGGGGTGGCCGCTGGTGCCGGAGCCCGGGTCGGTGTTGTGGTCGAGCTTGAGGTAGCCGACGCCCCACTCGCCGACCAGGCGGTCCACCACGCGGTCCAGGTGGGCTCGGGCGGCGGGGTGGCGCAGGTCCAGGTGGTACCGGCCGCCGCCCTCGGTGACGCGCTGCCCACCCCGGCGGAAGAACGCCCCGTCGGGCAGGGATCCGGCGACCGGGCTCGCCGCGCCGACCGCCTCCGGCTCCAGCCACAGGCCCGGGACCATGCCGCGTTCGCGGATCCGGTCCAGCACCTCGTGGATCCCGCGCGGCCCGGGGAACCGGGTGGCGGACGGCTCCCACGCGCCCACGGTGGTCCACCAGTTGTCGTCCTCGTCGGCGTACCAGCCGGCGTCGATCACGAAGTACTCGGCGCCGGCCTCGGCGGCGGCGTCGATCAGCGGCAGCAGCTTGGCGGTGGTGGGGTCGCCCATCAGGCAGTTCATGTAGTCGTTGAAGACGACCGGCAGGTCGCGGTGGTCGGTGTGCGGGCGGCGGGCCAGGCGGCGGTAGCGGGTCATGGTCGCGAATGCGGCGTCCAGGCCGGCATTCTGACTGTACGTCAGAGTCACTGGAACGGTGCGGAAGCCCTCCCCTGGCTCCAGCACCTGGCGCCAGCCGTGGTCCAGGTCGGTCGGCCCGAACAGTGCCGCGTACGCGGTGTCGTCGCGAACCCCGCACTCCCAGCGCCAGCCGCCGCCGTTGTGCTCGATCTGCCAGAGCCAGCCGCGCCCGGACCGACGGTCCGTCAGGCCGCCCATCGGCAGCCGGCCGCAGCTGGACCAGACACCCTGGCCGGCCACCACCTGGGTCACCCGGCCGGAGCGAAGGTGGTAGCGGCCGTGCGCCGCGGGCGAGGCCGTCCGCAGCGGCTCGCGCCGCCAGCGGCACTCGGCGAACCAGTCGTTGTCCGCCCACAGCAGGTCGGCGGTCTCCAGGTCGGCCGGATCCCCGTCGGTCAGGCAGCCCACCACCAGGGAGCTGACGGACTCCAGGTGCAGGGCGGCCGGGCCCTCGTTGCGCAGGGTGACCTCGGTGCGCAGTGCCGGTAGGCCGTCCGGCGACCGGTGGACCAGCTCCGCGGCCAGGCCGGTGACCGGGTCGTGGAGCTCCACGGTGAGCACGTGCCAGTCGCCCTCGCGGGTGGCGCGGTGGGACCGGTGGCGCAGCCGCGCCCCGATGCCGGTGTCGATGAGGTGCCGGCCCGACCAGTGGCGGCCCTGCCCCCCCGCGGTCACCTCCACCAGGGGCAGCGGCGCGCCGGGACGCGGAGCGCCGATGGGCCGGCAGGGTGGGCCGATGTGGACCAGGCGGGCGGTGCCGTCCTCGCCGAGGGCGATCTCCACGCTCAGGGCCTGGTGGCCCCAGCGGATCGTCTGGCGCTCTTCGGACATGGTGGTCTTCCTCGCGTGGGGAGGGGAGGGCATGCTGACGGCGTGTCAATGTGGCGTCATTGGCGTGGACCGCGCACCGGGGCCGGGCCGGTGCTCTCACGGACCACCAGCTCCGGTGGCGTCAGGACCAGTTCGTCCGCCGGCTCGGTGCCCGCTGCTACTGCGGCGATCCGGGCCAGGACCTGCTCCACGGCCACCCGGCCGAGCTCCTTCTTCGGGCCCGTCACGGAGGTGAGCCTGGGCGAGTGCTGCTCGGCCAGCTGCTCGGGGCAGATGGCGATCACCGACGCGTCCTCCGGAACGGTCCGCCCGCCGGCGCGCAGCAGGTTGAGCAGCGGGCCGATCGCGCCCTCGTTCTGCACCACGAAGCCGGTGGTGTCCGGGCGGTCCGCGAGGATCCGGGCCAGGGTGCCGGCGGTGCTCTCGTAGGTGCCCTCGCAGGGTCGGTGCAGGAAGCGCAGGCCGATCTGCTCGGCCCGGGAGCGGAAGCCGTTCAGGGTCCGCTCGGCGTAACCGGCGTGCCGCCGGTAGACGGCGCTGCCGTAGCCGATGAAGGCGATGTCGCGGTGGCCGAGGTCGGCCAGGTGGTCGGCGCACAAGGCGCCCGAGGCGGCGAAGTCGTGGTCGACGCAGGCCAGCCCGGACGGGTCGTCGGGCAGCCCGATGAGCGCGGCCGCGGTGCGCTGGGCGTGCAACACCGGGATACGGTCGTCGTCCAGCCGGATGTCCATCAGGATCACGCCGTCGGCCAGCCCGCTGGCGGCGACGCGCTGCACCCCTTCGGGGCCCTCGTCGTTGGTGAGCAGGAGCACGTCGTAGCCATGGTCCCGGGCCGCGACGGTGACCGCGATGGCGATCTCCATCATGGTCGGCACGTAGACCTCGGTGTGCAGTGGCACCACCAGGGCGATGATGTGCGAACGCTTGCCGGCCAGCGCCCGGGCGCCGGCGTTCGGGTGGTAGCCGAGGTCGGTGACGGCCCGTTCGATTCGCTGCCGGGTCTGTGTCGAGATCGAGCGCTTGCCGCTGAGCGCGTAGCTGACGGTGCTTGCCGAGACGCCGGCGTGCCTGGCCACGTCGGCGAGTGTCACCATCGGTCCTGCTCCTTCGGGTCGGGGTGGAGAGCGGTCCCGGTGCGTGCCGGGGCGGTGTGTGCCGGGACCGCTCCGTTCGGTGCGAGCCGACGGGGGCGAGGCCGGGTCAGCCCTTGATCGCCCCGGTCAGCACGCCGGTTCGCAGGTGCTTCTGGATGAAGGGGTAGACGACAACGAGCGGCACCAGGGTGAGGACCACCACTGCCATCTGCAAGGAGAGCGGCGCGGTCTGGGCGTGTGTGCTGCCGAAGCCGGAGTTGACCGAACCCGGCATTCCGTTGCCCCGGTTGACGTAGGTGAGCAGGACGTACTGCAGCGGCCACTTCTGGCTGTCGGTCGGCATGTAGAGCATGACGTTGAAGAACGAGTTCCAGTAGCCCACGCCGTAGAAGAGCGCGATCACCGCGGTCACGGCGCGCGAGGTGGGCAGGACCACCGACCAGAGGATCCGCCAGTCGCCGGCGCCGTCCATCCGGGCCGCGTCGATCAGTTCGGCGGAGGTCTCGGAGTAGAAGGCGCGCAGCACCAGGATGTTGAAGACGGAGACCGCGCTGGGCAGGATCAGTGCCCACCACTGGTCGTAGCCGCCGAGTCCGGTGACCACCAGGAAGGTCGGGATCAGGCCGCCGCCGACGAACATGGTGACGACCAGCAGCAGCAGGATGAAGCGGTGGCCGAGCGAGCGCGGGCGCGAGAGCCCGTAGGCGCACAGGATCGACACCACCATGGACACTGCCGTGCCGACGCCGGTGATGCCGAGGCTCACCAGCAGCGCGGTGAGCACCGTCGGGTTGTCCAGCATCGCGCGGTAGGCCTCGACGGTCAGGCCGTCCGGCCAGATCACCATCCCGCCGGCCCGGTTGACGGCCCCGGGGGTGGAGAAGCTGGTGACCACGATGATCCAGAGCGGGACCAGGACGACCGCCAGAACCCCGCCGAGCGTCAGCCCCTTGGCGGCCTGGCCGATCGTGGTCGGCGGCTCCTGCCAGGGCGGGCGTGCGGTCCGGGCGGAGCGTGGGGGAGCGGTCACCGCGTTGCGTGTGCGCTTGCCGCGGCCGATGCTGAGTGTGTTGGTCATTTCCGGTAGAGCCCGTCCTCGCCGAAGGCGTGCGCCAGCCGGTTGGCCCCCCAGAGCAGCAGCAGCGAGACCAGGCTCTTGAAGAGCCCGGCCGCGGCGCCGTAGCTGTAGTTGCCGGCGGCGATGCCGTAGTAGAAGGAGAAGGTGTCCAGCACGTCGGCCGCGTCGTGGCCGACCGCCGTCCGCTGGATCAGGAACTGCTCGAAGCCGACCGACAGAGCGTTGCCCAGGCGCAGCACCAGCATCAGCATGACCACACCGCGCAGGCCGGGCAGGGTGATGTGCCACATCCGCCGCCACCGTCCCGCGCCGTCGGCGGCCGCCGCCTCGTACAGCTCGGTGTTGATCGCACTCAGCGCGGCGAGGAAGACGATGATTCCCCAGCCCGCCTCCTTCCAGATCGCCTGGGAGGTGACCAGCAGCGCGAAGGTGTGCGGGTCGGTCATGATGTCCCAGGTGCCGATCCCGTGCTGACGCAGGAACTGGTTGAGCAGGCCGGCGCCGCCCAGCATCTGCTGGAAGATCGTCAGGGCCAGCACCCACGAGAAGAAGTGCGGCAGGTAGAGCACGGACTGGATGAAGTTGCGCATCCGCTCGCTCAGCACCGAGTTGAGCAGCAGGGCGAGCGCGATCGGGATCGGGAAGAACAGGACCAGCTGGACGCAGCTCAGGTACAGCGTGTTCTTCATCGACTCCCAGAACAGCGGGTCGCCGAAGAGCGCCTGGAACTGGTCGAGCCCGACCCAGTCGCTGTGCCAGACACCGACCAGTGGGTCGTAGCTCTGGAACGCGGTCACCAGGCCGAACAGCGGCGCGTAGTTGAACACCAGGAGCAGGACGACCGCGGGTATCGTCATCAGTAGCAGCGACTTGTCCCGCCGCAGCCTGATCCGTCGGCTCAACCGGGTGGGCGATGCCCGGCGTTCCGACCGCGCGGTGCTCACTGGCCGGCGCCGTACTTGTCGAGGACGTTCTCGGTCATCCACCGCTTGAGCCGCGCCCCCTGGCCGGACTTCCAGGTGGAGACCGCCGCCTGGACGTCGGAGACCTTCTTCTTCCCGTGGTAGCAGTCGATGATGGTGTCGTTGACGGCCTGCGCCGCCTCGGCTGTGGCGATGTCCTGCGGCATGCTGTAGTTCATGGCCCAGAAGGGCGGCTTGACCAGGGCCTTGACGTTGGCGGCCTGCCAGGCGGAGTAGTCCTTGGTGACGACGTCGCCGCCCGGGTTGCTGATCACGGACGAACTGGAGGAGAGGAAGGGGAAGGTGGTTGCCTGGACGTTCTTCTTGCCCTCGTCGGTGAAGGTCGGCACGCCGTTGACCCGATTGTGGTGGACGCCCTCGACCCCGAAGTTGGTCATCGTGTACTCGGCCGAGCCGTACGGTGCGGCCAGGTAGTTCGCCACCGCGAGCAGTTCCGCTATCTGATCCGGCTTCAGGTCGGCGTTGAGGTAGCTGATCATGCTGCTGGGGGCGCCCATGTAGGCCACCGGCGTGCTCTTGCCGTCGGCGGTCAGGATGTCGAAGGCGCCGCGCCGGTAGTTCGGGTCGGCGGCGACACCGGACTGGTAGTCGGCGAGATTCCAGGCACCCAGCCCGCCGCCCGCGATCAGCACCTTTCCGGCGTAGAAGCGGGTGCCCTGGTTGGCGCCGTCGCCCGCGAGCGCGTCCGGGTGCATGTACCCGGAGGTGGCCAGGCGGTAGTGCCAGTCGAGGGCTTCCAGGAACTCCTGGGTCTCGAAGAGGTGGACCAGCTTGCCGTTGTCGACCTTCCACTTCACGGGCGCGCCGAAGGAGGGGTAGAGGTAGGTCCACACGTCGTCGAAGGCCCACACGCCGCGCTTGGCGTCGGTCAGCTCCTTGCCGAGGTTCATCAGGTCGGCGGGGGACTTCACCTGGGCATTGGTGATCCCGTGCGATTCGAGGAGGTCCCTGCGGTGGAAGACACCACCGGGGCCGGGGAACGTGGTGGCGAAGCAGGGGATGCCGTAGAGCTTGTCGCCCCAGACGCCGGTCTGCCAGGCACCGGTGGGGAGGGCGGCCAGGTTGGGGTACTTCTTGACGTTGTCGCCGGACAGGTGAGGTGTCAGGTCCGCGAACTGGGTCCGGGCCAGCTCGCCCGTGTTGAAGTTGGGGTTCCACCAGGCCGGCAGGTTGATCCAGTCGGGCAGTTTCTTGGCGGCCGTCATGGTCGGCACGATGGTGTGGTAGTTGTTCCCGTCGGCCGGCTTCATGGTGAGGTTCACGCCCAGGGCCTTGTTCATGGCCTGGTAGAAGGAGTTGCCGGGCTGCGGCACGGTGCCCCACAGCGGGGTGACCGCCGTGTAGCTGCCGCCCTTGCCGGGCGGGCCGGACACCGTGGCGGCCGGGGCAGCCGGGTAGCTGAGGAAACCGGGGTCCGTCGCCGCGTCGGCGCCGCCCGTGACCGACGCGATGTCCGGCGTGAGGGCCGTGCTCGACAGGAAGGCCGGTAGTGCCGCCTTGAGGCCCGACGAGGTGTTCGCCCCGGTCTTCTGGTGCGAGCCGCCGCCGCAGGCGGAGAGCAGCGGCGCCATGGCGACGGCTCCCGCGATCGATGCGCCGGCGGACAGGAACCTTCTCCGGTTCAGCTCGGTGGTCATGGTGGGCCAGCCCTTCCCCGCGGAGGATGTCGAAGCGCTTGGATGTTTCGGCGAGACTAATGGCGTGTTACCGGTTCAGCAAGGCCCTGAACAAATCCAAATTCCTTCTGTGCAGGGGTGGTTGACAGCAAATCTGGTTCATGTCAGCGTCGATGCGCTTCGACGTTCGCCGTCGAGCCCAACCTGCCCGAGGGGTTTGCCATGGGGGTTCCGCGTCCGCGTCGGCAGCCGACCTGCTTCTTTCCGTGACCCGCGTGGTCCTCGACTGTCGGACCCGGACGGTCGACGTCGACGACCATGCGAACATCACGGTCGTCGACGCCACCCAGGTGGACGGTGACGCGGTCTCGCCCGCCGTTCCTGTTGTTCCGGCCGCTTCAGCCGAGCCGGGCCGCGATCTCGGCCCCTTCCCGTACGAAGACCGGGATGCGTTCCAGCGGGGCCTCGGCGTCGTGCGTCGTCCCGCCCTCCAGCACCTGTCCGTTGACCGGGTCGAGCCAGCGGGCGCCGGACGGCAGGTACACCCGGCGGGCCCGGGCGCCGGCCTCGTACACGGGCGCCACCAGCACGTCGGGGCCGAGCAGGAACTGGTCGTCCACGTCCCAGGTGTGCTCGTCCTCGGGGAAGTCGAAGAACAGCGGGCGCATCGGCGGGGCGCCGGTGCGGTGGGCGTCCTCGGACAGCTCTCTCAGGTACGGGCGCAGGCGCTCGCGCAGCAACAGGTGGTCGCGGAGGATGCCGTAGGCCTCGTCCCCGTACGACCAGAGCTCGTTCGGCCCGCCGGTCATGTCCGCGGAGAATGTGGGGTGGTTGGGCTCGCGGTCCCCGTGCAGCCGCATGACGGGGCTGAAGGTGCCGTACTGGAACCACCGGATCAGCAGTTCGCGGTACGCGGGGTCGTCCGGGGCGCCGCCGAAGAAGCCGCCGATGTCGGTGTTCCACCAGGGGATGCCGCTCATCGCGACGTTCAGCCCGGCCCTGATCTGGCGCGCGAGGGAGTCGAAGGTGGTGGGGATGTCGCCGGACCACAGCAGCGCCCCGTGCCGCTGACTGCCGGCCCAGGCGGAGCGGACCAGCGACAGCGGCCGGTCCTCACCCGCCGCGCGCAGGCCGTCGGCCACCGCGCGGGTGTGCTCCAGCGGGTAGAGGTTCGCGGCCTCGGCGGCCGGGCCGGCGGCGTAGACCGCGCGGTCGGCCCGGTCCCGGGGCAGGTCGGGCTCGCAGGCGTCCAGCCAGAAGCACGCCACGCCCAGAGAGCGGTAGTTGTCGTTCAGCCGCTGCCACAGCGCGGCGCGGGCGCCGGGGTGGGTGGCGTCGTAGTAGGCCATGGGGCGGATCAGCGCATCCCCGCTGTACCGCGACGGCCACGGGTAGGTGAGCAAGCCGCCGTCGGCGTCGCGCACGAGGTGCCCGGCCGAACGCAGCTCGTCGTGCGTGTCGCTGCCGGGCTCGACGGTGGGCCACACCGAGACGGCGAGTCTCACCCCGAGGTCCGTCAGTTCCTCGACCATGGCGGCGGGGTCGGGCCATTCGCTCTCCTCGAAGCGCCAGTCGCCCATCCTCGGCCAGTGGAAGAAGTCGCAGACGATGACGGACAGCGGCAGTCCACGCTCCTTGTACTGCCGTGCCACGGCCAGGAGTTCGTCCTGGGTGCGGTAGCGCAGCTTCGACTGCCAGAAACCGGACGCCCAATCGGGCAGGAGCGGCGGGCGGCCGGTGGCCCGGGTGTAGGAGTCCAGGATCCGGGCCGGGGTGTCGCCGGCGGTGATCCAGTAGTCGATGCGCCCACCGGCGTCGGCGGTCCACCCGGTGGTGTCGGCGCCCAGTTCGACGCGGCCGGTGGCGGGGTTGTTCCACAGCAGTCCGTAGCCGCGCGAGGAGTGCAGGAACGGGATGGCGGCCACGGTGTTGCTCTGGACGAGGTCGATCACACGGCCCTTCTGGTCCAGGTGCCCGTGCGGATGCTGGCCCAGGCCGTGCAGCCGTTCACCGCCGTAGGCCGCGAAGTGCTGCTCCGTCCGACCGGCCGCCGCGTGGACGCGATGGCCGGCGGGATGCGCGTGCGGGCTCTTCTCGGCGAGCAGTTCGCGGCCCGAAGCGGCGTGACGGAACGTCAGTCGGCCGTCCGTGGAGGCCTCGACCGCGAGGCGTCCGTTGACCAGGCGGGCACAGCCGTCGTCCGACACCGACAGCTCGGCGTGCGGGGAGGGCGAAGGGCTCTCCAGCGCACCGGGGGCAGCGGGGTCGATGGTCCCGGCCGAGGCCCGCACCCGGACGGCGTCCGGTCCCCAGGGCTCGACGCGCAGGACCTCTTCGGCGGTGTGCCGCTCCAGGCCGCCCGCGCGGATGCTGTAGGGCAAGGTGGCTCCTCACTGTGACGGAGAGTCGTCAGCTGTCGGCTGTGGCCGTCATCGAGGCGGGACCGGTCCCGGCCGCAGACCCCGCTCGGCCCAGGCCGCCAGCAGGTGCGGTACGGCCTCGACGGTGCTCTGGCGGCCGTGGTCGTGCATCAGCACCACGCCGCCCGGCGGTTCGTCCCGGGCGGCGCGCACGATGGCCTCGGCGTCGGCGCCCGCCCAGTCACGGGTGTCGGTGGTGCACAGCACCTCGGTGAGTCCGAGTGCCGCCGCGGCGCCGCGCACCCGGGCGTCGGTGTCGCAGTAGGGTGGGCGGAAGAGGGTCGGGTAGCTGCCGGTCACTCGGTGCAACAGGCGTTGTGGCAACCGGAGTTCACGCCGCAGCGCGTGGTCGTCGAGGCCCGTCAGGTGCGGGTGGGTGTGACTGTGGTTGCCCAGCCACATCCCGGCCTCGTGCAGGGCGCCCAGCAACTCCGGGTGACGGACGACCTGTTCGCCGCACACGAAGAAGGTGGCCCGGACGCCGGCCCGGGTCAGCGCGTCGAGCAGGGCGGGCGTGCTGTCGGGGTGTGGGCCGTCGTCGAAGGTCAGGGCCACGGTGCTCATTCGGTGCTCCCCTGGCAGGAAGGGGGGCCGGGACGTGGAACGGTGCCGTCGGCGTCGACCAGCAGGAGCTGCTCGACGCCGACGGCACCGTCATCACACCCGGCCGCGCCGGACAGTGTTTCCGTCAGCTCCAGGGAGAGGCGGTGAGCCAGCTCGTGTCCTGGGCCCACGAGGACGTGGAGTCCCAGGCGTTGGTTCCGCCGTTGCTCGCGATGTAGGCCGTGAAGTTGTAGTGGCGGAGGTACTTCGTCGGGAAGTTGACGGACTGGAAGGAGTGGCCGACCCCGCTGTTGCCCGTGGTGGGGCAGAAGGTGGCGTCCTGCGCGAAGGAGCCGCTGCCGGTGTCGGCGCTCAGGTAGAGCTCGTAGTTGTAGTGGTGCAGGAACTGGCCGGGGTTGTCGACGGACTCGAAGGACAGGCAGGAGGTGTCGGCCAGGCCGGCGCGGACGATCCAGGTGGCGTCGGCCTTGTCGGTGGCCGAGCTGGAGGAGTTGATGGTGGAGATGACGACCTTGTTGTCGGCGTCGTCGTGGCGGAGGTAGTCAGAGGTGCAGCAGGGGGCGGTGGTGGCCTGGAGGGAGATCCGGGAGCCGGGCGTCAGCGAGCCGGTGCTGGTCGAGGCGCTGCTGTAGCCGGCGGCGGTGATGTTGGCCTGCACGGCGTTCTCGGTGGCGTCCGAGGGGTAACCCGAGGTCATCACGCCTTCGTAGAAGGTTCCTTGGGCACCCTTGCTGTTGTCACCGCCGATGCCCAGGATGATCGAACCTTCCTTGTGCATCGGGTTGTAGCCGGAGGCGTTGGGGCGCACGCCGCTGTAGAAGGTGGACAGGCTGCCCGACTGCGCGTCGCCGCCGCGGATGGCCCACTGGTTCGGGGCGCCCTTGACCATGGCGCTCAGGAACCGGTTGGTGACGGTGGGGTCGCCGGCGTTGAAGCGGGTGTTCACGCCGGAGAACAGGCCGTTCTCCAGGTCGGCCATCACCCAGGGGCCGTTGCCGCTGCCGGAGCCCCAGACCTTGTTGTTGCCGAAGTAGATGGCCTCCATGTGGCCGTTGCCGGTGTCGTGGTCGTTGGTCTCGGCGTTGCCGTAGTCGAAGCAGCAGCCGTCGTTGAAGTGCTTGCCGTTGAAGATCGCGTACATGCCCTCGGGCTGGTCGCCGGTGGCGATGCCGTTGGTGTGGTCGTTGCGGTAGCCGGTGCCGGGGGCCACGTAGACGCCGTACGCCTTGTGGCCGCCGACGGTGACCGGTGCCTCGAAGGCGTTGGCGAGGTTGTCCGGCCCGCCGGCGGCCCCGCCCGCGGGTGCCTGGGTGAGGTGGTTGCCCTTGCCGGACTCGTCGTAGATGACGGTGATGACGCAGCTGGTGTTCGCGCAGAAGGCATCCTGCGCGGCGGCGTCGGCGTATCCGCCGGTGCTCAGGACGCCGATGTCCTTGGTCGCGCTGTCGGAGGCGCGCCTGACCTGGTACAGCGGGCCGCCGTACCCCGCGTACAGGGCGCGGGTGGTGCTGTGCGCGGCGACGCACGGGGTGCCGCCCGCGGCGTAGATGTCGCACGGCTGCTGGGTGGCGGCCTGCGAGGTGGTGGCCGTGGCGGTGAGCAGGCCGGCGGCGAGCACGGCGGTTGTGCCGGCCGAGAGGAGCGCGCGCCTGACGCGGTGGATCCACGGTTGCTTGGTCATGAAGGACTCTTTCACTGGGTGGGGTGTGAGGTGAGCCTCGACGAACTCCCGGTGCCCGGCTGTGCGGGCGGCGGGGGTCGGGTTGACGTCCCCGGAGCCGGTGCGGATTCGGCGGTCTTCGGTACCGGACCCGGGGCGGGTTGCTGGTCAGCTCCAGGGGGTGGCGGCGAGCCAGCTGGTGTCCTGAGCCCACGAGGACGCGGAGTCCCAGGCGTTGGGTCCGCCGTTGCTCGCGATGTAGGCGGTCAGGGCGTAGTGGCGGATGTACTTGGCCGGGTAGTTGAAGGACTGCAGGGAGTAGCCCGTGCCGCTGTTTCCGGGCTTGGGGCAGAAGGTGGCGTCGGCGGCGAACTGGCTGGTGCCGGCATTGGGCTGGAGGTGGAGCTGGAACGCGTAGTGCCTGAGGTAACTGCCGGAAGCGTTGGCCGCCTCGAAGGAGACGCAGCTGCTGTTGGCCAGGCCTGCGCGGACGATCCAGGTGGCGTTGCCCTTGTCCGTGGCGGAACTACCGGAGGTCACTGGCGCGATCACGACCTTGTCGTCGCTCGTGTCGTGCTGCAGGTAGTCGCTGGTGCAGCAGGAGCTGGTGGCCTGGAGCGACACCTTCGCGCCCGGCGTGAAGGGGGTGGTGGTGTTGGTGCGGTAGCCGGCCGCGGTGACGTTGGCCTGGACGGCGGCGTCGGTGGCGTCGGAGGGGTAGCCCTTGACCATGGCGCCTTCGTAGAAGGTGCCCGCGCTCGCGTTGCGGTTGGTCTGGCAGCAGTCGCCGCCGCTGCCCAGGATGATGGCGCCCTGCTTGTGCATCGGGTTGTATCCGCTGGGCAGTGCGCCGCTGTAGAACTGGGTCAGGCTCCCGGACTGGGCGTCGGCGCCCTTGAGTGCCATCTGGGTGGTGCCGTTGTTCTTGAGCATCGCGGTGACGAAGTGGCTGGTCTCGGAGACCTGGTTCGGGTTCCATGCCCTGCTTCCGCCGGTGAACAGGCCGTTCTCCAGGTCCGCCTGTACCCAGGGCCCGGTTCCGCTGCAGCCGCCGAACCAGCATTCCGTGCCGAAGTTGATCGCGTCCATGGCGCCGTTGCCGTCGGCGTGGTGGTCGGTCTCGGTGTTGCCGTAGTCGAAGCAGCAGCCGTTGTTGACGTGGGTGCCGCTGGTGATCATGTATGCGCCCTCGGGTGAGCTGCCGGTCGGCACGCCCGAGCCGTTGGCGAAGTAGCTGTTGCCGGGGGTGATGTAGAGCGCGTACGCCTTCTGGCCGCCTACGGTCACCGCTTCGGTGGTCGCGGTGGCGGCCGTGTCGGCGCCGCCGGTCCCGCCGAGACCCTGGTAGACCAGGGTGTTGCCGCTGTTGCCGGTCTGGTCGTAGACGCGGGTGATGGTGCAGACGCTGCCCGCGCAGAACGAGTCCTGCGCCGCGGCGTCGGCGACGCCGCCGGCGGACAGTACCCCGATGTTCTGCGACGCGCTGTCCGAGGTCCGCTGCACCTGGTACAGCGGACCGCTGTAGGAGGCGAACAGCGCGCGGGTCGTACTGTGCGCCGCGACACACGGCGTGCCGCCCGCGGCGTAGATGTCACACGGTTTCTGCGTGGCGGCCTGAGACGTGCCGGCAAGGGCGAGGACGCCGGTCAGGGCGAGTGCGACCGTGACGAGGGCGGCGAGCAGTTCCCGCAGAGGTCGGCGATCAGCGCGAAGGGTGGGCAGCATGCATGGACTCCCTTGTTCGGTGCGATACCAAGAGCCTCGCCGTGGCCGAATCGGCGGCGCGCCTGCCCCCCTGGGGGCGGTCCGATCCGGCTTCGTACTCCGGGTGACTGTTAGCGCTAACAATTGCGGTCGACAGGGAATGCCAAGAGTTTCGACGGTGTCGCCGCGCCAGGAGTGCGGTGCGGCCATCACTATCAAGTAGACGCGGAAGCCCAGTCAAGGCTTGCGCATTCCCGGCTCGATGGCCGCGCGCACACGCACCAGGGCAAGCGCGGTTCCCGGGAAGCCGCCTCGGCTCGACCCGGACCGCATCGGCTCCGGGGACGGTTTCGCCGCCGGGCTGATCGACGGCCTGCCGACCGGCGTGGCCTGGAACGGGCCCTGGCCTGCGGAGCGGCCCACGACGCCCTGGTCATGACCGGGCTCGCAGACGTGTCCATGCTGTCGCCGGCGGAGGTCGAAGCGATCACGAACGGCGGCTCCGCGCACGTGGGGCGCAGGCCCTGAGCCGATCCCGCCCCGTCGCAACAGGAATGAGAGGGCCGTGCGGCAACGAGTGGTCGTCGGCACGTCCGTCGCCCTCACCGAACTCCTCGTTCGATTCGGGTGCGTTGCTCCTCGGGTGACGGGTGGGGCGGCAGTCGGGCCGCGGTGGCGTCGTCGTGCTGGTGGCGGCCGGTGTGGTGGCGTTGGCGGTCACGGGCGGCGTGGTGGCGCCAGGAGGCGTCGAGTCGCCGTTGTCGAGGCCGGCCCGTAGGAGGAGCAGGAGGGGGAGGACGGCTGCGCCGCCGGCCAGGATCCATCTCGCGCCACCGGTGGCCGTCGTCCCTCGGGAGCCGGCGGGTCGGGCCACGACCTTGTTTCGTTCCCGTTGACAGCGGGTTACGAGGCATGTCTTGACAGGCTAATTGTTAGCGCTCACAATTTCCCGGAGCGCCCGCACCACGACCCCGACGCCGCCCATGCCCGGACACGGCGACGGCAACGGCGGCGCGTGCTTCCCGGACCCCGTTCCGCACCTCTGAGGGTGGGCGCGGCGCGGGCCCGCAGGCCGCCGAGCCCGACATCCTCCGGGTGGACGACTCGGCGGCCTGCCTCCCACCTCCCACCGACACCCCCGCACCGGACGAAGGACTGATGACGTGACCGTGACTCCTGCGCCTGACGACCCGCAGCAGTACGTCGTCGGAATCGACTTCGGCACGCTCTCCGGGCGCGCCGTGGTGGTGCGGGTCGCCGACGGTGAGGAACTCGCCTCCGCCGTCCACGACTACGCCCACGCCGTCATCGACCGGACACTGCCGGTCGGCGGGGCCACGCTGCCGCCCGACTGGGCCCTCCAGCACCCCGACGACTGGCGCGAGGTGCTGCGCACCGCCGTCCCGGCCGCCGTTGCCGCAGCCGGCATCGACCCGGCCGACGTCAGCGGCATCGCCACCGACTTCACCGCCTGTACCGTCCTGCCCGTGCTGGCCGACGGCACCCCCCTCGCCGAGGTCGAGGAGTTCGCCGCCCGGCCGCACGCCTGGCCGAAGCTGTGGAAGCACCACGCGGCGCAGCACCAGGCCGACCGGATCAACGAACTGGCCCACCAGCGCGGCGAGAAGTGGATCTCGCGCTACGGCGGGAAGATCTCCGCCGAGTGGCAGTACGCCAAGGCGCTCCAGGTACTGGAGGAGGACCCGCCGACCTACGCCGCCATCGAGCGCTGGATCGAGGCGGCCGACTGGATCGTCTGGCAGCTCTGCGGCACCGAGACCCGGAACACCTGCACCGCCGGGTACAAGGGCATCTTCCAGGACGGCCAGTACCCGAGCGCCGACTACCTCGCCGCCCTGCACCCCGATTTCGCGGACTTCGCCGCCACCCGGCTCGACCACCCGCTCTCCCCGCTCGGCTCCCGGGTCGGCTCGCTGACCGCGCAGGCCGCCGCCTGGACCGGCCTGCCCGAGGGCATCGCGGTGGCCGCCGGCAACGTCGACGCGCACGTCGCCGCCCCCGCGGCCCAGGCCGTCGAGAACGGCCAACTCCTCGCCATCATGGGCACCTCCACCTGCCACGTCGTCAACGGGTCCACCCTGGCGGACGTCCCCGGCATCTGCGGTGTGGTCGACGGCGGCATCATCGCCGGCAGCTACGGCTACGAGGCCGGGCAGAGCGCGGTCGGCGACATCTTCGCGTGGTGGACCGGCCAGGGCGTACCCGCCGACTACCTCGCAGAGGCGGCCGAACTCGGCGAGGACATCCACCAGTTGCTCACCCGCAAGGCGGCGGACCAGCCGGTCGGCGGCCACGGCCTGGTGGCGCTGGACTGGATGAACGGCAACCGCTCCACCCTGGTCGACCACCATCTCTCCGGCGTCATCGTCGGGCTCACCCTGGCCACCCGTCCGGAGGAGATCTACCGCGCTCTGCTGGAGGCCACCGCCTTCGGCACCCGCGCCATCGTCGACGCCCTGGAGCAGGGCGGCGTCCCGGTGACCGAGTTCATCGTCACCGGCGGCCTGAAGAAGAACGCGCTGCTGATGCAGATCTACGCGGACGTGCTGCGCCGCCCGGTCTCCCTCGCGGTCTCCACCCAGGGCCCCGCGGTGGGCTCCGCCATCCACGCGGCCGTCGCGGCGGGGGCCTACCCAAACGTCCGTGCGGGCGCCGCCGCGATGGGCCGCGTCGAGCGCGCCGCCTACACGCCCGACCCGGACCGGGCCGACGCGTACGACGCCCTGTACGCCGAGTACCGGCTGCTGCACGACCACTTCGGCACCGGGCCCGACAAGGCCCTGCACCGCCTGCGCTCGATCCGCAACGCCGCCCTGACCGCCGCCGCGGCAGCCACCGCCGCCAGCCCCGAACAGCGAGGTCTGACCCTGTGAGCACCCTGCCCGACACCGTGGCGCTGCTGCGCCGCCACGTCAGCGAACTGCACCAGGAGCTGGTGCGCTACAACCTGGTCGTCTGGACCGCCGGCAACGTCTCCGCCCGGGTGCCCGGCCACGACCTGATGGTGATCAAGCCGAGCGGCGTCTCGTACGACGAGCTGTCGCCGGAGAACATGATCCTCTGCGACCTGGACGGCAAGGTCGTCGAGGGCGACTACTCGCCCTCCTCCGACACCGCCGCCCACGCGTACGTCTACCGGCACATGCCCGAGGTCGGGGGAGTGGTGCACACCCACTCGACGTACGCCTGCGCCTGGGCGGCGCGCGGCGAGGCCGTGCCCTGCGTACTGACCGCGATGGCCGACGAGTTCGGCGCCGAGATCCCGGTCGGCCCGTTCGCCCTGATCGGCGACGACTCGATCGGCAGGGGCATCGTCGAGACGCTCAGCGGCCACCGCTCCCCGGCCGTGCTGATGAAGAGCCACGGCGTCTTCACCGTCGGCAAGGACGCCAAGGCGGCGGTCAAGGCGGCCGTGATGTGCGAGGACGTCGCCCGCACGGTCCACATCTCCCGCCAGCTCGGCGAGCCGCTGCCGATCGCCCAGGCGGACATCGACAGCCTCAACCACCGCTACCAGAACGTGTACGGCCAGCAGTCCGTGGCCGGCTAAGGAGTCCTGAAGTGACGTCACTCGAAGGCCGCGAGGTCTGGTTCCTCACCGGAAGCCAGGGGCTCTACGGCGAGGACACCCTGCGGCAGGTCGCCGAGCAGTCCCGGCAGATCGCCGACGCGCTGGGCGACGGTACCGGCCTGCCGGTCAAGGTCCGGTGGATGCCCGTGCTCACCGACGCCTCCGCGATCCGCCGCGTCTGTCTGGAGGCCAACGCCTCCGACGACTGCGTCGGGTTGATCGCCTGGATGCACACCTTCTCCCCGGCGAAGATGTGGATCGCCGGACTCGACGCGCTGCGCAAGCCGCTGCTGCACCTGCACACCCAGGCGAACGTCGCGCTGCCGTGGGCGTCCATCGACATGGACTTCATGAACCTCAACCAGGCGGCCCACGGCGACCGCGAGTTCGGCTACATCCAGTCCCGCCTCGGGGTGGCCCGCAAGACCGTCGCCGGCCACGTGAGCGACCCGTCGGTGGCCGCCAGGATCGGCTCCTGGGTCCGCGCCGCTGCGGGCCGCGCCGAGCTCAGCACCCTGAAGCTCGCCCGCTTCGGCGACAACATGCGCGATGTCGCCGTCACCGAGGGCGACAAGGTCGAGGCGCAGCGGCGGTTCGGCGTCTCGGTCAACACCTACGGCGTCAACGACCTGGTCGACGCGGTCGACGCGGTCGCGGGCGACGCGATCACCGAGCTGGTGAAGGAGTACGAGGACACCTACCGGGTGTCGGCCGAACTGCGCCACGGCGCCGACCGCCACGAGTCGCTGCGCTACGCGGCGCGGATCGAGCTCGGCCTGCGCGGGTTCCTGGACGAAGGCGGCTTCAAGGCCTTCACCACCAACTTCGAGGACCTCGGTGGTCTGCGCCAGCTGCCCGGCCTCGCCGTGCAGCGCCTGATGGCCGACGGCTACGGCTTCGGCGGCGAGGGCGACTGGAAGACCTCCGTCCTGCTGCGCACGCTCAAGGCGGCGGCCGCCGGGCTGCCCGGCGGCACGTCCTTCATGGAGGACTACACGTACCACCTGGAGCCCGGTCAGGAGGTCATCCTCGGCGCCCACATGCTGGAGGTCTGCCCGAGCATCGCCTCCGAGACGCCCACGCTCGAGATCCACCCGCTGGGTATCGGCGGCCGTGAGGACCCCGTCCGGATGGTCTTCGACGCGCAGACCGGGCCGGCCGTGGTGGTGGGCCTGGCCGACATGGGCGACCGGTTCCGGCTGGTGGCCAACGAGATCGACGTCGTCGAGCCCGCCGAGCCGCTGCCGAACCTGCCGGTCGCCCGCGCCGTCTGGAAGCCGCGGCCGAACCTGCGGACCTCCGCCGAGGCATGGCTGACCGCCGGCGCCCCGCACCACACCGTGCTTTCCAGCGCGATCGGCGCCGAGGAGCTGACCGACCTCGCGGAGATGGTCGGCACCGAACTGCTGCTCATCGACGCGGACACCACGATGCGCCAGTTCACCAAGGAGATCCGCTGGAACCAGGCCTACCACCGGCTGGCCCAGGGTTTCTGACACCCTGACGTGGCGGCGCCCGGCGCCGGCGGGGCGCCGCCACAGCACCGTGTCCCACCCTTGAAAACGGAGCAGCATGACCGCCGCACTGTCCGTCCGGCACGAGCCGTATGCCGTCCTCCCGGACGGACGGACCATCAGGTGCTGGACGTTCGGCTGCGAGAGCGCGGTCACGGTGGAGATGCTCGACCTCGGTGCGACCCTGCACACGCTGCGCGCTCGCGACCGGGACGCACCACCCCGACTATCCGTCCACGGTGTTGCGCCTCGGTGAGGAGTGCCGCAGCACCACCCCGCTATCGCTTCTCGACAATGTGACGCATGGTCGGAGCCGAGGCAGGCATGTCGTCGAATTCGCCCTGCCTGCGTGTCCTCGATCCCCCCACCTTCCCTTCGCGCCTTTCCCTTCGCCTTGCCCGGAAGCGGACGGGGATTCCGCGAGCCCGTGTGTCCTGGCGAGACCCGAATGTGACCTGCACAGGGCATTGACGGACAGAATGTTAGCGATAACAATTCACACGTCGGTAGTGATCCGGACCCTGACAGGGGCTCAATTGCGGCAGCTTTCAAGGCGTGCCCCCGTGACCTGTCGGCGCGCTTTCTCGACGGTTCTTTGTCAGCGCCAACTGCCACATTGCCCGTAGACCCCACCGAGTACGGAGATCAAAGATGAGCTCCACCGGAGCCGCCGTCGGCGCGACCCGATTCTCGTCCGAGGCGTCCGCGGAGCTGACCGGCAGAGCCGCCTGCCGCCGGTCGGCCTTCGGGACCGCTCCTGGTGACCCGCAGGGCGGGGTCCTGGCCAGGCAGTGGGGTCGCACGGTCAAATAGGCGACCGGGCGGGCCCGCTGCTCCGCGCGGCTGCGGCCGCCCGGGGCCGCCCGTCCCACCGCTTCCACGGGTGACCCCGTGGCGGCCGCAGCCCCTCCCGGCGCCATCGGTGGGGATCGGAAGATCCACTCACGTCGCACCCGTCCCGTCCGGCGCCCGCGCGCTCGCCCGCCGCCCGAGCGGCGCGTACCCGCAGACACCGAGGATCGCCATTCGCGGCGGGGGCGGTGGCCGGCCTTCGAGGCCCGTCGACCGTGCCGGCTGGCGCCCGCCCCTCGGCCGCCCTCCGGGACCGGAGCATCACCGATCGCACTTCAGACAACGCTCACTGATCCGCCATCATCAAGGAGAGCACGATGTCCCGTTCCATCAGCAGAACCCTCGGCGCCGTCGCGGTCGCCGCCGCGCTGACCGTCTCGCTGGCCGCCTGCGACGGCAAGAAGGCCCCCGCGGGCTCCGCCGACGCGGGCGGTCAGCACAAGCTCGTCTTCGGCTTCTCGCAGGTCGGTGCCGAGAGCGGCTGGCGCTCCGCGAACACCAAGTCGATCCAGGACGCGGCGAAGGCGGCCGGCTTCGAGCTGAAGTTCTCGGACGCCCAGCAGAAGCAGGAGAACCAGATCGCCGCGATCCGGTCCTTCATCCAGCAGAAGGTGGACGTCATCGGCTTCTCGCCGGTGGTCACCACGGGCTGGGACACCGTCCTGAAGGAGGCCAAGGCGGCCGGCATCCCGGTCATCCTCACCGACCGGGCCGTCGACACCCAGGACAAGACGCTCTACAAGTCGTTCATCGGGTCGGACTTCGTCAAGGAGGGCACCAGCGCCGGGCAGTGGCTGGTGGACGCCGAGAAGAGCGCGACCGGGCCGGTGAACATCGCCGAGCTCGAGGGCACCACCGGATCGGCCCCGGCGCTCGACCGGAAGAAGGGTTTCGAGGACGTCGTCCTCAAGGACCCGAAGTTCAAGATCATCGCCGACCAGACCGGTGACTTCACCCGCGCCAAGGGCAAGGAGGTCATGGAGGCCTTCCTCAAGGCGCACAAGGACATCAACATCCTCTTCGCGCACAACGACGACATGGCCGTCGGCGCCATCCAGGCCATCGAGGAGGCCGGCCTCAAGCCGGGCACGGACATCAAGATCGTCTCGATCGACGGCATCAAGGACGCCTTCCAGGCGATGGCCGACGGCAAGATCGAGGAGGTCGTCGAGTGCAACCCGCTGATCGGCCCGCAGATCATGGACCTGGTCCAGAAGATCCACGACAAGCAGGACGTGTCCGACCGGGTCCTCTCCAAGGAGGGCGTCTTCACCAAGGACCAGGCCGCCGCCGAGCTCCCCAACCGCCAGTACTGACCACCCCGCCGGGGCCCGCGCCGGGCCCCGGCCACCAGGCGAGGAGAGGAGCAACCATGCCGGCGCCACAGTCCGCCAGCCCGGTCCTCGAAATGACCGGTATCAGCAAGGAGTTCGCCGGATTCCAGGCTCTGTCCGGCGTCGACCTCCGGCTATTCGCCGGCGAGGTGCACGCCCTGATGGGCGAGAACGGCGCCGGGAAGTCGACCCTGATCAAGGTACTCACCGGCGTCCACACCGCGGAGGTCGGCGAGATCGTCCTCGCCGACGCGCCGGTCCGTTTCGGTGGCCCGCTGCAGGCACAGGGAGCCGGAGTCAGCACCGTCTACCAGGAGGTGAACCTCTGCCCGAACCTCTCGGTCGCGGAGAACCTCTTCCTCGGACGTGAACCGCGCCGCCTCGGCGGCATCCACTGGTCCGCCCTGCGCCGCAAGGCGGCCGAGCTGCTGCGCAGCCTGGACCTCGACATCGACGTACGGGCCGAAGTCGGCACCCTGCCACTCGCGTTGCAGCAGATGGTCGCCATCGCCCGAGCCGTGGACACCGAGGACGGCGGCGTCGGCGGGCTGAAGGTCCTGATCCTGGACGAGCCCACCTCCAGCCTCGACCGCGACGAGGTCGCGCGGCTCTTCACGGTCATCCGCCGGCTGCGCGAGGAGGGCGTGGCGATCCTCTTCGTCACGCACTTCCTCGACCAGGTCTACGAGGTCTGCGACCGGATCACCGTCCTGCGCGACGGGCAGCTGGTGGGGGAGTACCTGACCGCCGAGCTGCCCCAACTGGAGCTGGTCGCGGCGATGCTGGGCCAGGAACTCGGCGAGCTGGAGGTCTCCGACCACCAGCGGACGGGCCGGGAGTCCGGCGCGGCCGGCGAGCCGTACGTGGCCGCGCACGGCCTCGGGCGCAAGGGCGCGGTGGAGCCGTTCGACCTGGCCCTGCACCCGGGCGAGGTGGTCGGCCTGGCCGGCCTGCTCGGCGCCGGGCGCTCCGAGGCCGCCCGGCTGATCGCGGGGGCCGACCACGCGGACACCGGCAAGATCTCCGTCGCCGGACAGAGCGTCAGCCTGCGCAGCCCGCGGGCCGCGATCCGGCACGGCATCGCGTTCTGCTCCGAGAACCGCCGCACGGAGGGCATCGTCCCGGACCTCACCGTCCGCGAGAACATCCTGCTCGCCCTGCAGGCTTCCCGCGGCTGGACCAGGCCGCTGCCGACCCGCCGGGCCGACGAACTGGTCGACAAGTGGATCAAGGCGCTGCACGTCCATCCGGCCGACCCCTCGGCTCTGGTCCGCAACCTCAGCGGCGGCAACCAGCAGAAGGTCCTGCTCGCGCGCTGGCTGATCACCGAACCCAAGCTGCTGATCCTGGACGAGCCCACCCGTGGCATCGACATCGGCGCCAAGACCGAGATCCAGAAGCTGGTCGCCTCGCTGGCCGAGGACGGCATGGCAGTCCTCTACATCTCCGCCGAACTCGAAGAGGTCCTGCGCCTCTCCGACACCGTCGGCGTGCTGCGCGACCACGAGCTCGTGGCGACGCTCCCCAACACTCCCGAACTCACCCTGGACCGGCTCATGGAGACCATCGCGAGCGGAGGTGCCCACTGATGAGGCAACTCCTAGGCCACCGACTGTTCTGGCCGGTGGCCCTGCTGGCCGCACTGCTCGTCACCAACGTGATCTACTCGCCGGACTTCCTCAGCATCCGGGTCCGTGACGGCCACCTCTACGGCAGCCTGATCGACATCCTGCGCCTCGGCTCGCCGCTGCTGCTGGTCGCCCTCGGGATGACGCTGGTCACCGCCACCGGCGGCATCGACCTCTCGGTCGGCGCCCTGGTGGCCATCTCCGGAGCCGTCGCCTGCCTGAACATCAGTCACCTGACGAACCAGAAGGACAGCGGGGCGGTCGTGCCGGCCGTGCTGCTCGCGCTGGCGGTCTGCGTCGCCCTCGGGATCTGGAACGGCCTGCTGGTGGCGGGAGCCGGGATGCAGCCGATCATCGCCACCCTGGTGCTGATGGTCGCCGGGCGCGGTGTCGCCCAGATGATCACCGGCGGACAGATCATCACCGTCAACAGCGAGCCGTACCACCTGATCGGCGGCGGCTACGAACTCGGCCTGCCGCTCTCGGTCCTGATCGCGGCGGCAGTGCTGGTACTGACCGGTCTCACGGTTCGACGCAGCGCGCTCGGCCTGCTGCTCGAGTCGGTCGGCGGAAACCGCGAGGCCAGCCGGCTGGTCGGCATCCGGGCGCGGGGCCTCACGGTCACGGTGTACGCCTTCTGCGCCCTGTGCGCGGCCGGCGCCGGCCTGATGATCAGCTCCAACGTCGCGTCGGCGGACGGCAACAACGCCGGTCTGTGGATCGAGCTCGACGCCATCCTGGCCGTCGTGATCGGCGGGACCTCGCTCTCCGGGGGCCGCTTCCACCTCGGCGGAACGGCCGTCGGAGCGCTCGTCATCCAGACCCTCTCCACGACCGTCTACACGATCGGCGTTCCGCCGGAGACCACCCTGGTGTTCAAGGCCCTGGTGGTCACCGCAGTGTGCCTGCTGCAGTCCCCGGCCTTCCGCGCCAAGGTGCTCCCCGGCCGGGCCCGCCGCCGTGCCGGTGTCGTCGAAGCCAAGCCAGGGAAGAAGGAGGCCACGGCGGCATGAGTACGACGTCCCTGCGGGAGTTCGCCGCACAGCGCCGGGGCTACCTCCCGGTCCTCGCCACCACCGCGCTCTTCGCGCTCACTCTGGAGGCCGGCAACTACCGCTACTACGGCTTCCTCTCCGGCCAGGTCCTGGCCAACCTCTTCGTCGACAACGCCCACCTGCTGGTGATCGCCGTCGGCATGACCTTCGTGATCCTGACCGGCGGGATCGACCTCTCGGTCGGCGCGGTCGGGGCGCTCAGCACCATGCTCTGTGCCGACCTGGTCGAACGTCAGGGCTGGCCACCGCTGTTGGTGATCCCGCTGGTCCTGGTGGTCGGCGCTCTGTTCGGCGCCGGGATGGGGTACGCCATCCACCACTTCGAAGTGCAGCCGTTCATCGCCACGTTGGCGGGCATGTTCTTCGCCCGGGGCCTCTGCTACCTGATCAGCACCGACTCCATCCCGATCTCCGATCACCTTTTCACCACCCTGGCGCAGAGCCATCTGACGCTGCCCGGCGGGGTGTTCGTCTCGTGGTCGGTGGTGATCGCCGTATCGGTGGTGGCGGCCGCGTTCGTCGTGCTGCACTACACCCGGTTCGGCAGGGCGGTGTACGCCGTCGGCGGCAACCCGCAGTCGGCGCTGCTCATGGGCGTGCCGGTCGGACGGACCGTCATCCGGGCCTACACCGTCAGCGGGCTCTGCTCCGCGCTCGGCGGCGTGCTCTTCACGCTGTACACCCTGTCGGGCTACAGCCTGCACCTGGTCGGCACCGAACTGGACGCCATCGCGGCCGTGGTGATCGGCGGGACGCTGCTCACCGGCGGTTCGGGATACGTCCTGGGCACGGTGCTGGGCGTCCTGGTGCTCGGCGTGATCCAGACCATCATCACCTTCGAGGGCACGCTCAGCTCCTGGTGGACGAAGATCGCGGTCGGCACGCTGCTCTTCGTCTTCGTCCTGCTGCAGCGCATCATGACGGCCCGCCGCCGCTCCTGACGGACGGCGGCGGGCTCAACGGGGGACCACGCACGGGGGACCAGAAAGAAAACACCACCAGCACCACCACCACCGGTGCCATGGCGCCCGCAGGACCGGCGCCATGGCACCTTCCCTTTGCCACCCACCAGCAAGGGATCCCCATGCGCCACCGGACCAGAATCCGGGGAACGCGCACACCGCGACACTCGGGTCGGGCGCGACCCACACCGTCGGCCAGGTCGGCTCGCACAGCCTGGGCCTGACCGGATCCTCCACCGCACCGTCGGCTGACGACCGGCCGCACCTCCGCACACCCACCCGGTGCGGAGGCGCGGCCGGTCGTCGGCGGCTGCGAGCTGTGACGGTTGCCTGGCCGGCGGCGCCGGTGCCGGGGCGCCAACCGGAGCGCGCCCGCGCTCTCGGTAGGCTCGTGAGAGTGATCCACAAACTCAGGACGGAGCGGAGATCATGAGCACCGCCGCAGGTCGACAGGGCAGGTCGGAGGAGGCCGCTGCCGCCGGGCCCCGCCAGCCGGTGATGGCCGACGTCGCGGCGCTGGCCGGAGTCTCGCACCAGACCGTCTCCCGGGTTCTCAACGATCACCCGAACGTACGCCCGGCCACCCGCGACCGCGTGCTCTCGGCGATCCGGGAGCTGGGCTACCGCCCGAACTCGGCAGCCCGCACGCTGGTCACCCGGAAGTCGAACATGCTCGGCGTGGTGAGCTTCGACACCACGCTGTTCGGCCCGGCCTCGATGCTCTACGGCATCGAGCGGGCCGCTCGCGCGGCGGGCTACTACATCAGCATCGTCTCGCCGCGCGCACTGGACGCCCGATCGGTGCAGGAGGCCGTCGACCGCCTGCGCGACCAGGGCGTCGAGGGCATCGTGCTGATCGCGCCCCAGACCTCCGCGGCGGACCCGCTGGCCCACATCTCGGTGAGCGTCCCGGTCGTTCGCCTCGGTACGTCCGGCCAGGTTCGGGTGCCCACGGTGGCCGCGGACAACATCGCAGGCGCCAGGGCGGCGACGCGGTTCCTGCTCGATCTCGGGCACCGCACGGTGCACCACGTCTCGGGCCCACCGAGCTGGCTGGAGGCCCGGCACCGCGCCGAGAGCTGGTCCGCCACGCTCGCCGATGCCGGCGTGGCCGCACCCCGCCCGCTGCCCGGCGACTGGAGCTCCCGTTCGGGGTACGAGGCCGGCCGGCAGCTGGCAGCGGACCCGGACGTCACTGCGGTGTTCTGCGCGAACGACCACATGGCGCTCGGCCTGCTCTGGGCGCTGCACGAGGCGGGCCGCCGGGTGCCCGAGGACATCAGCGTGGTCGGTTTCGACGACATCCCGGAGGCGTCCTATCTGGTGCCGCCGCTGACCACGGTCCGCCAGGACTTCGGCGGGCTCGGCCGACGCGGGCTCGAGCTCCTCGTCGCCCAGCTCGACGACACCCCGGACAACCGCTCGGGCGCACCCGGCAGCGTCCTGGTGGCCCCGGAGATGGTGGTCCGCCTGAGCACCGCGCCCGCACCCGCTCGCAGCCGGGCGTAGTCCGGACAGCCCGGCGCCCGCACCCGGCCCTGCCCGCGCACGGCACTGTGCCCGCCCCTCACACGAGAGGCGGGCACAGTGCTGTGCATGCAGGGTTCAGGATCCGCTCTTGCGCTTGTTCCAGACGTCGAAACCGACGGCGGCCAGCAGCACCAGACCCTTGATGACCTGCTGGTAGTCGGTACCGATGCCCACCAGCGACATGCCGTTGTTCAGCACACCCAGCACCAGGCCACCGACGATCGCACCGAACACCGTGCCGACACCGCCGCTGGCCGAGGCCCCGCCGATGAACGCGGCCGCGATCGCCTCCAGCTCGAAGTTGATACCGGCGTTCGGCGTTCCCGCGTTCAACCGGGCCGCGTAGACCATGCCGGCCAGCGCCGCGAGGACGCCCATGTTGACGAAGACCAGGAAGACGACGCGCTTGCTCTTCACACCCGACAGCTTCGCCGCCGCCTGGTTGCCGCCGATGGCGTACGTGTGCCGGCCCAGGATGGAGTTGCGCATCAGGTAGCCGAACGCCACCAGCAGCACGCCCAGGATCAGCAGCACGATCGGGAAGCCGTGGTAGCTCGCGAGCAGCAGGGTGAAGACGACGACGGCGGCGGTGATCGCCGCGCACTTCGCCAGGAAGAGCCCGACCGGCAGCGGCTCCAGGCCGTGGCGCTGCGCCTGGCGGCGGCCGCGCACCTCCTGCAGCAGGGAGACGGCCAGCACGGCCAGGCCGAGCAGCAGAGTCAGGTTGTGGTAGTTGGTCTGCGGACCGACCTCGGGCAGGAACCCGCTGCTGATCTTCTGGAAGCCCTTCGGGAACGGCGCCACCGACTGGCCCTGGAGCAGGATCTGCGTGCCGCCCCGGAAGAGCAGCATCCCGGCCAGCGTGACGATGAACGAGGGTATGCCGATGTACGCGATCCAGAAGCCCTGCCAGGCGCCGGCCGCCGCGCCGATGAGCAGTGCCGCTACCAGGGCCACCGGCCAGGAGATGTGGTCCTTGGCCATCATCACCGCGGCCGCCGCGCCGACGAACGCCGCCAGCGAGCCGACCGAGAGGTCGATGTGCCCGGCGATGATGACGATCATCATGCCGATCGCCAGGATCAGGATGTAGCTGTTCTGCTGGATCAGGTTGGTGACATTGAGCGGCTTGAGCAGGATGCCGTCGGTCCAGAACTGGAACAGCACCACGATCAGGGCGAGGGCGACCAGCATGCCGTACTGGCGGAGGTTGCCGCGCACGGCCTGCACCAGCAGGCCGAGCGTGCCGGGGGTGCCGCCGCCCGGGGCCGGCGCGGTGGGCGCGGGGCGCAGGCTTTCTTCGGTCTTCACGTCGCTCATTCGGTAGTTCCCTGCTCGATGTCGGGCGCCTTGCCCCTGGTCATGAGGCGCATGAGTGATTCCTGTGTGGCGTCCGCCCGCTGGACCTCGCCGGTCAGCCGGCCCTCGGCCATGGTGTAGACGCGGTCGCACATGCCGAGGAGCTCGGGCAGTTCGGAGGAGATCATCAGGATCGCCTTGCCCTGCGCCGCCAACTCACCGATGACCGTGTAGATCTCGTGCTTCGCGCCGACGTCGATGCCCCGGGTGGGCTCGTCGAGAATCAGCACCTCGGGCGCCGAGAAGATCCACTTGCTCAGCACCACCTTCTGCTGGTTGCCGCCGCTGAGCTTGCCGGTGGCCGCGAAGATCGACGGGGCCTTGATGTTCATGCTCTTGCGGTAGGACTCGGCGACCCGGGACTCCGCGTACTCGTCGACGATCCCGCGCTTCGAGACCTTGCCCAGCGCGCTGAGCGAGATGTTCCGGCCGATGCTGTCCATCAGGTTCAGCCCGAAGTGCTTGCGGTCCTCGGTGACGTACGCGAGGCCGTGCTTGATCGCCTCGGGGACGGTCCGGGTGCGGATCTCCGTGCCGTTCAGCTCGACCCGGCCGCCGGCGTACCGGCCGTACGAGCGCCCGAAGACGCTCATCGCCAACTCGGTCCGGCCGGCGCCCATCAGGCCTGCGATGCCGGCGATCTCGCCGCGCCGCACGTTGATCGAGACACCGTCGACCACCTTGCGGTGCTGGTCGATCGGGTGGAACACCGTCCAGTCGTCGATCGCGAAGGCGATCTCCCCCGCGTCCTCGCCCGTGTACGGCTCGCGCTCGGGGAAGCGGTGGTCGAGGTCGCGGCCGACCATCCCACGGATGATCCGGTCCTCGGCGATGCCCTCCTCGCCGACCTGGATGGTCTCGATGGTCCGGCCGTCGCGCAGGATGGTGACGGCGTCGGCGACCCGCGCGATCTCGTTGAGCTTGTGCGAGATGATGATGCAGGAGATGCCCTGCGCCTTGAACTCGAGGATCAGGTCGAGAAGCTTGCGGCTGTCCTCGTCGTTGAGCGCGGCGGTGGGCTCGTCCAGGATGAGCAGCTTGACCTGCTTGGCGAGCGCCTTGGCGATCTCCACCAGCTGCTGCTTGCCCACGCCGATGTCGGCGACCCTGGTCTGCGGGTGCTCGGGCAGGCCGACCCGCGCGAGCAACTCCTTCGCATGGCCGAGAGCCCGGTTCCAGTCGATGATCCCCCGGCGGGAGTGCTCGTTGCCGAGGAAGATGTTCTCGGCGATCGAGAGGTAGGGGACCAGGGCGAGTTCCTGGTGGATGATGACGATTCCGCGGTGTTCGCTCGCCCTGATGTCCTTGAAGGCGCAGGGCTCGCCCTCGAAGAGGATCTCCCCGTCGTAGGACCCGTGCGGGTGGACGCCGCTGAGGACCTTCATCAGGGTCGACTTACCGGCGCCGTTCTCGCCGCAGATGGCGTGAACCTCACCCGGCGCGACGGTGAGGTTCACGTCCGAGAGGGCCTTGACGCCGGGGAAGGACTTGCTGATCGAACGCATCTCGAGGACGGGTCCGGCCATGTGGTGCATCCGTTCGCTTGGGGGCGGCGCCGGCGGCGGGATCGGTCGGGGCGGTCCGCCGCCGGCTCCGCCGGCTCGGGGTGTGGCCCGGGTTCGGGCCGACAGGCTACTTGAGCTGGTCGGCGGTGTAGTAGCCGCCGTCCACCAGCACCTTCTGGTAGTTCGCCTTGTCGACGCTCACCGGGTCGAGCAGGTAGGCCGGCACGACCTTGACGCCGTTGTTGTACTGCTTCTCGTCGTTGACCTCGGGCTTGCCACCGGTCAGCACGGCGTTGGCCATCTGCACCGTGACCTTGGCCAGCTCACGGGTGTCCTTGTAGACGGTCTCGGTCTGCTCACCCGCGATGATCGACTTCACCGAGGCCAGCTCGGCGTCCTGGCCGGTCACGATCGGCAGTGCCTTGCCGGTACCGCCGTAGCCGACGCCCTTGAGCGAGGACAGGATGCCGATCGAGATGCCGTCGTACGGCGAGAGGACGGCGTCCACGTGCGCGGAGGTGTACGACTTGCTCAGCAGGTTGTCCATCCGGGACTGTGCGACCCCGCCGTCCCAGCGCTGCGTGGCGACCTGGTTGAACTCGGTCTGGCCACTCTGGACCACCAGCTTCTTCGAGTCGATGTACGGCTTGAGCACGCTCATCGCGCCGTTGAAGAAGAAGCCCGCGTTGTTGTCGTCCGGCGAGCCGGCGAAGAGCTCGATGTTGAACGGGCCCTTGCCGTCCTTCAGCCCGAGCTGGTCGGCGATGTAGGTGGCCTGCAGGACGCCGACCTTGAAGTTGTCGAAGGTCGCGTAGTAGTCGACGTTCTTGGTGCCACGGATCAGGCGGTCGTACGAGATCACCGGGATCTTCGCGTCGGCGGCCTTCTGCAGCACGTCGGTGAGTGCCGCACCGTCGATCGCCGCGACCACCAGGAGCTTGTCGCCCTTGGTGATCATGTTCTCGAGCTGCGAGACCTGGTTCTCGACGACGTTGTCGCCGTACTGGAGGTCCGTCTTGTAGCCCTGGGCCTGGAACTGCTTGACCATGTTGTTGCCGTCGTTGATCCAGCGCTCCGACGACTTGGTCGGCATCGCGATGCCGATGGTGCCGCCCTTGGCGTCGGCACTCTTGGCGGCACCGTCGCCGACGCCGTTGCTGCTCTGCCCGCAGGCCGACAGCGTCAGGGCGAGTGCCGCCGTGGCGAGTCCCGCTATTGCCTTACGCACAGTTCCTCCAGTGGTGCGCCGAATGCTGCCGAGCCAGCTGCTCTCGGGTTACGTTGCCTGAGTGTTAACGCTAACAACAGACACGTCAAGAGACCGGTTTCGAACCGTTACCCCGATGTGTCGGAGTGGTTTCCCGGGCTGTGCTGTCGGCCTCGTCGACCACTCGACGAGCCGCCCGAGTTCGACAGTTGGCAGGCCCAAGGGCGGGCTCAACGTGGGGGTTGACCTGGGAAGAATGGGTATGAGGTGCCGCCGGGGGGTTGTGCGGCCACGGCTCCGTGAGGGATAAGGCCTGGTCAGGGGCTGTTCCTGGGCCTGGAGGCCGCTCATCTTCGGTCATCGGCACGGTAGCGCCGCTGGTGTTGCCGAGCCAGGTCCAGCAGCCGACCGGGACGGCCTCGCGGGTGATCGCCAGTCCGATGACGGGACAGAGCCGTCGGTTGGACGGGCCCCACGAAGGAGAGGAACCCCAGCCGACGCGCGGCTGGGGTTCCTCAGGGCGGTGAGTATCGGTCAGCAGGTGGAGTCACCCACGCCGTGAACCGCTCGTCCACGCGTCGGCGGACCGCACCGCATCGCGATCACCGTGGATCGGGCGGGTCAGCGCTGCAGGGTGCGGGTCAGCGCTGCAGGGTGAGGACGCCCGGCCGGTACGGAAGTTGCAGGTAGGTGGTGTTCGTCGGCGTGTTGGGGGCGTAGCCCTGGTAGAGGAACTGCAGGTTGCAGGGGTCGATGGTCATGGTCTGGTCGGGGTTGTTGCGGACCAGGTCACCGTGGCTGATGTCGTTGGTCC